>NZ_CP009434.1:626758-940138 GCF_000960995.1 Burkholderia glumae LMG 2196 = ATCC 33617 | reverse complement strand
TCGCGCCTTGGTGAAAAAAAACCTTTTTGGATCAATGCTCTTGGGCGCCATGAGTTGTGTTTGCAACCATTCCAACCGGCCGTTTCCGGCATCGACGCCGCGCGACGCGCCGGCACGATGCCGCCTTCGATCCCGCGCGCAGCGCTGCCTGCGGGCCACTCGCGGCTGCGCGCCGCCCACTCGCGTTGTCCACATTTTTTGTTGGCAAGCTTGTGGACATCCTGAGGCCATTCAACTCAAGCCATTGATCTACCAGCGTTTTTTTCGGCGTATCACGAAAGCGTCAGGGCCGTGCGACGCGCCGTCGGCCGCCTGTTGTCCACAGTTTCTATTGGCAAGCTTGTGGATTTCCTGCGCATGCGCACCGCAAGGCATTGATCCGGCACGGTTTACCGCGGCGCGTCAGGGAAACGGGCAGCCCGGCGGCAGGCTGCCCGTTTCAGAGGCATCTGCCCGACGCCGCCGCGAAGGGGGCCGGCGGGCCGGCGGGACGCCTGCCTGCGTGCGGCAGTGCCTCACCTGGCAGGGAGCCGGCATCGGCGATCGGTAGCGACTACCGATCGGGATGACGTGACAGAGGTAAAGTTATCCACAGTTTTTGTTGGCAAACCTGTGGATATCGGCGAACCGGCATCGCCAAGCCGTTGATCGGACGGGAATTTTTTTCGATCCTATCGGAACGCCCACGAGTTCGTCACGAAATGGGGCGGACCGAGGCCGCGCAGGCAGGGGCCGGCGCGACGACGGCGACGACGGCGAGGCCCGGCGCGCCCACACGGGCTGCCGGCGCCGCCGGCTCAATGCCGCTCGAGCGAGCCCATCAGCTCGCTGGCCTTGGCGCGCAGCGCCTCATAGCCCGAACGCGCATGCTCGGGCAGGTCCGGGTCGCCGATCAGCGCGCCGAGCGTCTCGATCAGGCTGAACGCGAGCCCCTTGGCCGCGCCGGTTGCGATCGACTGCGACGCGACCGACGCATGCAGATGATCGACCGCCGCCTCCATCTGCTCGAGCTGCGCGTCGCGGCCGCGCGGGCCGCCTTCGTCGGGCCGGGTTTGCTGGGTCATGATTGCCATCTCCTTGAACTGAACGACGCGCCGCCAGACGCGGCGCGTTCCATCGTTTCGACCAGGCCACGCCCGGGCGATTCCCGCGCGAGCGGCCCGACCGGGCGCGGCAATTGGCCGCCGGCCACGCCATGCCGCATGGCGCGGCCGGCCGCCGGGCCGCGGGCCTACAGCGCCGCCACCACCTTCACGCGCCCGGCGCCGTTGGCGGCCGCCACCACCTGGCCGCCCACCCGGCGGAACGTCAGCGAGACCGTCTCGTCGCCCACCCGCAGCCCGTCGAGATCGAGCCAGCCGATCCCCTCGGGCAGCGCCGGCCGCTCGATGCGCACCTCGCCGCGCGCGGCGTCGACGCTCACGCCCAGGCAGGCCTGCAGCATCATGAACGGCGAGCCGGCCGCCCACGCCTGCGGCAGGCAGGCGACCGGATAAGCCGTCGGCGGCTCGCCGCGCCGGCGCGGGAAACCGCAGAACAGCTCGGGCAGGCGCATGTCGAAGCTGACCGCCGCCTCGAACAGCGCACGCAGCAGCTCGGTGGCGGCCGTCTTGTTGCCGTAGCGCGCGAAGCCGCGCGCGGCCAGCGCGTTGTCGTGCGGCCAGACCGAGCCGTTGTGGTAGGCCATCGGGTTGAAGCGCGGCTGGCCGGCCGCGAGCGTGCGCACGCCCCAGCCGGTGCGGAACAGCGACGAATCGAGCGTGGCCGCCACGGCCTCGCCGCGGCTCGCCTCGGGCAGCCCGAACGCGAGCAGGTGCCCCGCGTTCGACGCCAGCACGCGGCACAGCTCGCCGCGTCCGTCCAGCGCGATCCCGTAGAAGTTGGCCTCCGGCATCCAGTAGTGCGTCTCCACCGCCTCGCGCAGCGTCTTCGCGCGTGCCGCGTAGCCGGCCGCGCGCCCGGTGTCGCCGCGATGCGTGGAGAACGTCGCCATCGCGTCGAACGCCGCGCACGCGTAGGCCTGCACCTCCACCAGCGCGATCGGCCCTTCCGGAAAGCGGCCGTCGGCATGGAACACCGAATCGTGGCTGTCCTTCCAGCCCTGGTTCGCGAGGCCGCGCTCGGAGGTCTTCTGGTAGTCGAGCAGGCCGAGCGGATTACGGTCGCAGGCGCGCGCGACCCAGTCCGCCGCGCGTTCGAGCGCGGGCCACAGCTCGTCGATCAGCGCCGTGTCGCCGGTCTGCTCCAGGTAGGCGCCCGCCAGCACCACGAACAGCGGCGTGGTGTCGACGCCGCCGTAGTAGAGCGCGAACGGCACCTCGCCGGTGGCCGCCATTTCGCTGCGGCGGAACTCGTGCATGATCTTGCCCGGCTCGGCGTCGCGGAACGCCGACGCCTCGCGCGCCTGATGCTTCGCGAGAAAACGCAGCACGCCGCGCGCGAGCGACGGCTGCAGCCACAGCATCTGCAGCGAGGTGATCACGGCGTCGCGGCCGAACGGCGTGGAGAACCACGGGATGCCGGCATAAGGATAGGGCCCCGTCTCGAGCTGGGTGGTCAGCAGGCCGAGATCGGCGAGCGAGCGCTCCAGCCAGGCGTTGAAGAGCGGGTTGCTGGTGCGCACGCGCGTGGTCATGCGGCGCCGCTCGCGCATCTTGCGGTGGACCTGCACCAACGCGCGGCGCAAACCCGGCCGGCTCGCCTTGGCGAGCGACTGCGCGGGCTCGGCCGGCTCGCCGTCGCGCTCGATGCGCGCCTCCACCGTCAGGTAGATCGACACGCAGGCCTGCGCGGCGATCGTCAGCGTGTAGTCGGCGCGCTCGGTGTCGAGCCGCACCGGCGCCGGCGAGAAGCCGATCCGCACCGTGCGCGTGACGCCGTCGAGGCCGTCGTAGCGCAGCCGCACCTGCCCTGCCTCGACCTGCGGCGCGGCCACCTCGCCGCGTCGCTCGCGCGGCGTGCCGCGCACCTCGAACATGTCGAGAAAGTCGGCGGAAAACGAGATCGACAGCGGCACCTCGGCGTCGGTCGTGCCGTAGTTGGTGAGCGTGAGCGCCTCGTAGAGCACGTTCTCGGAGAGCACGCGCATCCGCTCGATGTGGATCACGCCTTCCGGCATCTCGTGGCCGCCGAGCGGCGGCAGCGGCCGGTTGGTCAGATGCGCGGTGAACGAGGCGTTGTCGGCGCTGGTCGCGCCCGACAGCAGCGACGGCGCGCGGCCGCCGAACGTGAGCCGCCAGCCCGACAGCACGCGCATGTCGTCGACGAACAGGCCGTCGTCGTGGCCGGAGATGTCGCCGAGCGTGTCGCTGACCACGAACGCGTCGCCCGACTTCAGCACGTGCTGGCTGCCGCGCACGGGCTTCTGCGAGCCGGGTTCGGGGGCGATGAAGGGGGGCGCGGCGGCACCCGCGGGCGGCGCCGCAGGCGGCGCGGACGAAGCGGCGGCGACAGCCTGCGCGGCCGTCGAGGAAGCGTGATCTGCTGGGATACCGGGCATTGCGACTCCTGACTGCGGTCCACGGGAAAGGGGGCGGGCAAGCCGGTCGCTGCTTGCACCCCGATTCGCCACAGGATAGGCCAGAATGCGCCCGCCACGCAGCATCGTGATCCCTTGCGCGGCGCCCGGCCCGGCCGCCGCCCGCCGGCGGCCAACCGGAGATGGCGCAGGAGCGGCGGGCAGCAGGGACTGCCCGGCTGCCGCCCGGTTGTCGCCCGGTTGTCGCCCGGTTGTGCACGGCTGCCGCCCGATTGCGGCGCGCCTATCGGCACCTGCGCGCCGGCTGGCCTGGCTGGCCCGGGCGCCGGCCCATGGCCGGCACGGCGCGTCGGGCGGGCCGCCCGGCTGCCGGGGCCGTCAGTGTTCGATGTCGGCCTCCAGCCGGCCCATCGCCTCGCCGGCGCCGCGCACGGCGCAGCTCAGCGGCTCGTCGGCGACGCGCACCGCGAGGCCGGTTTCGTCGAACAGGCGCCGGTCGAGATGAGCAAGCAGCGCGCCGCCGCCCGTCAGCACGATGCCGCGATGCGCGATGTCGGTGACGAGTTCGGGCGGCGCGTTTTCCAGCACGGCCTTGACGGTGGTGATGACCTGCTTCAGCGGCGCCGCGAGCGCCTCGGCCACGTCGTGGTTCGACAGCTCGATGGTGCGCGGCAGGCCGTCCTCCACGCCGCGCCCGACGGCGCGCATCGATTCGCGCGGCACCGAATGGCAGGCCGAGCCGATCTGCTTCTTGACGTGCTCGGCGGTCTGCTCGCCGAGCAGCACGTTGTAGAGGCCGCGCACGTGGTTGACGATCGCCGCGTCGAACTGGTCGCCGCCGACGCGCACCGACTGCTGATAGACCACGCCGCCGAGCGAGACGACACCGACCTCGGTGGTGCCGCCGCCGATGTCCACCACCATCGAGCCGACCGCCTCGGTGACGGGCAGCCCCGCGCCGAGCGCGGCCGCGAGCGACTGTCCGATCAGGCTCACGCGCGAGGCGCCCGCCGCCACCGCGGCCTCGCGCAGCGCGCGGCGCTCCACGGCGGTGGCGCTCGACGGCACGCACATCGTGAACGCGATGCGCCGTCCGAACAGCGAGCGCGCGTGCGACATGTCGACGAACTGGCGGATCATCTGCTCGGCGGCCGGGTAATGCGCGATCACGCCGTGCCGCAGCGGGCGCACCGCCTCGAGATGCTCGGGCACGCGCCCGAGCAGCGCCTTGGCCAGTTCGCCCACCGCCTCGACCCGCGCCTTTTCGACATGCGCGGCCGACTTGCGGAAACAGACCACCGACGGCTGATTCAGCACGACGCCGCGTTCGGACGTGTAAATGAGGGTGCTCGCGGTGCCCGGATCGATCGCGACGTCGTTCGAGAAAAGCCTGCCCAGCATGGGTGTCGACATTGTGTGCCTCAACGGACTGACCTACCGACGAAGATGCGCGAGCGCGGCCCGATCCGGCGTTTCCCCCGCGCCGGTACCGCTCGCTGGCCGCTCCCGCGCGCATCGATCACGATGCACCGTCGACCGGCAGTTTCTACTGTAGGTAATTTCGGGTCAATGGAGAATATGCCGTTCGCCGGTTGGCAATTGCGCGGAACCGTCGGGACTGCCTGAGATCGGCCGCATAAATTGACGGCCGCCGCAAAGCCTGTACCCTCTCGCCTGGGCCGCGCATTCGCCGCCGTGCAACCACGTCATGTCGATACCAATCGTAGAAATCCGCATCCTCACCTTCCCCGCCTCGCATCGCGAATCGCCAGCCGACCGTCTCGTCGCCCGCGCGCCGCGGCCGGCGGCCGGACCTGACGCCGCCGATCGCCGCCTCGGTCGTGATCGCCGCACGGGCCCGCGTAACGCCTGCTTGGCGCGGCTCGCGCTGGCCATGCTCGGCTGGGCCTGCTGCGTGCTGCCCGCCACGGCGCGGGCCGACACGTCCGACCGGCCGGCCGCGCAGGCCGCGCAGGCCGCGCAGGCCGCGCCAGCCGCGCCAGCCGCGGCGGCCGACTCGACGACCTGGGCAGCCGCGCTCGCGGCGATGCAGGCGCAGCGCAATCCGAGCGACGAAGGCCGGGGTGTGCAAAAAATGGGGGCAGAACTATCGGCGGCCGCCACGGCAGTGCCCTCGCTGCCCGATGCCGACGGCGCCGCCGCCCAGGCGTGCGTCGCGAACGGCGGCCCGCCGGGCCGGCCGGCGATCGGCCTGGTGCTGTCGGGCGGCGGCGCACGCGGCTATGCCCATTTGGGGGTCCTGAAGGTACTGGAGGCGCATCGCATCCCGGTCGACTGCATCGCGGCCACCAGCATGGGGGCCGTGGTCGGCGGCCTGTACGCGAGCGGGATGGACGCCGACCAGATGGCGCGGCGGCTCTCCGCGGTGAACCTCACCGACATCGCGTTCGACGTGGTCGATCGCGCCGACCTGCCCCAGAAGCGCCGCGAGGACGAGGAGCACTACGTCGCCGGCCTGACCGTGGGCTTCGGCCGGAAAGGCTTCAAGGCGCCGGCCGGGCTGATCCAGGGCAACCGGCTGCAGGCGCTGCTCGCCGACTGGACCGCCTCGGTGCCCGTCAACCAGTCGTTCGACAAGCTGCCGGTGCCGTTCCGCGCGATCGCCACCGATCTCCGCAACGGCCACATGGTGGTGCTCGACCATGGCTCGCTGCCACTCGCGATCCGCGCCAGCATGGCGCTGCCGGGCCTGTTCTCGCCCACCGAGATCGCCGGCCGCACGCTGGTGGACGGCGGCCTCGTCAGCAACCTGCCGGTCAGCGCCGCGCGCCGGATGGGCGCCGACCGGGTGATCGCGGTGGACATCGGCTCGCAGCTGCGCCCGCTCGATTCGCTCGCCTCGGCCGCCGACGTGATCCAGCAGATGCTCGGCATCCTGATCCGCCAGAACGTCGCGCAGCAGCGCGCGCAGCTGCGCCCCGACGACATACTGCTCGAGCCCGATCTCGGCTCGCTGTCGTTCATCGATTTCCAGAACGCCGAGCAGGCGATCAAGGCCGGCGAGGCGGCGGCCAATGCCGCGCTGCCGCGGCTCGAACGCTACGCGCTGTCGCCGGCCGACTACGCGGCCTACCGCGCCGCGCACGCGCGCCCGTCGGCGCCGCCGGTGCGGCTCGCCGCGATCGAGATCCGCGCGAGCGGCCCGGTGCCCAAGCGCGTGGTGGCCGACGCGCTGCACGTGAAGCCCGGCGACGTCTACGACGCGCAGGCCGTCAACCGCGACCTGCTCGCGCTGTCGACGAGCGGCAACTTCGATTCGGTCACCCAGCAGGTGATCACCGACGGCAACCGGAACACGCTGCTGATCGACGCGCGCGAGAAGAACTGGGGGCCGAACTTCCTGCTGTTCGGGCTCGGCATGTCGAGCAGCTCCAGCGACGAGGGCGGCTTCCGCTTCCACGTCGGCTACCGGCGGCCCTGGCTGACCGATTCCGGGCTCGAATTCCGCGCCGACACCACGCTCGGCAGCGACCTGCAGGCGCTGCACACCGAGCTGCGCCAGCCGCTGTCGGGCCGCTACGGCTTCTATCTCGCGCCCTACGCGGAGCTGGAGCGGCGCTTCGCGAACATCTACTACGAAGACTACAAGCTCACCCAGTACCGGTTGCAGACGCAGCGGCTCGGCCTCGACCTGGGCCTGCCGATCGCGCGCCTGGGCGACTTACGGGTGGGTCTCGCCTACGCGCACGGCAACGCCTCGGCCATCTACAACCTGCCCGACATCACGCCCGACGGCGACCTGGACGGCCAGATGTACCCGTCATTCAACGGCCATGAACTCACCGCGCGCGCGCGGCTGCTGATCGACCAGCTCGACGATCCGATGCTGCCGCGCCGCGGCTACTACCTGGAAATGCGCGTCGACCGCTCGCTCGCCGCGAGCGACGGCAGCCGCTACACCCGACTGTTCGGCAAGGCCATGATCGCGCAGGCGTTCGGCCGGCACAGCCTCAGCGCGAGCATCGAGGGCGGCAGGAGCCTGGGCGGCGTGAGCCCGGTGAACCTGCTCGCGTTCACGCTGGGCGGCTTCCAGCACCTGGCGGCCTACGCGGCCGACCAGCTGAGCGGCGACGCGCTCGCCTACGGCCAGATCACCTACATGAACCGGCTGATGACGTTCAACGCGTCGCCGATCAAGGCGTTCTACGTGGGCGCGAGCGCCGAGGTCGGCAACGTCTGGACCGCCGACGATGCGCTCGACAACGGACCGCTCAAGCAGAGCTACTCGCTGTTCGCGAGCTTCGCCACCTCGTTCGGGCCGGTCTACGTAGGTGTCGCGCTGGCGCCGGGCGGGGTGCGCAACCTGTACTTCCAGCTCGGCCGGACCTATTGAGCGCCGCTCGGGCACGGACGGCGCGCGGGCCGCAACCCGGCCGAGGCGGCGCGGCGGCCGGCGGGCCTCAGCCCGGCCAGCCGATCTCGAAACGCGCGCCGGACAGCTCGCGCGCGTCGGTCACGACGATGTTGCCGTGGTGCGCCCGCAGCACCTGCCGCGTGATCGCGAGGCCGAGCCCGTAGCCCGCGGTATGGCGGTCCAGCCGCACGAACGCGTCGAAGATCCGCTCGCGCTCGATGTCGGGCACGCCGGGGCCGTCATCCTCGACGAACACGGTGATGCCGCCGTCGGCGCCGGCGGCCGCGCCGATCACGATGCGCGAGCGCGCGTACTTGCCGGCATTGCGCAGCAGATTGCGGATCGCGTAGGACATCAGCCGCGTATCCATGTTCACGCGCAGCTCGCGCGGCACGCCGATGCGCATCTCGATGCGCTTGGTCGGGTCGAGCTGGGCGACGTCGTGAACCTGGGTTTCGAGCCAGGTGGCCAGCCCGGTGGGCGCCTGGTTCGATTGCAGCGAACTGTATTCGAGCCGCGCGTAGGTGAGGCTCATGTCGATCAGCTCGTCGAGTTCCGTCACGTCCTGCGCGATGCTGTCGAGCGCGGCGTGGCGCTCCGCGTCGGAGGCCGGGTCGCGCAGCGCCTCGAGCGCGAAGCGCACGCGCGCCAGCGGCGTGCGCAGCTCGTGCGAGATGCCGTTGGTCAGGTCGCGCTGCGCCTCGATCAGGCGCTCCATGCGCATCGCCAGCGCGTTGAGCGTGCGCGCGAGCGGCCCGAGGATCACGCTGTGCGATTCGCGCGCGCGCGTGTGGAAGCGCCCGCCGCTGAAATCGATGGCGCGCTCGCGCACCATCACGAGGTCGCTCCAGGTCGGGCGCGCCCAGCGCCAGGTGGCGAGCGCCGGCACCACGATCACGAACAGCGCGACGCCGAGCGCGCCGCCCGGCAGCGCCTCGAAGCCCGCCAGCACGGTGCGCGGCGACAGCGTGGCCGCCAGCGCCAGCAGCGGCACCGCCACCACCGTCAGCACCAGGCTCATCAGATGCAGGTAGGCGCGCAGGTAGAGCCGCGACCAGCTCGGCATGCGGTCGGCACGCGTGTCGGTCCACGAGCGCCGGAAGCGCAGCCAGCGCCAGCGCAGGTAGCGCAGCGCCGGCAGGCGCGAGGGCGGCGGGCAGGCCGCGCCGCGGCGGCCCGGGTCCGTCCTATTCCCACTCATGGGTGCTGAACTGGTAGCCCTTGCTGCGGACCGTCTTGATGCGGCGCGGGTGGCTCGCGTCGTCCTGCAGCTTGCGGCGCAGCTTCGAGATGCGGCCGTCGATGGTGCGGTCGAGCCCGTCGAACTCCACGCCGCGCAGTTGCAGCATCAGGTCGTCGCGGCTCACCACCTCGCCCGCGCGGCACACGAGCGCCCAAAGCAGGTCGAATTCCGCCGACGTGAGATCCGGCGACGAGCCGTCCGGCAGCCGCACCGAGCGGTTGCCGCGATGGATCGAGAACTTGCCGAACGCGAAGGCCTCGGGCTCGGCGCCCGCTTCGGCCGCGCGCGCCGGCGAGCGCCGCAGCTGGGCCTTGATGCGCGCCAGCAGGATGCGCGGCTCGACCGGCTTGCGCACGTAGTCGTCGGCGCCGAACTCGAGCCCCAGCAGTTCGTCGTAGGGCTCGTCGCGCGCGGTGACCATCACGATCACGCCGTCGTAGTGCTTGCGCGCCTCGCGGCAGACCTCGAAGCCGTCCTTGCCCGGCAGGTTCACGTCGAGGATCACGAGGTCGGGCCGCGACGCGAGGATCGCCGGCACCGCCGCATGGCCGTCCAGCACGGTATCGACTTCGTAGTCGTGCTTGCGCAGATAGGTGGTGATCAGGGTGGACAGACGGCTGTCGTCCTCGACGAGGAGAATCCGAAAAGGCATGGGTGAGACCGTTGCGTGTGTTGCGTGCGAAAAACAGCGACCGGCCGGCCCGCGGACCGACCGCTAACCATCGGTAAGATTCGAGACTAATCCGAATCATACTGCCGTCAGCGCCGAGATCCGCGTAATTGAGGGCGTGCGGCAAGGAAATCGGGCGCCTAGCGGCCCGACCGATCCGACCAGGTCCGGCGGCCGGCCGTGCCGTGTCGAGCGCAAACGGCCCGCCGCCGCCCGGCCGAACCCCGCCCGGGTTCGCCTGGGCCGCCACGGCAGCGGCTCCGAGCTTGACGAATCGCGGCGCAAGCGGTTCCATACGGGCTCGCTGAATTCGGCGCCGCGCGCGCCGCCCGATCGCCGTCATGAATTACCCATCGATACTCGAACGCATCCGCACCGAAATCACGCCGTGGATCGGCGCCGGCCGCGTGGCCGACTACATCCCCGAGCTCGCGAAGGTTCCGGCCGAGCGCTTCGGCATCGCGATCGTCACGCTCGACGGCCAGACCCACACGGTGGGCGACGCGCACGAGCGCTTCTCGATCCAGAGCATCTCGAAGCTGTTCGCCTGCACGCTCGCGTTCCAGCTGCTCGGCGACGAGCTCTGGCAGCGCGTGGGGCGCGAGCCGTCGGGCACCGCGTTCAATTCGCTGGTGCAGCTCGAAAGCGAGCGCGGCAAGCCGCGCAACCCGTTCATCAACGCCGGCGCACTGGTGGTCACCGACGTGCTGAGCCGCCGCTTCGTGCGCGCCGAGACAGCGCTCGTCGAATTCATCCGCCGGCTGATCGGCTCGAACGAGATCGACTACGACCTGCGCGTGGCGCAGTCCGAATGGCAGCACGCCGAGCGCAACCGCGCGATGGCCCACTTCATGGCCAGCTTCGGCAACATGTGGATGCCGCCCGACATGGTGGTGGAAGCCTACTGCCGGCAGTGCGCGATCTCGATGAACTGCGTGGAGCTCGCGCAGGCCGCGCTGTTCCTCGCCAACGGCGGCGTGGCGCCCGTGACCGGCGAGCGCGTGGTGGACGCGAGTTCGGCCAAGCGGCTGTCCGCGCTGATGCTGACCTGCGGCACCTACGACGCGGCCGGCGACTTCGTCTACCGCGTCGGGCTGCCGGCCAAGAGCGGCGTGGGCGGCGGCATCGTGGCGGTGCTGCCGGGCGAGATGGCCGTCTGCGTCTGGTCGCCGGGGCTCGACGCGAACGGCAATTCGCTGGCCGGCGTGCTGGCGCTGGAATGGCTGACGAGCTACACGGAACGCTCGATCTTCTGAGGCCGCGCGGGCCGCGGATTGCGGCGGCCCGCGCCCGGCTCCGGCGCCGCCCGCCGGCCTCGCCGTCAGGACGCGGCGCGCCGCCCCGGCCGCCGCGATGCTGACGGAATGACGGGCGCCGCGGCGCGGCTCATCCTCGCCGGCTCATCCGGCCGCCCGGCCCGCCGCGCCGTCCGCCACCCGGAACCACGAGATGGCGGAGAACAGGCTCTCGCTCTGCCGTTCGAGCGATGCCGAGGTCAGCGACGCCGCCTCGATCAGCGCGGCGTTGTGCTGCGTGGTGGCCTCCATCTGCACCACGGTCGCGTTCACGAGTTCGATGCCGGCCGACTGCTCGCGCGAGGCCTGGCTGATGTCGGCCATGATCGCGTTGACGCTGTTCACGGCGCTGAGGATCTCGTCCATCGTCGCACCGGCCCGCATCACGAGCGCGCTGCCCTCGTCGACGTTGGTGGTGGAGGCCGAGATCAGTTCCTTGATCTCCTTGGCGGCGGCGGCCGAGCGCTGCGCGAGCGAGCGCACCTCGGCGGCCACCACCGCGAAGCCGCGGCCGTCCTCGCCAGCGCGCGCGGCCTCCACGGCCGCGTTCAGCGCGAGGATGTTGGTCTGGAACGCGATGCTCTCGATCGTGCCGACGATGCTGACGATGCGCGCCGAGCTGTCCGAGATCGCGTCCATGGTGCGGATCACCTGCTTGACCACGGTGCCGCCGCGCGAGGCGATATCCGAGGCGCGCGTGGCCAGCTCGCTCGCGTCGTGCGCGTTCTCGGAGTTCTGCCGGACGGTGGCCGTCAGCTGCTCCATGCTCGCGGCGGTCTGCTGCAGCGAGGCGGCCTGCTGCCCCGCGCGCGAGGACAGGTCGCGGCTGCCGCCGGCGATGTCGCGCGCGTCGAGCAGGATCGACTCGGTGCCCGCCCGTACCTTGCCCACCACCAGCGCCACGCGCTCGCGCATCTCGTTGAGCGCGCCGAGCAGGCGGTCCATCTCGTTGCCGCGCCCGGTATCGATGCGCCCGGTCAGGTCGCCTGCGGCGATCTTCGCGAACTGCCCGACCGCCGCGTCGATCGGCCGGACGATCGCACGCGCGAGCGCGCGATGCGCGACGAAGCCGGCCACCAGCGCGAACACGCCGGCCGCGCCGAACGCCGCGAGCGCCACGCGGAAGCGCCGCGCCGCCGCCTCGTAGCGCGCGCGCTGGCGCTCGACCTGGAACGCCTCCAATGCCGTCAGCGCCTGCTGATAGTCGTCGAACCAGGCCGCCGGCATCTCGCGCTGGGTGCCGAGAAAATCCACCAGGTTGTCGGCGTCGAGCTGCTTGATGCCCTTCTCCAGCCCCTGCGTGAGCAGCCGGGTGCGCTGCGCGAGCAGGGTGTCGAGCAGCGCCTTCTCGGCCGCGTCCGGCGCGTGGAGCGCGCGATAGGCGTCCAGCTCGCGGCGGCTCTCGTCGAGCAGCGCGTGCAGCCGGCGCACCTCCTCGCCGGCCGGCTTGCCCGCGCTGATGATCTGCTCGACGTTGCCCAGGCCGATGCGCAGCATCAGCATGCGCTCGGAGCTCGTCTTCAGGTGGACGACGGACGCGGTATCGTCGCGATACATCGCGTCGAGCGCGCCGTTGCTCTTCACGAGCGAGACCGCGGCCGCCCCGATCACCAGCATCAGCAGGACCGTACAGCCGGCAATCGTGGCGGCGAGCCCGCCGCGGATCGTGATGGTTCGAGACATGGTCGGCACGGGAAAAAGGCGCGCGCGTCTGGCCCGGCGGCCGCCGCGCACGCGAAGATCGGACGGAAACGCCGGACGCGCTGGCCGGCACACGACCGCGCGGCCGGCACGAGGCCCGATTCGCGCGCGTCATGCCGGGCTATCGGAAGCGGGAATTTTTGACTTGAGCCGCGAAGCGACGGGAACCCGTCGAAATACGCCATGGCCGGCGCGGCGGACGGAACGGCACGGGCAGGAATGGCGACAGCCAGGCCCGCGCACGCTCGGCGGCGGCCCCGAGCGTCGGATGGCAACGCTCAGCGCGCGGCCGCGATGCGGTACGGCGTGGGCCGGCCGGCGGCCTGCCAGGCCGCGATCGCGCCCGCGACGCGCGCATCGACCTCGGTGAGCGGGCGCGGCTCGCGATCGCCGTTCATCAGATACCAGTGCCAGCCGCCCTCGGCATCGCGCACCGCCAGCGGCAGGATCGCCGAGCCGCGCATCAGCGGGCTCACGGCGTCGTGCAAATCCTTGAAATTCGGACGCGCGGTGTGGATCACGGCCACGTCGCCATTCTCAAGATCGCGGCATACCGCATCGACGTCCACCGGCTCCGCACAAAAATCGATCTGCATGGCGTTTCATCCGGAGAATCGACGAGAGTTTCAGTCTAGTCGGTGAACGGCGGCTGACAAAGCCCGGCAGCCGGCGCGGCGCCGCCCGGACCGTCACGGGCGCCGCCGCGCGAGGGCCAACGGCCCGACCGGCGCGGGCGGCGAGCCGGTGCCCTACCAGGTCGCCGAGAACGCCCGCTGGACCTCGGCCGGCGAGGTCACGCGGTTCGCGACCAGCAACTGGGTGAGTATCCGCGCCTTCTGCGGGTTCAGGTCGAGCGACACCGCAAAGCCGCGCTGGTCGTCGTTCACTTCCACGTTCCGGTTGACGAAGCCGCTGCCGACGCGCGTCGAGCGCACCACGACGATGCCCTGCCGCGCCGCTTGCTGCAGCGCGTCGAGCGCCTTGCCGGAGGTATTGCCGTCGCCGACCCCGGCCAGCACGATGCCCTTCACGTGGTCGGCGATCGCGTGGTCGATCTGCCGCGCATCCATGTTGCTGTGCGAATAGACGATCTCGACGTCCGGCAGCTTGCCGTCGGCGGGCAGCACGTACTTCTTGCGGGAATCGGCCGCGGCCGGCGCGAGGAAGCGCACGCTCGCCGGATCGACGTAGCCGATCGGGCCGCTGTTCGGCGAGGCGAAGGTCTGCACACTGGTGGAATTGGTCTTGGTCGCGCCGCGCGCCGAATGGATCGTGTCGTTCAGCACGATCATCACGCCGCGCCCGCGCGCATGCGGATCGGCCGCCACTTCCACCGCCTCGTAGAGGTTGGCGGGCCCGTCGGCGCTGATCGCCGTGGACGGCCGCATCGATCCGACCAGCACGACCGGCTTGTCGGTGTGCAGGACGTTGTCGAGGAAGAACGCGGTTTCCTCGAGCGTATCGGTGCCGTGCGTGATCACGATCGCGTCGGCCTCGTTGCGATCGGAGATGTCCTGGATGCGCTTGGCGAGCTTGAACCAGACCGCGTCGTTCATGTCCTGCGAGCCGATCGAGGCGATCTGTTCCGGGCGCAGGCGCGCGAGCTTCTCGATGCCGGGCACGGCGTCCACCAATTGCCGCACGCCGAGCGCGCCGGCGTCGTAGGCGTTCGCGGCGCGCGCGGCGGCCTTGCCCGCGATGGTGCCGCCGGTGGCGAGGATCGCGACGCGCGGCAGCGACACGGCGGCCTGCGCGTCCGCCACCACGGGTGCCGCGGCGGCGGCGGCGAACGAGGCCGGCGCGCCGAGCGCGCCGAAGGCGGTCAGCGCCGCGGCAGCGGCGAGACGGAGCAGGGCATGGCGAGACCCGGTTTTCCCGACATGGGAAATATTGTTCATTCAAGACTCCCTACTTTTTGATTCGATGAATTGCACTTCGCAAACATCATCCGGCGCAGTCACTGCCGATCGGCCCGCAGCCGGCCCTGGGCGCATCGAGGCGCATCGAGGCGCGAGAATCGCGAGGATTCGGACGGTGGCTTTCAGACGATGCTGAAATTCATCCTAAGAGGCCAGTTCAAAAACTCCCGAGAGGGGCTGTTTACTTCCTCGGCAAGCTGTTAACCTTGGGCATCAGAACAACGGAAGTCCAAGGATGGAAGCGCCAATCATTGACGACGAACTGTGGATACTGATCGAACCATTGCTGCCACCTGCGAAGCTTCGAGCGAAGAGCGATCCTGGTCGCCCGCGCGTGTCCGACCGTGCGGCTCTCAACGGCATCCTGTTCGTGTTCAAAACGGGAATTCGTTGGAACCACTTGCCGACTCGTCTGGGCTTTGGCTCGGGCGCCACATGCTGGCGGCGATTGAGCGACTGGCAAAAGGCTGGTGTATGGGACCAACTGCACGAGTTGCTACTCGACAAGTTGCGTGCGGCCGGCCAAATCGATCTGTCATACGCTGCGGTCGATTCGTCGTCCGTGCGCGCCGTTGGGGCGGGCGAAAAACTGGCCCGAACCCCACCGATCGCGCGCGACCCGGTTCCAAGCACCACGTCCTCGTAGACGCCAACGGCGTTCCTCTCGTTGCGATCCTGACTGGCGCGAACACCAACGACGTCACGCAGTTGCTGCCGCTCGTTGATGCGATTCCACCCATTCGCGGCGTTCGTGGCCGACCGCTTCAGAATCCCGGCGTCGTCTACGCCGATCGCGGCTACGATTCCACCCGACATCGTCGCGCGTTGCGTGAACGCGGTATCAAGCCCGTGATCGCCAAGCGCCGGACCGAGCATGGCAGTGGTCTGGGCAAGTATCGTTGGGTGGTCGAACGTACGCATTCCTGGCTCCACAATTTCCGGCGCCTACGCACTCGCTTCGAGCGACGTGCCTACATTCACGAAGCATTCCTCAAACTTGGCTGCTCGCTCATCTGTTGGAACATCTTCAGACGAGCTGAGCAGGGTTTTTGAACTGGCCTCTAAAGCCGATTCCCTTCGTGGTCCTTTGATTTGGCCGAACTCGACGCGATTTCCCCGGGGCTCGCTGATGTGCGTCAAGCCGGCCAGGCAGCGGCGCATCGCCGGGATTGCCGGGGCGGCATGACCGCGGTTTGCGGCAAGCATGGGCAGACGTCGCCCACATTGCGCCGACGCAAGGGCGTAACGGATGCGCATGACGAGCGGCGCGCGAGCTCCGCCAAGGCATGCGAAGCGGGCGCGAAAAGCCGGCTGGGCCGAGGCCGGCAGGCGGCCCGGCTCGGAAGAATCATTGGGCTTTCCGAAAGATGACAATGATTCGCCATCCTACATAAACGGATCGATCGCCGACCGGCCGCCGGCGGTAAGCAGCACGATCGCCACTCTCATGCCGATCGGCTCGAACGGCGGGGAGCCCGCCGAATCAGGAAAAGCCGCTCCGGACCGGTCATCGACACCTATCCGGCACGGTTTCGATATTTTCTTGCCTCCGTGCCGAGGGCGGCACGGCCGCCGCCGCCCTCGGCGCAGCGCCGCGCTCAGGCCGGATTGCCGTGATCGTCGGTATCGAAGGTCTGCGACTGGAACGCGATGAACACCGCGAGCCACGAGCCGTCGGGATAGCGCAGCATCAGGCAGCCGTCCTGGTAGACGCCGTTGTCCTTTTTATACGAACCCGAATTGCCCTGGTTCATGTGAATGTCGTGGATGCCTTGGCCCGGCACGAACTTGAAATACTGGTCGGGTTTGTTCTCGGGTCCCCACTTCGCGCCGAACGCGAACACCAGCGAGCCGGCCTCGTCCATCGCCTTCACGACGGCGCTCTCCAGCCGGTCCTTCAGGTCATTGCTCTGCCCCGGCACGTCGGGCGGCACCGGCGCCATCGCCTGGGTATTCACCAGGCCGCCGCGCACGAAGTCGATCGCGAGGCCGCCCGGCTTGCTCGCCAGCTTCGTGAAGCCGGTCTGGGCCGCCATCAGCTGCGTGGTCAGCGAGTCGGGCAGCGTCGTCGTCGATTCGAACAGCACCGTCGAGGGCGCGTGCGGCGCCGACGATTTCACGTTCACCGCGATCCGGAACACCTCGTCGCCCGCATGCACGAGAATCTGGTAATGATCGTCGTCGGCGTTGCGCAGATGTCCGGTAACGGTGCCCTTCAACAGGCCATAGTTCAGTGACATGGGATCGTCCTGTGGTGAGTGAAGTGAGTGAAAAGCGATTCTGCCGTCCGTGACTGACAGTTTTGCGAAACGCGAGTTGCATGCGCGCGCGGTGCGTGGTGTTTTTATGCCGGCCGCGCGCGCGGCGGCCGCGAGTCGGTAAGCGCTACCGTGCCCGCACCGCAGATTCGGCAATTTCTCGCGCCGCGCGCGACGGCGGCCGCCTCATGGGGCTGGCCGACGCGCGTGCGCGGTGGGTAGGTGTAGGAGGATCTGCGCGGATCCGGCGCCTGCCCGCGCGGCGCAAGGCCCCGCGCGGATCGAACGGATCACCGAATCGCGGCGTGCGTCAGAGCGGGTAGCGAGTCCCGCCCCCGGCCGCTTCCCGGCTGCCGGGGTCCGCGCCCACGCCGCAGCTGCCGAGCGAGGCGGCCGCCGCGGCCGGCCGCCGGCGGCGAGCGTCTTGCCGCTCGCCTGCCGGTAGCCCGCGGGCGCGGGCAAGCCGGTAGGTCTGAAGCGCGCCGGCGGCAAGCGAGGCGATGGCAGGCAGCGCGAAGGAGAACGGACGCTTCATTCCGGTTTCTCCGCCGTGCTCTTGGAACAGGTCGAACGTTGTCGAAACCGGTATCGGCGGAAAACCCGGCAAGTCCGTGAAGAACATCCGCGCAACGGATCGTGGCGGCCCGTTTCGGCTGCGTCGACGGCGGCGCGCGGGACGCAGACCGCAGCCGTTGCGCACGCAACCGGTTCCGCACGCCGCGCAAAGCCGGCCGGTGCCGGAACCGGGAACGGTCCGGCCGGCGGGGCTTGCCGGCGATGGCGGCGGCTACTTCCTGGCGGGGGTGAAGCCGGCCTGGGCGAGCCGGCCCGCGCCGTCACGGCGCAGGCGCTGCGCCTCGGCCTGGGTCGCCACGCATGGCGCCGAGCCCGGCAGCGGCCGGCCCGCGCTCTCGCGCGCCGCCAGCACCGCCACCGCGCCGAGCGCCGCCGCCCCCATCAGGTAGTAGGCCGGCATCATCAGGTTGCCGGTGGCGCTGACCAGCCATGCCGTGACGAGCGGCGTGGTGCCGCCGAACAGCGACACCGACACGTTGAAGCCGATCGCCAGCGCGCCATAGCGCACCGAGGTGGGAAACAGCGCCGGCAACGCCGAAGGCATCACGCCGCAAAAGCAGCAGAGCAGCACGCCCAGCACCATCATGCCGGCGAACAGCGGCACGCCTTGGCCGCCGCGAATCAGCAGCAGCGCCGGCACCGCCAGCACGATCAGCCCGAGGCAGCCGGCCAGCAGCACCGGGCGCCGGCCCACCCGGTCCGACAGCCAGCCGGCCGCGAGCGTGAGCGGCATCATCGCCAGCATCACCAGCGACACCATCGCCAGGCTGCGGGTCTGCGCCATGTGCAGCGTGGCCGACAGGTAGTTCGGCAGGTAGGCGAGCACCATGTAGTCGGTCACGTTGAAGATGAGTACCAGCCCGACGCAGACCAGCATTGGCCGCCACTGCCCGGCCAGCAGCGCGGCCAACGACGGACGCGCGTGCGGGCGCCCGGACCGCTCGCGGCGCTCGGCCTCCTTGCGGAACGCCGGCGTTTCCTCGAGGCGGGTGCGGATGTAGAGGCCGATCAGCCCGAGCGGGCCGGCGATGAAGAACGGCACGCGCCAGCCCCAGTCGAGCATCTGCGCGGGCGAGAGCGCCGCCGCGAGCGCCGTGACGGTGCCCGCGCCGAGCAGGTAGCCGGCCAGCGTGCCGAATTCGAGGAAGCTGCCCATCAAGCCGCGATGCCGGTCCGCCGCGAACTCGGCGATGAAGGTGGCCGCGCCGCCGTACTCGCCGCCCGTCGAGAAGCCCTGCACGAGCCGCGCGACCAGCAGCAGCAAGGGCGCGAGGATGCCGATCGAGCCGTAGCCGGGGATCAGGCCGATCGCGAAGGTGCCGAGCGCCATCAGGATCATCGTCATCGCGAGCACGCGCTGGCGGCCGATGCGGTCGCCGAGCGGGCCGAACACCAGGCCGCCGATCGGCCGCACGAGGAACGCGGCCGCGAACGTGCCGAAAGTGGCGATCAACTGCACCGGGCCGCTGGTGGACGGAAAGAACACTTCGCCGAGCGTCACGGCGATATAGCTGTAGACGCCGAAATCGAACCACTCCATTGCGTTGCCGATCGCCATCGCGCCCACTGCGCGCCGCAGCAGCGCGCGATCGACGACCGTCACCTCGTGCTGGTCGCTGGCGGCCGCGCGCGCTTCAGGCGCGCCCGGCGAGCGGGGCTGCGCGGTGGTGGACGCACGCGCGACGCGCGGGCTGCCGGCCGCCTTGGGGTGAGGTCTGCGGGTAGATGGGCTCAATGGCACGCTCCTGTGGGAATGGCGATGCGCCGCCGCGGCGGCGTGTCTCGTCGAGCGATCGGGCGGCCCGCCCGGTCGTCGTCGCCTGTTGTCGGATACGGTGATGGCGTCCCCGAGTTTGCGCGAGCGCAAGCGCGAAAGCCTGCTCGCAAACGTCCCGAAGCCGACTGGAAACGACAGCGTTGCCGCCCCGCTATTCCGGTCGCGTCGACGCCGCCGCGCGCCTGCCGCGAAGCCGCGCCGGAGGGCGCCGCCGCGGCGCGCATGGCGGCGGCGCGCCGGTGTCGGGAATAGGCAAGCGGCCGTCGCAATTGCGCGATCCGGCACGCGCGTTTCTCGCAATGATTCGGGGGTGACGCCGCGCGCCTCCCGGGGTGCGGCAGGTGCCCGTGGCGCCCGGCGGCGGCCCGGCCGAGGCCGGCGATGCCGGGCGGCGGCGGCGTCACGCACGGCCCAACCTCGCGCGTCCGTCCGCACCGATGCTGAATCCATGCCCGCACCCACGCTCCGCCACTTCGGTTTCCTGACGCTGCCGTCGTTCTCGATGATCGCGTTCTCGAGCGCGATCGAGGCGCTGCGCATGGCCAACTACGCCGATCGCAGCGAGTTCTACCGCTGGACGGTCTACTCGATCGACGGCAGCGCGGTGCCGGCCAGCAACGGGGTGGTCGCGCGGCCCACGCAGCGGCTCGACTTCGGCGCGCCGCTGCCGGACCTGATGATCGTCTGCGGCGGCACGCGCGTGCGCGAGGCGGTGGACGCCCCGCTCATCGAGGCGCTGCACGAACTCGCGCGGCGCGGCGTGCCGCTCGGCGGCATCTGCACGGGCGCCTATGCCCTGATGGCGGGCGGGCTGCTCGACGGCTATCGCGGCACGGTGCACTGGGAAAACCTCTCGGCGCTGCACGCCGAATTCCCGGCGGTGGCGCTCGTCGACGAACTGTTCGTGATCGATCGCGACCGCGTGACCTGCACCGGCGGCACCGCGCCGCTCGACATGATGATCGGCCTGATCGCCGCCGAGCGCGGCCAGCCGCTGGCCACGCGCGTGTCCGAGCAGTTCGTGCTGGCCCGCATCCGCGGCGCGAGCGACCCGCAGCCGATTCCGGTCGATTCGCGGGTCGGCTTCTCGCGCGCCGAACTGGTGGAAGCCGTGCGGCTGATGGAGGCCAACCTCGAGGAACCGCTGCCGCTGGCCGATCTGGCCCGGCTGATCGGGCTGTCCGAGCGACAGATGCAGCGGATGTTCAAGCACTATCTGAGCACCTCGCCCACCCACTACTACCTCGCGGTCCGGCTCAAGCACGCGCGCGAGCTGCTGCGCAACAGCGACCTGTCGATCGCGCGCGTCACGCCGCTCGCGGGCTTCCGCTCGGCCTGCCATTTCAGCAAGGCCTACCGCGCGCAGTTCGGCCACGCGCCGAGCCAGGAGCGGCGCGCGCCGAAGCCCGGCCGCCGGCCGCCGGCGGCACCGGAGGCGGAAACGCCCGAAGCGGACGATGGCGTCTCGCCGCGCGGCTGAGCAGCCGTCCCGGCGGCAGGCCGCGCGGCGGTCATGCGGTTTCATCGAGATGCGGGCGGCCGCCCGGTGAGGTCGCCGGCCTGAACCCGGTCGGCGGCATCGCGATCCGGCGCGCGACGCACGAGCGAGCGCAGGGCCGCCTGATCCGCAGGCCGGCGCGCTGCCGCGTGCTGCGCGCCGCCAAGCCGACGCACGCGAGCTTCTTCTATCGCACGGGCGAGATGCCGGTGGTGGCGGCGCAGAGGCCGGCCACCGGCGGAAGCCGGGAAGACGCGAGGCCGCGCCCTATCGCGGCCTGTCGATCGAGCGCCGCAGCGCGGTGCTGGCGGCGTTGGGCACGCCGCCGGCGGCGCTTCGCATCGACCCACTCGGGCAGCTCGCGCGCCTGCGCCCGATGGCGGCGAGCGGCCTGCCGGCCCGCGATGCGCGAGCGATGCCGGCTCGCGGCCGGCGGCGCGTAGCCGAGCGCCGCTACGAGCGGGCTCGCGCCGCAGCCCTTGCTCACCAGTCGCGCACGTCGCTGATCGGCGGGTTGCCGAAACTGTCGTCGAGCAGGTGGTCGATCAGCTTGCGCGCCGCATCGTCGGGCGTGGTCAGCGCGCCGCTCGCCTTCAGCCGTTCGAACCGGTCGAGCTGCGGAAAGCGGCTCGCGTCGGTGGCGCGGATGGTGGCCTGCATGTCGGTGTCGACCACGCCCGGCGCGACGCTGGCGATCCGCAGCGGACCGTTGTGATCGAGCGCGACCGCGCGCGCGTGATGATCGAGCGCGGCCTTGGTCGCGCAATAGACGCTCCAGCCCGCATAGGCGTTGCGCGCGGCGCCGCTCGAGACGTGCGCGATGCGCCGCTCGAGCGAGCCGTCGCCGAGCTGGGCGACCGCGCTCGCGAACAGCAGCGGCGCCGTCACGTTCAGCGCCACCGCGCGCGCGATCGCCTCGGGCGTCTGCACCGCGAGCGGGCCGATCGGCTCGACCGTGCCCGCGTTGTTGATCAGCAGCACCGTGCGCGCGCCGGACGCGAAGCGTTCGAGCTCGCCGCCGGCCAGCCACGCGGCCACCCGCGCGGGGTCGGAGAGGTCGAGCGCGGCCTCGGCGAAGCGGCCGCCGTATTGGGCGGCGAGCGACGGGTGCGCGCCGCGCGACACGCCGAGCACGGCGATGTCGCGGCGCAGCAGCTGCGTGGCGAGCGCGGCGCCGAGGCCGCGCGTGTGGCCGGTGACGATCGCGCGGATCGCGGGCGGCGTGGAATGGGTCGGGGTCATGTCGGAGTGGCGTGAGGTGACGGGGAGGCGATCGTGAGCGGCGGCGCGCCGGCAGGCGGGCCGGCCCGCGGGCCGCCGCCCGGCGATGCGGACCGGCGCGGCGCGATCGCCATCGTAACCACACCGGCCCGCGCGGGCAACGCGACGCCGCGCGGCAGGCAGCGCCGCCGGGCCGGATCCGCTGTCAAGTGCCCGCCTCGTTTGCTGGGTATGATGTCGGACGTCGCCGGCTGCGGGCCGTTCGGTTCGCACCGGCACCGGCCCGTGCCACGCTGGCATCCGCCCGCGGCACGGCCGGGGCCCATGCGTGCGTCATGCTTGCGAAAGCAATGCGTGAAGCACGATCCGCGCCGGCAGGCGCCACTCGATTCGCCGATTCGCAGGAGAGATATCGCATGACACACGAAATCACCGGAAACATGTTGCTGGGCGCGGCCTCGGTCCGCGGCACGCAGGGCGTGCTGCGCGCGTTCGCGCCGGCCACCGGCACCGAACTCGAGCCGGAATTCGGCGCCGGCGGCCCGGCCGACGTCGATCGCGCCTGCCGCCTCGCGGGCGAGGCGTTCGACGCCTTCCGCGCCGCGCCGCCGGACACGCGCGCGGCGCTGCTCGAGGCCATCGCCACCGGCATCGAGCAGCTCGGCGCGACGCTGATCGAGCGCCTGCACCTGGAAACGGCGCTGCCGGTCGCGCGCCTCGAAGGCGAGCGCGCGCGCACCTGCGGGCAGTTGCGCCTGTTCGCGCAACTGGTGCGCGACGGGCGCTGGAACGATGCCACGCTCGACTCGGCGCTGCCCGAGCGCAAGCCGCTGCCGCGCGCCGACCTGCGCGCGCGCAAGATCCCGATCGGCCCGGTGGCGGTGTTCGGCGCCAGCAACTTCCCGCTCGCGTTCTCGGTGGCGGGCGGCGACACGGCCTCCGCGCTCGCGGCCGGCTGCCCGGTGGTGGTGAAGGCGCACGAGGCGCATCTGGGCGGCTCGGAGCTGGTGGGCCGCGCGATCCAGCAGGCGGTGGCCGAGCTCGGCCTGCCCGAGGGCACGTTCTCCCTCGTGATCGGCAAGGGCAACGCGGTCGGCGAGGCGCTGGTGGCGCATCCGGCCATCAAGGCGGTCGGCTTCACCGGCTCGCGCCGCGGCGGCCTCGCGCTGTCGGCGATCGCCGCCGCGCGCGCCGAGCCGATTCCGGTTCACGCCGAAATGAGCAGCATCAACCCGGTGCTGGTGCTGCCGGCCGCGCTGAAGGCGCGCGGCGCGCAGCTCGCGCAGGGCTTCGTGGATTCGCTGGTGCTCGGCGCCGGCCAGTTCTGCACGAATCCGGGCCTGGTACTTGCGATCGAAGGCCCGGAACTCGACGCGTTCGTGGCCGCCGCCTCGGCCGCGCTCGCCGGCAAGCCGTCGCAGGTCATGCTGACGGCCGGCATCGCCGCCACCTATCGCCGCCAGATCGACGAGCGCGCGCAGCAGCCGGACGTGGCGCGCGTGGCCGACGGCGTCGCCTCCGACAACGCCTGCGGCGCGCTGCCGGTGCTGTTCCGCGCCAAGGCGGCCGACTTCATGGCGAACCACGGCCTGGCCGAAGAGATCTTCGGGCCGGCCTCGATCGTGGTGGCATGCCGCGACGAGCAGGAGCTGCTGGGCGTGCTGGACGGCATCGAGGGCCAGCTCACGGCCACGCTGCTGCTGGATCCGGCCGACTACCCGGTCGCGAAGCGCGTGCTGCCGGTGCTCGAACGCAAGGTGGGCCGGATTCTCGCGAACGGCTATCCGACCGGCGTCGAGGTCTGCCACGCGATGGTTCACGGCGGCCCGTTCCCTGCCACCTCCGATTCGCGCACGACCTCGGTGGGCACCATGGCGATCGACCGCTTCCTGCGCCCGGTCTGCTACCAGGACCTGCCGGCCGAGCTGCTGCCCGAGGCGCTGCAAGACGCGAACCCGCTCGGCATCTGGCGCCTGCGCGACGGCGAACTCGTGCGGCGCTGAGCGCCGCCGCCCGCTCGCGGGCGTATTGCTTGACCAAGGCCGGCGCGGTTTCGCGCCGGCCTTGGTGATTGGCGCGCCGGCAGTTCGGTGCAAGGCGGCGCGGCCGCCCGCGCTGCGCGGCCCGGCATCACGCCTCTGCGCGGCCGCCCTGCGGCAGTGCCGGCCCGGCGCTCAATTCGCCAGATCGGACGGCAGCTTGCCGCCGTTGGCGGCCAGCGCCTGCATTACCGTCTTGTGCAGCCAGACGTTCATGCTCGCCGAGTCGTTCATGTCGCCGTCGTAGTGCAGTTCCGCGGCGAGCCGTTTGCGATGCTCGAGGCTGCTGTCCACGCCGAGCGCCTTCATGGTGTCGACGATCGACACGCGCCAGTTCAGCGTCTGGCCGCTGTCGGCCACCAGTTGGTCCATCACCGCCGCGACGTCGACGTCGGACAGCGGCGCCGGGGCCGGCGCGGCCTCGGGCGCCACGTCCTGCGCGGCGGCCGGGTCCGGGACGGGTTCGGCCGCGGGCGGCGGCTGGTCCGGTTTGGCCTTGCCGAACAGCTTGTTCACGATATCGCCAAAGATGCTCATGTCTGGGCTCCAATCGGTGGGTGAGGTGGAGGAAAACGGCACCCGCGCGAGCGGGCGCGCCATGCATGACGCGCCCCATGTTACGCGGCTTGGCGCCGCGCAAATGTCAAAAGTCGTCAGCGACGGTCTCGCCCGCGATCACGCCGTAGCCCTGCATCACGTCGCGCGCGACGGCCTCGCAGCCGTCATGCGAGGTGTCGGACACCACGTGCCAGCCCTGCTCGCGCGCGAGCCGCGCCGCGTGGATCACCGATTCGTCGTAGTTGCCGGCGATGCGCACGATGCGCGCGCCCTGCGCGGCGATCGCCCGCTCGCGCTCGGCGCCCACCCTGGCGTGCAGCACGATCACGCAGGCGCAGCCCACGGCGCGCGCGGCGGCGGCGAGCGCCCTGCCGTGATTGCCGTCGGTGGCGCTGATCACGGTCAGCGCGGCGAGCTGCCCGGCGTGGCGGCCGGCGATCAGCGCGGCCGGATCAGCCGCAGCAGCGCGACCGGCGCGCCGAGCGCCTTGAAGCTGCCGAGCGGCGAGCGCGCCGCCTCGTCCTTCACGGCGAGCCGCGCAAGGCCGAGCCGCGCGGCCGCGCCCGGCAGCTCGAGCAGCGGCGTGGCACCGCGGCTCAGCAGCGGCCAATGCGCGAGCCACGCGCCGCTCTGGTCGGCCGCGGCGATGTTGAGGATGGCGCGCAGCGCGGCGGGGTAAGGCGCGCGCGTGGCGCGCGGGTTCGAATACGGCATGGAACGGCTCCCCAGCAGGTCGTGCGCGCGCCGCCCTCGCTGCGCCGGCGCGGAGGGTGGAATCGGGTAGTGGAAAAATACTCTCTCCCGTCTTCTCGAACAACAACGCGAGGCGCTTCACGACGCTGGCCTGCATGAACCGCGCGAAGGTGGGGCCGGACGTGCCGACGGATGCCGCGGCACGACGGGCGCGGGCCTTGCTAGGCGAGACGGTGCCGGCGCCGCCCGGCACGGCGTGCGGCCCGAGGGGCGCGGGCCGCGATGGACGAAACCGGCGGCGCGCGCTTACCATGGGCAGCCATGCCAACTCGAACAGGAGCCACTCATGTCAGTTGATGCGAAGTACAAGACCACCGCCACCGCCTCCGGCGGCGGCCGCGACGGCAAGACCGAGCTGGCCGACGGCACGCTGTCGTTCCAGCTCAGCGTGCCGAAGGAGCTTGGCGGCCCGGGCGGCGACGGCGCGAATCCCGAGAAGCTGTTCGCACTCGGCTACTCGGCCTGCTTCCTCGGCGCGATGCGCGTGGCCTCGCAGCAGACCAAGATCAAGGTGCCGGAAGGCACCACCGTCACGGCGACGATCGGCATCGGCCCGCGCTCGGAAGGCGGCTTCGGCATCACCGCGGCGCTCGACGTCTACCTGCCGGGCGTGCCCGAGGCGGACGCGGCCAAACTGGTCGAGACCACCCACGACATCTGCCCGTACTCGAACGCGATCAAGGCCAGCGTCGACGTCGCGACGAACACGCGCGGCTGAGGCCCGAGGCGATGGACGCCCCGCGCAGACCTCACGCGCGGCGCGCGAGGCCCGGCAGCGGGGCGGCAACGGCAACCTTGCCGCCCCGTTCTTCGCCGTCAGCCCCCGGCGGCACGCGCCGGCCCGGCCGACCCCGACTTTCCCCACCCTCCCCACCCTCCGCGCCTATCGCGACCGCTCGATCGCCTGCCCGAGCAGCGCGATGCCGAGATCGACGGCCTCGTCGCTGACGGTCAGCGGCGGTGCGATCCGGAACACGCCGCCCATCCCCGGCAGTTGCACGATGTTCATGCTGAGCCCGAGATTCACGCATTCGCGCGTGATCCTCGCGCCGAGTCCGTGGTCGGGCGCCTTGGTACGGCGGTCCTCGACGATCTCCATGCCGAGCAGCAGCCTGGCCGGGCTCACCGCGCTGCCGCCGCTGCCGCCGCTGCCGCCGCTGCCGGCCGTCAGCATCACGCTGCAGCTCGAACGCCAGCCGCCCCCGCCGTTGATCGCGGCGTTCGCCGAGCACATCCGGCGGGCGCTGCCGTTGTTGCAGGGGGCAGCCGAGGCCCGGGGCGCCGCGCTCGCGGCTTCGCCGCCGCTCCCGCCAGCTGCGCGTCCGGACCCCGCACGGGCGGCGCTGGTTGCCGGCCGCGGCAGGACGCTCGGCGAGCCGCGCCGCTAACGGCCCCCGGCCGGCGCCACCGACGCGCCGGCGATGCCGTGCCGTTCGAGCGCACCGGCCACGAAGCCCGACGCCTTGCGGGCCTCGACGAACCCGTTCAGGAAGCCGGCCGCCGCCTCGCCACGGCTTTTCGGCAGGCCCATGGCCTGGCGGATCACCATGAAGCGGCCGTCCAGCAGCCGCAGCCCCGGCGTGCGCGCCGCATCGGCCTCGAGCTGCTGCCGCACGCCGGCCGCCACGTCATGGCCGTCGGCCAGAAACGTCGCGACCACCGCCGGCGACGACGGCGCGCGCACGATCTGCGCGGCCTTCAGCTCGCGCGTCAGGAACAGGTCGTAGGCACTGCCCTTGCCGACGTCACGCGCGTGCCGGGCCGATCGACCTCCTCGTTGGCGCGGATCGGCGAGGCGTCGCGCACCAGATAGGCGCCTTCGATCAGCACGTAGGGCGCGGTAAACGCGATCGAGGCGCCGCGCAGCGGATCGATCGCGAAAAAGCCGACGTCGGCGCGTTCGTCGGCCACCGCGGCCACCGATTCGCCCGCGGTCGGGAACACCAGCAGTTCGACCGGCACGCCGAGCGCGGCGCCCAGCGCGCGCGCCAGATCGACCGACACGCCGGCCGGCTGGCCGGTGGCCGGATCGTGGCCGGCGAGGATCGGGTTGCCGACGTTGATCGAGGCGCGCAGCACGCCATGCGGCGCGAAGGCCGCGACGATCGCGGGATCGGCTGGGGGATCGGAGGGGACGGTCATCGCATGCCTTCGTCATTGGGCCGCGGCTTGCGCGGCGGGTCATGGGAGTGCGGCTTTCGCGCCGTGCCGCTCGCGCATCGGCGGCACGGCGCCGGGCGCGGTGCGGATGCGGCACACCGCCGATGCGCGCGCGGCCCGGGCCTGGGCAGCGGCCGGCCACGCGGCCAAGGCGGCGGCCTTGCCCTCGCGCCCTGGCGGTGCGGCCGGCGGGCTCGTGGCGGCGCTCGTGGCGGCGCGTCGAGCGCTAGGATAGCAGGCGCCGCACCGGGTGCGCACGGCGCGGCGCGCCGAGGGGCGAGCGCTTGCCGGATGCCGCAGGGCGCGGCTCGCGGCCTCGCACGCCGGCCGCCCGCGCCCCGTCTTTTCGATAGACTGTGCGATTGTCGCGGCGCCGGCCGGTTTGCGGCCCGGCACCGTGTTTTCGAGCCACAGGATTTCCCGATGAAGCCAGCCGTCTTGTCCCTCGCCGTCGCGTGCTGCACCGCGCTGCCGGCCCTCCCGTCCCACGCGCAGGCGTTCGACGACCGCTGTTTCGCGGTCGGCGACGTGGCCGCGCAGATTTCCGGCTGGCGCAAGCGCGGCAAGACCAAGGCCCAGGCGCTCGCGCAGTCGCACAAGTACTATGGCGACGGCCCGGACAGCCAGGCGGTGGACAAGGCGATCGCGATCATCTACGCGGCGCCCACCCTGCCGAACCCCGACCAGGCCACCATGCTCGTCACGCAGGACTGCCTGCGGGAGAAGCGCGCGCGGCAGGCCGGCACCGGCGGGCGGGCCGTCGCGGCGCCGGCGCCGGCCTCGGCGCCGCGGCCCTGACGCGGCGGCGCCCGCCAGCGACGGCCCCCACCGGATCGCCCCGCGCATGCAAGCCCGCCTGATCGAGCAGCACGGCATCCGCATCGTCCACGTGAGCGCCGTGGACGCGCCCGTGCGCAGCCGCCAGGACGCGCTCGAGCTGATGCTCGGCCACGGCCACCGCGATCTCGACGGCCTGGCGGTGGACGCCGCCTGCCTGCACCCCGATTTCCTGGCGCTGCGCACCGGCGTGGCCGGCGAGTTGCTGCAGCTGTTCGTCAACTACCATCTGCGGCTCGCGATCATCGGCGATTTCACGGCGGTGGCGAGCGGCCCGCTGCACGATTTCATCGTCGAGAGCAATCGCGGCAGCCAGCTGAGCTTCGTGGCCGATCTCGACGCCGCGCTCGCGCGGCTGCTGCCGCCCGGCTAGGCGCGCACCGCACGCCGCGAGACGGGCCACGCGGGCGATGCGTGCGGCTCCGCCCGCGGCCGGATCGCTCGCGTATCATTCGGTGCTATCGTCGGCGCGAGTCTCGCGCCGGCCCGCGAACGCCCCACCCGGGTGCCCGTTCGCCTGCTTGCCATCCGATCCAGCCACACAACACGCGACCCATGACGCTTCTGCCGCCGGAACCCATGGTGCCGGGCCCGCTACTCATCGTCGACGACGAGCCGATGATGCAGCGCCGGCTGACCACGATCCTCACCTCGCTCGGCTATGCCGACGACGCCCTGCTGTTCGCCGACAGCCTCGCCCAGGCGCGCGCGACGCGCGCCACCCAGCCCTGCGCGATCGCGCTGGTCGACATCGGCCTGCCCGACGGCTCGGGCATCGAGCTGATCCGCGAATGGCACGAGGCCGACCCGGCGCTGCCGATCGTGGTGATCTCGACCTGGAGCACCGGGCCCACCATCGTCGGCGCGCTGCAGGCCGGCGCGACCGGCTATCTGCTCAAGGAGCGCGACGACCTCGAAATCGCGCTGTCGATCCGCAGCGTGCTGCGCGGCGGCGCGCCGATCGATCCGTTCGTGGCGCGCTACATCCTCGATAGCGTCAACGCGCCGCCGCCCGCCACCGCGCCCGCGGCCCCGGCGAGCACCGTGACGCTGCCGTCGCGTGACGGCGCCCCGCCCGTGCGGCTCAGCCGCCGCGAGATCGAAATCCTCGGCATCGTCAGCAAGGGCCTGACCAATCGCGAAATCTCCGAGCTGCTGTCGCTGTCGAGGCTGACGGTCGAATGCCACATCAAGAACATCTACAAGAAGCTCGCGGTGCGCTCGCGCACGCAGGCCGTCTTCGAGGCCCGCGCCCACGGGCTGCTGCCCTGACGAGGCCCTCCGGCATGCAAGCAGCACCAAACTGCGATCACAGTTTGCCGTTCGCGGCCGGGCGCGCGGCCGCCGCATCGCGCGCCGTGCGGCAGATGCCGGTGGCGGCCGTCATGCTGATCGGGCTCGCCGCCGCCCTCTGCGCGCTGCTGGCGACGCCGGCCGGCGCGGCCGCCCCCGCGGCGCCGCGCGCCTCGCCCGCCGCGCCGGCTGCGCTCGCCGCCGGCACGCGGCCCGGCCGCGATGCACGGCCCGATGGGAGGCCGGAGGACGGGCCCGGCTGCCCGCTTGTCGTCGAGGCGGCGCGCGGCACCTGGGACGCCGCCACGCCGCCCGCCACGGGCTGGCTGCGCGTCACGCTGCCCGACGTCTGGACCTCGCGCTGGCCCGGCTTCGACGGCGTGGTGTGGTATCGCCTGAACTGGTCCGCCGCATGCGGCGCCGACGCGCCGCTCGCCGTCTTCATCGATTACCTGAACATGGCCGGCGCGGTCTACCTGAACGGCACGATGCTGGGCCGCGACGTGCAACTCACCGAGCCGCTCAGCCGCGCCTGGAACATGCCGCGCTACTGGCTGCTGCCGGCGCCGCTGCTGCACGCGGGCGCGCACGCCGGCAACACGCTGCTGATCCGCGTGTCGGGCCTCGCGGCCTACGCGCCCGGGCTCGGCCCGGTGCTGGTCGGGCCGTCCGAGGTGGTGGCGCGGCACTACGGCCGTTCGCACGAACTGCGCCGCGACCTGCAGCGCTACAGCCTGGCCATCACCTCCATGCTCGGCTGCTTCTTCGTGGTGCTGTGGCTGATGCGGCGGCGCGAGAGCGTGTATGGCTGGTTCGGGCTGCAGTCGCTCGCCTGGTGGTGCTTCCAGATGAACCAGGTGGTCACCACGCCGTGGCCGTTCACGAGCACCGACGGCTGGGAGGCGGCGATGTCGGTGGCCGTGGTGCTGTTCGCCAGCAGCTTCGCGATGTTCACGCTGCGTTTCGCGAACCGCCGCCACGCGCGCCTCGAGGCCGCCCTGTGGGTGCTCGCGGCGGCGCAGACGGCGGCCATGCTGGCCGCGCCGCATGCCGCCATCGAGACGGTGCGCGCCGTGATCGCGCTGATCCCGGCGGCGACCTTCATCGGCTGCTGCGGCGCCTTCATCGTGTTCTCGCTGCGCCGCCCGCGCGCGGACCGGCTCGCGCTGTCGGCCTGCATGCTGATCTTCATCGCGGCCGGCGTGCACGACATCCTGACCTTCCTCGGCGTGCTGACCGACAATCTCTACTACACCTCGATCGCGGCGCAGTTCGAGATGATCGGCATGGCGCTGGTGCTCGCCTGGCGGTTCGTCACCAGCCTGCAGCGCATCGAGCAGTTCAACGACGAGCTGACGGGCGCCGTGGCCGAGGCCAGGCGCGACCTGCGCAACACGCTCGATCGCGAGCACGCGCTGCAGGTGGCCAACGCGCGCCTGAACGAGCGCCTGAGCCTCGCGCAGGACCTGCACGACGGGCTCGGCGGCACGCTGGTGTCGAGCATCAGCGCGCTCGAGCACGCGCCGCACGACATGCCGCCGGCGCGCTTCCTCGGCATCCTCAAGGAGCTGCGCGACGACCTGCGCATCATCATCGATTCGGCCGCGCTCGAGCACGCCGGCACGCGCTCGCTCGACGGCCTCATCGCACCGCTGCGCCACCGGCTCGCGCGCGCGTTCGAGGCGCAGGGCATCGACTGCCGCTGGCGGCTCGACGGCATCGGCACGCTGCAACTGCCCAACGCCGTCTGCCTCGATGTGATGCGCATCCTGCAGGAAGCGGCCACCAACGCGCTGCGCCACAGCGGCGCGACGCGCGTCGAGATCGGCCTCGTGCACGACGGCGCGCGCGGGCTGCGCATCACGGTGGCCGACAACGGACACGGCTTCGATCCGGAGGCGCCCACGCCGCACGGCGGGATCGGCATGCACAGCCTGCGCGCGCGGGTCGGACGGCTGGGCGGCCAGTTGCGGATCGACTCGGGCGCGCGCGGCACCACGCTCGCGATCGAGATCGCGGCGCTCGGCTCGGCCTGAGGCCGGCGCGCGCGCCGTCAACACGATGACGAGGGCACGCTTCGGCGCCCTACCCATTTCGGGGTATGGGCACCAATTTCGCGGATTGCTAAGCTGGCCGCTCATTCGGTTGCGAATGCAATGCATCGCCGATCGATCGAACCCGCCGCACGGGCCGACACGGGCGGCAGGCAGGCGCTGCCTGGCAACGCATCGAATGAGATGGGCGAACGCGTCCTGAAGACACGCGCCGCCCGTCATTCTCTGGCTTGAGGCGGTGGCCGGCCGGCGCAGCAGCGTCGGCCGGAATCGCTTGCCGGCCCGGGCATGCCGCGCTGCGCCCCGGTCCCTCCCCCCGCCCGCTCCGACTCTGCCGAGGCGAGGCCGTACCGACGTGCCGACGTGCGGCCGCGATGCGGCGGCAGCCCGGCTCGGCCTCCGGCACGACGGCTGCGCGTCGCTTGGCCAAGATACAATCCGCCTCGTGCCCGCCTGCGGACGGCGGCACGCCCCACGCCCGCGCCCGGACTCGCGAACGCGCGCCGCGGCATTCGCCGAAAGTATTTTTTCGGCTTCCTGTAACCCGGACGACGCATGGAGCGAATTCGAGACGGTGCCGCTCGGCAGCAGACCGAACAGGCGCTGCGGCAGTGGCTGCTGGCCGGCCTCGATGGCGACGAGGCCGCCTATCGGCGCTTCCTGAGCGCGCTGTGCGCGTACCTGCGCGGCTTCGTGCGGCGCCGGCTCGCGAACCGGCCCGCCGACGTGGAGGACCTGGTGCAGGAGATGCTGCTGGCGATCCACGACAAGCGGCACACGTATCGCGCCGGCGAGCCGCTGACGGCCTGGGTCCACGCGATCGCGCGCTACAAGCTGATCGACGACTTCCGCGCCTGGTCCAGGCAGGACGCGCTGAACCAAAGCTTCGACGACGAATCGGAGTGGCTCGCGGCCCCGGAGTCGGAACCGTTCGAGGCGCGACGCGATCTGGCCAAGCTGCTCGACACGCTGCCGGACCGGCAGCGCCTGCCGATCTTGCATGTGAAGCTGGAAGGGTTGTCGGTGGCCGAAACGGCGCGGATGACCGGCCTGTCCGAATCGGCCGTGAAGATCGGAGTACACCGCGGCCTGAAGGCGCTGGCCGCGAAGATTCGGGGAACACGATGAAGACCGACGATCTGATATCGATGCTGGCCACCGGCGTGACGCCCGCGGACCCGCGCCTGCCGGCCAGGCGCTTCGCGACGGCGCTCGCGATCGGCGCGGCCGGCGCGCTGCTGCTGATGGCGGCCCTGCTCGGCATGCGCCGCGACCTCGCCGAGGTCGCGCTCACGCCGCTGTTCTGGGCCAAGCTGGCGCTGCCGCTCGCACTCGCGATCGGCGCGCTCGCCACGCTCGCCAGGCTCGCGCGCCCGGGTGCGCACGCCGGCCGCCCGAGCCTCCTGATCGCCGCGCCGGTGGCAGTGGCCTGGATCGCCGCGCTGGCCGTGCTGGCCGCCGCGCCGGCGGGCGACCGGCTCGCGCTCGTGCTCGGCTCGACCTGGCAGGTCTGTCCGTGGCTGATCGCGCTGCTGTCGGTGCCGGGCTTGGTGGCGATCCTCGCCGCGCTCAGGCGCCTCGCGCCCACCCGCCTCGCGCTGGCTGGCGGCGTGGGCGGCCTGCTGTCGGGCGCCGTCGCGACGCTCGTCTACTGCCTGCATTGCCCGGAGATGGGCGTGCCGTTCTGGAGCGCCTGGTACCTGCTCGGCATGCTGGTGCCGAGCGCCGCGGGTGCCGCGATCGGGCCGCGCGTGCTGCGCTGGTGACGGCCGGGCGCGCCGCCGCGCCGCGCGCTGCGACACGCCACCGAGCATTTGCCCGGCCGCTCGAACCGAGCAGGATTTGCCGGGCGCCTGCCGCCGTTGATGCGGGGCAAAGGCTCCCGGGCTTCGTGACACACGACGCGAGTTCGTATTGTGACGTCGGTGAAAGATCGAGCCGGATACATTGAACGTGCCTCCGCTTGCGGCGGCTTACACGTCTTGTTCCGACTCATAACCTTTCACGAGAATAATATGGACGGCAAGGTTAACGCTCATCGCCCTGCGGCGACCGCTCCCAATCCGGGGGCAGTGGCTGACGAAAGCACCGGCACCAGCCAAACAGTTGCCCCGACTCAACGGACGAGTTCCCACGCGCTGTCGGATCTGCCCTCGACCTCGACGGTGCTCGCGCGTGAAGAGGCGCCGCCGCGCGAGGCACCGGTCATTCGCCCGTCCTCGCGCGAACGCTCGCAAACCGCCGCACCGCTGCCCACAGCCACACCGTCGCCCCAACACTCGTCTGCGCCAGCGCCGAGAAGACTGCCGCGTGCGACGACTCATGCCTCGTCAGCGCAAGGGCCGGAACAGGCACCGGATCCCCGGACGATCAACGCGGCCGACGAGGCGGACACGGAGAGCTCGAGCAGCATCTATTTCGACGCCAGCAGCTCGTTCGGGGATATGGACGAAACGTTGCGGGATATGGACGACGTCTCCTTCACGAATTTTTCCAACGCCTTGGATAGACTGGATGACCCGGAATCTGCTCAGCAGCTCGGTCCCGTTCAGCAGGACGCGAACCTCTCGGCACTGCAGCAGGCGCTCGCGATCGAGCACCGGCCCGAACCCACGACGGCAGAGCAGCGCACGCTGACCAACAGCGTGCTTCAGTTGGCGAGCGACATTGTCAACAACAACATCGACAACCGGGCGGGCAAGCTGCTGACCTCCGCCGCCCATGCCTTTGTGTCGCGTGCGCTGACCGTGTACGGCCCGACCTTTCTTCGTCAACTCGTCGGCCAGGGCCTGGGTGAGGCGATGAGCGACAAGCATCTGTCGAAAGACGTGAAAGCGATGATCGGGCTTTTGCTGACGGCCGCGCCGATCGCGCTGCTTGTCGCCGGAATGATGCGCGACAAGGAAAAGGGAATCGCTACCGACACGAGCCGCAACTCACGTCTTGCGCTGATGGCGGTAGGCAGCGTGATGGGGCTGGCTGCGATCGGCACCGGCAGCATGGCGGGTGCCTCGGCCAGCCTGGGCGCCTTCGTGCTGTACTGCGCGATGCGCGACGGCATGCAACAGTTCGTCAAGCTCGGCGACAAGCATCCCAAGGAGCCGTCGTTCCGGCAATCGCTCGCCGCCGGAACGGCATACACCGTGGACCAGATGGCGGTCGGCAGCGGCATGTCATATGCATCGTCGCCATCGGGCGCCGGCGCAGCAGGCCAGGCGCTGCAGACGGCTCATTCGGCCGAGCGCGCCGCGTGGAACATGGGTGGCGAACTCGCCGACGACATGATTTCGACTGCGATCACCAAGGGCGGCATTCCGGAATTGAAGGTGTCGTTCGCGATACCGTCGCTGGACGATTTCAAGAATACCGTGACGGGCGCCTTTCCAGCGCGCGCGACCTTGTTCACGGCAAGCACCTTGCTCTCGGAAATCGTCGCGGACAAGAGCCAGCACCTGAGCAAGAACACCCAGAACAACGTCAACAACCTGGCAGTGGCGCTATTGCTGGGTATGGTGATGTACGCGCCGTTCGTGCAAATGGGCAAGACCAAGAGCCCGGCCAACCGCGGCGTGTCGATCCAAGAACTCGGCCCGAACGACGAGATCGATCTGGAAGCCGGCCCGAGCACCCTGGCCCGCACCTGACGGCACATGGCGCCGAGGCGGATCCCGCTGGTCCGTCTCGCGCCTAAGCCGGGAAAGCCGCGACTCGATCCGACAGCTATCCGGTCCGACGGTGCGCAACTGCCGGGGCGGCGCTGCCGGGTTGGCGGGTGTGGTCGCGCAGCTCGACGTGGCGTGCATGGACCGCGCTCACCCGGAAGCCGTCTGCCGCATGAAACGGGCAGGGCGCGCTCGCGCCCATTGTGAACCGACTCCGCTAACGTGACGGCGCCGCAGAAACCCGCGTGAGCGGGATGGCCCACTCACCGAACCGCCCCCCCCCGCCTCCCCCCGCCAGCCGGACAACGCCAAATCCGCAGCCGCCAGCAAGTCTGCGGCGAGAACTGCAACAAGCGGCGGGATTCATTGATGTTCGGAATCAAAAGCCCGGACAACTTCATAAATGCCCGAATTGCGGCGAACTAGACTGTCCGTGCCGTCCCCCGGCATCACGGCCAGCCCGAGAATGCGTTCCGATCGATGAACCGCCGGGCGGCGGCCCGCGCGCCGCCAACGATTCCTATCAGAAAGACTGGAGACAACGATGATCATCTATGGAACCGCCCTGCTCGCGTTCTGCCATCTGGCCGGCCTTCTGCTCGGCGACCTGCTGGGCGCCGCGATCGGCGTGAAGACCAACGTCGGCGGCGTCGGCATCGCGATGCTGCTGCTGATCGTGCTGCGCATCTGGCTGCACCGGCGCGGCTGTCTGCCGAAGGAGACCGAGGCCGGCGTCACGTTCTGGGGCGCGATGTACATCCCGGTGGTGGTGGCGATGGCGGCCAACCAGAACGTGCTGGCCGCGCTCAAGGGCGGCCCGGTCGCGCTGCTCGCGGCGATGGGCGCGGTGGCGATCTGCGCCTGCTGCATCGCCGTGCTCTCGCGCCTGGGCCACGACGATTCGGCGCTCGTGCCGGTCGAGCAATAAGCGGAGGCCGCCATGCTTGCCATGCTCGAGAAAGTCGTTGCGCACAACGGCCTCGTTGCCGCGTTCGCGCTGGTCGGCGTCGTGACCTGGATATCGGTGGTGCTGTCGCGGACCCTCACGCGCGGGCGCGTTCACGGCTCCGCGATCGCGATCCTGATCGGCCTCGCACTCGCCTACGCCGGCGGCGCCCTCACGCACGGCGCGAAAGGCATCGCCGACGTGCCGCTGTTCGCCGGCATCGGCCTGATGGGCGGGGCGATGCTGCGCGATTTCGCGATCGTCGCGACCGCCTTCGAGGTGCAGGCCACCGAGGCGCGCCGCGCCGGGCTGATCGGCGTGGTGTCGCTGCTGCTCGGCACGCTGCTGCCGTTCATCGTGGGCGCGCTGGTGGCGCGCGCGTTCGGCTATACCGACGCCGTCAGCATGACGACGATCGGCGCCGGCGCGGTGACCTACATCGTGGGCCCGGTAACGGGCGCCGCGATCGGCGCGAGTTCCGACGTGATCGCACTGAGCATCGCCACCGGGCTCGTGAAGGCCATCATCGTGATGGTCGGCACGCCGTTCGCGGCCGGCTTCCTCGGCCTGCGCACGCCGCGCTCGGCGATGATCTTCGGCGGCCTGGCCGGCACCGTCAGCGGCGTGACGGCGGGCCTGGCCGCCACCGACCGGCGCCTGGTGCCCTACGGTGCGCTGATCTCGACGTTCCACACCGGCGTGGGCTGCCTGCTCGGGCCGTCGGCGCTGTACTTCGCGACGCGGGCGATGGTCGGCGGCTGAGCCTGCAATCGCGCGCCGCGCGCGCAGCGGCAACGGCCGGCTCTCGATGGCGCGGCCGCCGGCGACGAGCCTGCCGGCGGCCATCGCGCGACCCGCGAGCTGCCCGGCATCCGGACTCGCTTGCCGCTGCCGCCTTGCTCAGCCGGCGCGGACCTCGATGCGTCGCGGCTGCGCCTCCTCACGGCGTGGGATGCTCAGCGTCAGGACGCCGTCGCGCAGCTGCGCATCGATGCGCGAGGTATCGAGATCCTGGCTCAGCGTGAAGACGCGCAGGAAGCGCGGATGACGGATTTCGCCGTGCCGCAGCCGCAGCCCGGAAGGCACCGGGATCACCGCCTCGGCCTCGATGCTCAGGCTGCCGTCGGCCACCCGTATGTCGAGCTTGTCGCGCGGCACCCCGGGCAGGTCGGCATACAGCGTGACGCCGCGGCTGTCCTCGATCACGTCGACCGCCGGCAAGGTGCGCTCGACTTGCTCCGCGCCTTCCGCGCGCTCGTGGTCGGCCTGCGAGGCAGGGTTGCGGTGGGTGATCACTTCCTTGTTTGCGCTCATGATGGGCTCCAGTTCCAAAAATCGTCGAAAGGTCATTGCACCGCCACTGCCCGCGGCCGCGACGCCTCGGAGCGTCCGACGCTGATCAGCAAGCAGCCGTTCTCGTAGCGTGCGTTGACGCGGTCGGGATCGGCGTGCTGGGGCAGCTCGACGACGCGCCGGAAGGCCCCCATGAAGCGCTCGCTCGCATACACGCGTGCGCCGGCCTCGCGCTCGGGCGCCTTGCGCTCGCCGCTGATGATGACGAGGCGCTTGTCCACCGTGACGTCGATCGACGACGGATCGAGGCCCGGTACGAAGGCGACGATTTCGACACTGTCATCGGTGTCCCCGATGTTGAGGGACGGGAAGCTCTCGCTGCGGGTGGCGCGCAGGCTGGCGGGAAAGCCTGCCAGTCGCGTCATCTGGCGGTGCAGGCGATCGAACTCGCCCAACAGGTCGTGACTGAAAAAGAAATCGCTCATGATCGGCTCCTTGAAAATCGGGGCGCCTCATGAACGGCGAATGGGTCCACGCGCTCCAGTTCGCCCGTTCATGGGGAAAGCCCCATCGACAAACAAATCGAAACACGCAGCGCGAATCGCGGCTGCCTGAGCGATGCATAAAGTAGTGCGGCGATCGGGGATTTCAAGAGCCGCCAAGCCGCCCGCGATGCGCTTTTTTTCGGGAGGCACAGGCGCGCCGCCGGCGATCCGCCACGCCGGCCCCCACGCCGAGGCGCGCTATTGCGCCGACACATTTTGTTACATTAGGACGCCTCGCCCGCCTCTTGAACTGCGTGGGCGCCGCCTCTATCTCGAATTCCGCCGAATCCGGGCATGGCCGCCCCGGGCGCACGGCCGCCGGCCGGCGCGCTATGCGCGGCAAGGCATCACCGGGCCCGGCAAACGGCTCCGCCGCCGCTACGCATCTCCCGCGCATCGGCCCGGCGTGGCGTTCGACGGCGTCATCGCCGGCTTGCCGGGCCTGCCGGAGACCGGCGGCCACCATCAAAGATCATCGGAGTCCCAACGAACCGCAGGAGCCCATCGTGAGCCGTCTCGTCGTGGTATCGAATCGCACCTATGATCCGGACAGCCCGACGCCGGGCGGCCTGGCCGTCGCGCTGAACGAGAGTCTGCAGCAGCGCGGCGGCATCTGGTTCGGCTGGAGCGGCAAGCTCACCGAAGCCGACCCGGCTACCCAGCCAGTGCAGACGCGCGAAGTGGGCAACATGCGGCTCGCCACCATCGACATGTCGCAGCGCGACTACGACGCGTTCTATCTCGGCTACTCCAACAACGTGCTCTGGCCGGTGTTCCACTACCGGCTCGACCTCGCCAACTTCGACGTGCAGTTCAGCGACGGCTATCGCCGCGTGAACCGGCTGTTCGCGCAAAAGCTGCTGCCGCTGCTCGAGCCCGACGACGTGCTCTGGGTCCACGACTATCACCTGATCCCGCTCGCCACCGAACTGCGCGCCCAGGGCTGCCGCAACCGCATCGGCTTCTTCCTGCACATCCCCGTGCCGCCGCCGCAGATCATGGCCGCCATCCCCGAACACGAATGGCTGATGCGCTCGCTGTTCGCCTACGACCTGGTCGGCTTCCAGGCGCATACCGACGTCACCCACTTCGTGCGCTACGCCGAGGCCGAGGCCGAGGCGCAACTGATCGACGGCGAGCGGCTGCGCGCCTTCGGCCGCACCATCCGCGTCGGCGCGTTCCCGATCGGCATCGACGTGGACGGCTTCTCGCAAATGGCCACCGACGACGACGGCCTCAACGTCTACGAACAGATGCGCGACGAATACTCGCGCCGTAAGCTGCTGCTCGGCGTGGACCGGCTCGATTACTCGAAAGGGCTGCCGCAGCGCGTGCAGGCGTTCCGCGCCATGCTCGAGATGTTCCCGGAGATGCGCAAGCACGCCACGCTGATCCAGATCGCCGCGCCCAGCCGCGAGGACGTGAGCGCCTACAGCCGGCTGCGCCAGCAGATGGATGCGTTGTGCGGCTCGATCAACGGCGACTACGGCGAACTCGACTGGATGCCGGTACGCTACATCCACCGCAGCCTGGACCGCACCTCGCTGCCGGGCCTCTATCGCGCGAGCCGCGTGGCGCTCGTCACGCCGCTGCGCGACGGCATGAACCTGGTGGCCAAGGAATTCATCGCCGCGCAGGACGCGAAGAACCCGGGCGTGCTGGTGCTCTCGCGCTTCGCCGGCGCCGCCGAGCAGCTGACCGACGCGCTGCTCGTGAATCCCTACGATATCCAGGGCACCGCGCGCGCGATCCACGCCGCGCTGACGATGCCGCTGGAGGAACGCGTGCGGCGCCATGCGGCGCTGCTGGCCCAGATCCGCAGACACGACGTGCACCACTGGGCGGCCGGCTTTCTCGGCGCGCTCGACGGCACGAATCGCCCGGCGCAGGCGCGGCGCACGCGCGAACTGGCCGATTCCGTCGCCTAGTTCCGCGGCGGCGGCACGCCCGCCTCGGCCGCCGCCGCCGCGCCCGCCCCGCCTCAGCCGCCGCTACGCCGCGGCCTGCTAATCGGCCGTGCGGCTCTGCGCGGCCATCTCGCCGTCCGTCCACCGTCCTTCGGAGGCCCGCAGATGGGTGCGCATCGCCGTTTGCGCGGCGATCGGATCGCCCGACTGCAGTGCCCGCAGGATGTCCTCGTGCTCGCGCGCCGCGGCGGTCCAGGTGACCGGGTTCTCCACATGCCCCCGCAGCGCGGCCGCGATCGGATCATGGCGGCTGTCGAACAGTTCGGCGACGAAGCGGCTCAGCACCGAATTGCCCGCGGCCTCCGCGATCAGCATGTGGAACTGCCGGTCCGCCTCGACCGGCGACTTGCCGGCCGCGGCCAGCCGATGCATCCGCTCGATCGAGCGGCGCAGGCGATCGGCCATCGCCGCCGTCATGCGCGCCGCGGCCAGCACCGTGACGCTGCCCTCGATGGCCGCGCGCGCCTGCATCAGCTCCGACGGGCTGTCGCCCAGTGACGCGACGGCGGCTTCGTCGCCGACGCCCGCCTCGCGCACATAGACCCCCGAACCGACCCGGATCTCCACGTTGCCGCCGATTTCGAGCGCGATCAGCGCCTCGCGCAGCGACGGACGCGACACGCCGAGCTTCATCGCCAGCTCGCGTTCCGGCGGCAGCCGCTCGCCGGGCGGGAAATCGCCGCGGCGAATCAGCGTCAGGATCTGGGCGGCAATCGATTGGTAAAGCCGCTTGGGCTCGGTTGCTTTCATGGTGAGGGTTCGGCGAGCGGAATACCACGCGGGGCGTGGGGCCGGGCAAGTCTAGCATGCCCTGCAAGCCGCGATCGACGGACCTGCCGCCGCGCATCAGGGTTTCCACTATTGGTAAGACCCATTACAGATATCCATATTGGCTTGACCAAATTATTGCAATACGGTCTAATTCGCAGCAATTGGACTGACCAGCGCAAAGCCAGGCCGGCCACCTCGAAGGAGACACGATGAGCATTCCCAGCAGCCTGCCCGACGCGTCGGCGGCTCCCGCCCGGCCCCCGACGGGGGAGATCCTCGCCCTGGAAGGCATCGGCAAGCGCTTTCCCGGCGTGGTGGCGCTCGACGGCATCACGTTCGACGTGCGCTGCGGCGAGGTGCATGCCGTCTGCGGCGAGAACGGGGCAGGCAAGTCGACGCTGATGAAGATCATCAGCGGCCAGTACCGCCCGGACAGCGGCGTGATCCGCTACCGCGGCGAGCCGGTGCAGTTCGGCTCGAGTTCGGCGGCGCAGGCGGCCGGCATCGCGATCATCCACCAGGAACTGAACCTCGTGCCGCATCTGAGCGTGGCCGAAAACCTCTACCTGGGCCGCGAGCCCAAGCGCGGCCCGTTCGTCGACACGCGCCGGCTCAAGGCCGACGCCAGCCGCTGCCTGGCGCGGATCGGCCTGAAGGTGCCGCCCTCGACGCTGGTGGGGACGCTGTCGATCGCGCAGCAGCAGATGGTCGAGATCGCCAAGGCGCTCTCGCTCGACGCCCGGCTGCTCATCATGGACGAGCCCACCTCGTCGCTGACGGAATCGGAAACGGTGCAGCTGTTTCGCATCATCAAGGAACTGCGCGCCGAGGGCGTGGCGATTCTCTACATCTCGCACCGGCTCGACGAAATGGCGCACATCGTCGACCGCGTGACCGTGCTGCGCGACGGGCGCCATATCTCCACCGACGACTTCGCCGCGCTCAGCGTCAACGACATCGTGGCGCGCATGGTCGGCCGTTCGCTCGACGAGGCCTATCCGGTGCGGGAATCGGTGCCCACCGGCGAGGTGCTGTTGAGCGTGCGGGACCTGCATCGCAACGGCGTGTTCGGCCCGGTCTCGTTCGACCTGCGCCGCGGCGAGATTCTCGGCTTTGCCGGGCTGATGGGCGCGGGCCGCACCGAGGTGGCGCGCGCGATCTTCGGCGCCGACCGGCTCGACGGCGGCACCATCACGCTGCATGGCGAGCCGGTGAGCATCCGCTCGCCCCGCGAAGCGATCCGGCACGGCCTGGCCTATCTGTCGGAGGACCGCAAGAAGGAAGGGCTCGCGCTGACGATGCCGGTGGCCGCCAATCTCACGCTGGCCAACGTGCGGGCGATCTCGTCGCGCGCCGGCTTCCTGCGCTTTCGCGAGGAGCAGCAGGTCGCGCAGCGCTACGTGAAGGAGCTGGCGATCCGCACGCCGTCGGTCGACCAGATCGTGCGCAACCTGTCGGGCGGCAACCAGCAGAAGGTCGTGATCGGCAAGTGGCTCTATCGCGGCTCGCGGATCCTGTTTTTCGACGAGCCGACGCGCGGCATCGACGTCGGCGCGAAATTCGCCATCTACGGCCTGATGGACCGGCTCGCCGCGCAGGGCGTGGGGGTCGTCCTGATCAGTTCGGAACTGCCCGAGTTGCTCGGGATGACCGACCGCATCGCCGTCTTTCACGAGGGCCGCGTGACGGCGGTGCTCGACACCCCGCACACCAGCCAGGAGGAAATCATGCACTACGCTTCGGGGCGCACCCATGCTTGACATCACATCCGATCCCACCCACGTCGCCAGGCAGGCCGCCCATCAACGGCGCCGCGACCTCATCCAGAAGTTCGCGGCGCTGGGCAGCCTGGTCGCGCTCGTGATCGCGTTCTCGGCCGCCAGCCCGGCGTTCTTCTCGGTCGACAACCTGATGACCGTCTGCCTGCAGGTGACCTCGATCGCCTACCTCGGGGTCGCGGCCACCTGCGTCATCATCGCCGGCGGCATCGATCTGTCGGTCGGCTCCGTGCTGGCGCTGGCCGGCGTCTCGGCCGCGCTGCTCACCAAGTCCGGCGTGCCGGTGCCGGTCGCGATGCTTTGCGGAGTCCTGGTGGGCGCGCTGTGCGGCATCGTCAACGGCATCTGCGTGACGCGCATGGGCCTGCCGCCCTTCATCGCCACGCTCGGCATGATGCTGGTGGCGCGCGGCCTCGCGCTGCAGATCACCGGCGCACGCCCGGTATCCGATCTCGGCGACGCGTTCGGCACGCTCGGCAACGGCGCGCTGTTCCGCATCGCACGGATCGGCGCCGACGGATTTCCCGACGTCACCTTCCCCGGCATTCCCTATCCGGTGGTCGTGATGGTGGTGCTGTTCGTGGGCGTGTCCGTGCTGCTGTCGAAGACCTCGCTCGGGCGCCACATCTACGCGGTCGGCTCCAACGCCGAAGCGGCGCGGCTGTCCGGCGTCGACGTGCGCGGCGTGACGCTCTTCACCTACGTGCTCTCCGGCGCGATGGCCGGCGTGACGGGCTGCATCCTGATGTCGCGGCTCGTGACCGGGCAGCCCAACGAAGGCGTCATGTACGAACTCGACGCGATCGCCAGCTCCGTGATCGGGGGCACCTCGCTGATGGGCGGCGTCGGCACCATCTCGGGCACCGCGATCGGCTCGTTCGTCATCGGCGTGCTGCGCAACGGCCTGAACATGAACGGCGTCTCCAGCTTCATCCAGCAGATCATCATCGGCATCGTGATCCTGGGCACGGTCTGGATCGACCAGTTGCGCAACCGGACGACGCGGTAATCCCACGGCATTTGATTTCCCACGAGCAGTGCAATAACACGAGACAGGAGCGAGACATGCGGAAACTTTCCCTGCTGGCGGTAGCGGCAATGGCGTGCGCGGCATTCAGTACCGGAGCGTACGCGGCGGGCGGCGAGATCGCCGTGATCGTCAAGACGGTCAATTCGAACTACTGGCAGAACGTGCAGAAGGGCGCGAAGGCGGCGCTCAGCGACGCACCGGGCTACACGATGACGTTCCAGGGGCCGGCGTCCGAATCGAACATCGCCGACGAAGTGAACATGGTGGAGAACGCCGTGAACCGGCACGTCGCCGGCATCGTGCTGGCCGCGTCCGATCCGGACGCGCTGGTGCCGGCCATGAAGAAGGCCTGGGAGGCGCATATCCCGGTGGTGCTGATCGATTCACCGGTCTCGGCGTCGGGCAAGCCGTACTACCAGTCGTTCCTGTCCACCGACAACGAGAAGGCCGGCGAACTGTGCGCCAAGGCGCTGATCGACCGGGTGGGCCAGAGCGGCAAGATCGCCATCATGTCCTACGTGCCCGGCGCCGGCTCCGAAGTGGACCGCGTGGGCGGCTTCCGCAAGTACATCGCGGCGCATTCGAAGCTGCAGATCGTCGGCCCGTACTACTCGCAATCGCAAATGGCGACGGCGCTGAACCAGACCACCGACGTGCTGTCGGCCAATGCCGACCTGAAGGGCATCTTCGGCGCGAACGAGCCGACCGCGGTGGGCATGGGCCGCGCGCTCAAGCAGGCCGGCAAGGCGGGCAAGATCGTCGCGATCGGCTTCGACGGCAACGAGGACCTGCAGGGATTCGTGCGCGACGGCACGCTCCAGGCGATCGCCGTGCAGGGCTCGTGGCAGATGGGCAACCACGGCATCAAGACCGTGATCCGCGTCATCGAGCACAAGCCGGTGGCGAAGTTCGTCGATACCGGGGTGGTCATGATCGACAAGCAGAACCTCGATTCGAAGGAAGCGAAGAACGTCCTGTACTGAAGCCCTGCCGCGGCGGCGGGCGGGCTCGCCGCCGCCGCGCCCGCCGCCCCTCTCAACCCTGCTTGCTCATTTGCCTGGTGGCATCATGAACGCTCACGATACCCGCGCCCTGCCTCGCAACGGGCTGCCGCTGACGGCGCTCGGCCTCGGCTGCTCGCAGCTGGGCGGCCTCTACACGGCCATGGCGGACGCCGAGGCCGACGCGCTGATGGACGCGGCCTGGGCCGCCGGCCTGCGCTACTTCGATTCCGCGCCCTATTACGGCTACACGCTCTCGGAGCGCCGCGTCGGGCGCTCGCTCGCGGCACGCCCGCGCGACGCGTTCACCCTGAGCACCAAGGTGGGCCGCCTGATGCGGCCCGACGCGAGCGTGCGGCCCGGCGACGACGGCTGGGCCGCGCCGCTGCCGTTCCGCCCCGTCTTCGACTATAGCTACGACGGCATCCTGCGCTCCTACGAAGACAGCCGGCAGCGGCTCGGCCTGGCGAAGATCGACGTGCTGTACGTCCACGACATCGGCCGCATGACGCACGGCGAGCGCCATGCGCAGCATTGGGACAGCTTGACCAGGGGCGGCGGCTTTCGCGCGCTGGAAGCGCTGCGCGAGGCCGGCGAGATCGGCGCGTTCGGCCTGGGCGTCAACGAATGGGAAGTGGCCGCCGATGCGCTCGACGAGGCGGCGCTCGACGTCATCCTGCTGGCCGGCCGCTACACGCTGCTCGAGCAGACGGCGCTGGCGCCGCTGCTCGACCGCTGCCTGCGGGCCGGCACGGGCCTCGTCGTCGGCGGCGTGTTCAACTCCGGCCTGCTGACCGGCAACGGCAAATTCAACTACGCCGACGCGCCCGCCGACGTGATCGACAAGGCCGCGCGGCTCGCGGCCGTCTGCGCGCGCTTCGCGGTCCCGCTGCCGGCCGCGGCGCTGCAGTTCCCGTTCGCCCACCCGGCGGTGGTGTCGTGCCTGGTCGGCGCGCGCAGCGTGGCGCAGTTGCAGCAGAACATCGCCTGGCTCGAGCACGAGATTCCCGGCGCGCTGTGGGACGCGCTTCGGCACGAGGCGCTGATCGACGAGGCGGCGCCGGTGCCGGGGAGCGCGAGATGATGCCGAGAGTCGACGCTCACCAGCATTACTGGCGCATCGCCGCGCGCGGGGGCTATTGGCCGCCCGGCGAGCTGCGGGCGATCTTCCGCGATTTCACCCCGCCGGACCTGGCGCCGGAACTCGAGGCCGCCGGCATCGACGGCACCGTGCTCGTGCAGTCGCTGCCCACCGAGGCGGACACGCAGTATCTGCTCGAGCTGGCCGCCGGCACCGACTCGGTCTGGGCGGTGGTCGGCTGGGTCGATCTGAAGGGCGCCGACGCCGCGAGTCGGATCGCAAGCTTTGCCGCGCACCCGAAGGCGCGCGGCCTGCGGCCGATGCTGCAGGATCTCGCCGACGACGCCTGGATAGACGATCCCGCACTGGAGCCGGCCGTGGCCGCCATGCTGGCGCACCGGCTGTGCTTCGACGCCCTGGTGCTGCCGCGCCATCTGGATGCGCTGCTCGCCTTCGCGCAACGCTTCCCCGACTTGCCGATCGTCATCGACCACGGCGCGAAGCCGGCCATCGCGCGCGGGGAAAGCGAGCCGTGGCGGGCGCGCATGACGCGTCTGGCGAGCCTGCCGAACGTCCATTGCAAGCTGTCGGGCCTCTGGACCGAGGCCGGCGCGGCAGCGGATCGCGACGCGCTGGACACGCGCAGCTGGCCCTACGTGCAGGCGCTTGCCGAGCTGTTCGGCCCGCGCCGCCTGATGTGGGGCAGCGACTGGCCGGTGCTGCGCCTGGCCGACGGCTGCAACGGCTACGCCGACTGGCTGGCCGCCTGCGAGGAACAGGGCAGGCGCGCCTTCGGCCCCGATGCCGCTGGCGACCTGTTCGGCGGCAATGCGTGCCGTTTCTACGGAATCGGCCCGTCGGGCCGGTCCACCCGATCCCAATGAAAGGAGCTTCCCATGCTTAGCGTGATCTGCGAAGCGCCCGGCGTGCTGCGGGCACTGCAACGCGACCTGCCCGTGCGCGGCAGCGGCGAAATACTGTTGCGCGTGAGCCGGGTCGGCATTTGCGGCACCGACCTGCACATCTTCACCGGCAATCAGCCCTACCTCGAATATCCGCGCGTGATGGGCCACGAGCTGTCGGCGGTCGTCGTCGAGGCCGAGGCCGATTCCGGCTTCGAAGCGGGCGACGGCGTCTACGTCATGCCCTATCTGTCGTGCGGACACTGCGTGGCCTGCCGCCAGGGCAAAACCAACTGCTGCGTCGACATCAAGGTGCTGGGCGTGCATCGGGACGGCGCCTTCACCGAGTATCTGAGCGTTCCCGCGCAGTTCGTGCACAAGGCCGAGGGCGTCTCGCTCGACCAGGCCGCGATGCTCGAGTTCCTGGCCATCGGCGCGCACGCCGTGCGGCGCGCGGAGGTGCAGCCGGGCCAGCGCGTGCTCGTGGTCGGAGCGGGGCCGATCGGCATGGCGGCGATGATCTTCGCGCAGCTGCGCGGCGGCACGGTGACCTGCCTCGACACGCGCGCCGACCGCCTGGCGTTCTGCCGGTCGCAGCTCGGCATCGCCGCGACGGTGCCGGTGGGCGAAGGCGATGCGGCGCAGCTGGCCGCGCTGACGAACGGCGAGTTCTTCGACGTCGTGTTCGACGCGACCGGCAACATCGACGCCATGAACCGCGGCTTCGCGTTCGTCGCGCACGGCGGGCGGTACGTGCTGATCTCGATCGTGCCGGGCCAGGTGACGTTCTCGGATCCGGAGTTTCACAAGCGCGAGATGACGCTGCTGGCGAGCCGCAACGCCACGGCCGTCGATTTCGACACCGTGCTGGCGGCGATGCGCGACGGGCACATCCCCGACCAGGCGCTGAACACGCACCGCATGCGGCTGGCCGACGTGCCCGAGGCGCTGCCGCGGCTGCTCGAGCCGGGGCAGACCGTGGTGAAGGCGCTCGTCGAGTGTTGACCGGCATGCCAACGCAACCAGGACCCGCCGCATGAGCGTCCCCATCCTCCAGTTCGGCACGAGCCGGTTCCTGCTCGCGCATGCCGCCTTCTTCGTGTCCGAGGCGCTCGCGCGCGGCGAGGCGATCGGCAGCATCGGCGTGGTGCAGACCACCTCGAACCCGGCCAGCCGCGCCCGCATCGAGGCGCTGGCCGCGGCCGGCCGCTATCCGGTGCGCATCCGCGGACTGGCCGACGGCGCCGTGATCGACCGCGTCGTGCCATGCGAGGCGGTGCGCCAGGCCTGGACCGCCGCGGCCGACTGGGCCGCGATCCGCCAGGCCGTCGTCGACGAGGTGCGCGTCATCGTGTCGAACACGGCCGATGCCGGCTACCGGCTCGACGCGCGCGACTCGGCCGAGGCGCTCGCCGACCCGGCCCGGGTGCCGCACAGCTTCCCGGCGAAGCTGCTGACGCTGCTTCATGCGCGCTGGCAGCAGCGCCCCGACGACGGCCTCACGCTGCTGCCCTGCGAGCTGATCGCGCACAACGGCGACACGCTGCGCGACATCGTGCTGGATCTGGCCCGGCAGTGGCGCCTGCCCGACGGCTTGCTCGCCTACCTGCGGCACACCTGCGTCTGGGTGAATTCGCTCGTGGACCGGATCGTGTCCGAGGCGATCGATCCGGTGGGCGCGATCGCCGAGCCATACGCACTGTGGGCCATCGAGCGGCAGGCCGGCATGACGCTGCCCTGCACGCACGAGCAGATCGTCGTGACGGACGACCTGGTCAGCCACGAACGCCTGAAACTGTTCTTCCTCAACCTGGGCCACACCTGGCTGGCCGAGCAGTGGCTGCGCGACGGCCGCCCGCCCGACGAAACGGTGCGCGAGGCGCTCGCCGATGCGCGGCTCAGCGACGGGATCGAGCACGTCTGGCGCGACGAGGTGCTGCCGGTGTTCGCGGCCCTGGGCCAGCGCGAGGCGGCCGAGCGCTATATCGACACGGTGCGCGACCGTCTGCTCAACCCCTACCTGAACCACCGCATCGCGGACATCGCGACTCACCACGACGAAAAGATCCGGCGCCGGATTCGCCCCTTGATCGCGCTGGCGGACGCGCATGTCCCGGGCCACGCCCAACCGCGCCTGCGCGGCCTGCTGGCCGGGCGCGACCTGCCGGAACCGACTTGAGAGGAACACGCATCATGAATGCAGGCACGCTCCTGAAACTCCACCGCGACGACAACGTCGCGCTGGCCCTGCGCGCGCTCGATGCCGGCGACGTCGTCGAGCTCGACGGGCATTCCCTGGCGGTGCGCACGCCGGTGCCGGCCGGCCACAAGATCGCGATCCGCGCGCTGGCCCGGGGCGACCGCGTGACCAAGTACCGGCAGACGATCGGCGTGGCGAGCGCCGCGATCGAGGCGGGCGAGCACGTGCACGTGCACAACGTGGACATGCCCGAGCATCCGGCCGGCGGCGCGCCGCTCGGCACCGCGGCGCCGCCGGCGGCCGGCGCCGCGCTGTCCGACACGTTCATGGGCTTCGTGCGCCCCGACGGCCAGGTCGGCACGCGCAACTACATCGGCGTGATCGCGAGCGTCAATTGCTCGGCCACGGTTTGCCACGCCATCGCGGATGCGTTCCGCGGGCCGGCGCTCGACGCGTTTCCGGAGGTGGACGGCGTGGTCGCGATCACGCACCAGGGCGGATGCGGGCTGGCCGCCACCGGCGACGGCATCGACCTGCTGCGCCGCACGCTGGCCGGCTATGCCCGCAATCCGAATTTCGGCGGCATCCTGCTCGTCGGCCTGGGCTGCGAGGTCAACCAGCTCGACGGCGTGCTCGCCCTGCTCGACGCGCCCGGCGCCGATCCGGTGCGCACCCTCGTGATCCAGGACGAAGGCGGCGTGCGCCAGACCGTGGCGCGCGGGGTGGCCATCGTGCAGGACCTGCTCGACCGCGCCGGCCGCGCGCGCCGCACGCCGGTCTGCGCCTCGCAGCTGAAGGTCGGCCTGCAATGCGGCGGCTCGGACGGCTATTCCGGCATCACCGGCAATCCCGCGCTCGGCGCGGCCGTGGATCTGCTGGTGCGCCACGGCGGCACCGCGATCCTGTCGGAGACGCCGGAAATCTACGGCGCCGAGCACCTGCTGACGGCGCGGGCCGCCTCCGGCGACGTCGCGCAGCGCCTGCTCGACAGGCTGCAATGGTGGGAGCGTTACGCCGCGGACAACGGCGGGGAGCTGAACAACAATCCGTCGCCCGGCAACAAGGCCGGCGGCATCACCACCATCCTCGAGAAATCGCTGGGCGCGGTATCGAAGGGCGGCAGCTCGCCGCTGAACGCGGTGTACGACTACGCCGAGCCGGTGGCCGCGCGCGGCCTGGTGTTCATGGACACGCCCGGCTACGACCCGGTCTCGGCCACCGGGCAGGTGGCGGGCGGGGCGAACCTGATTTGCTTCACGACCGGCCGCGGCTCGGTGTTCGGCTCGAAGCCGGTGCCCACCATCAAGATCGCGACCACCACCGGCCTGTTCGAGCGGATGCGCGCCGACATGGATTTCAACAGTGGCCCGATCGTCGACGGCCAGCTCGAGGTGGCGGCCGCGGGCGAGCAGTTGTTTCGCCTGATGCTGGAGGTCGCCTCGGGGCGCCGGACCTGCGGCGAGGACAACGGCATCGGCGACCGCGAGTTCGTGCCCTGGCTGCGCGGGGCGGTAATGTGACCGGCGACGCCGCGGCGCGGAGGTGCGACGCGTCAAGCCGGCCCTCGCATGATCGGGAGAGCGAATGAAGCACGGGCCCCTCGAGACAGGCGCGCGCCAAGCGCGCGAACAGCAGGCCGACGCGGCAGCGCTCTGCGCTTCACTGTCCCCGCTGGAGCGCTCGCTGATGCGCGAGGCGTTGCTGCTGCTGATCGATTCGCGCCGCCAGGCATTGGCGCTGACCGAGCAGGTGTGCCGGCAGCGGCACCTCGCGGCGCCTTCCATCCAGGACTTTCACCTTCCCACGGCGCTGCGCCTGCTGCGCGAATTCGGCGCCGGCGGAGCGCCGGGCGAGGCCGGCGACGAGGCCGCGCGCGGCGCCCCGTGAGCTTGCGGCCCCGGGGCACGGCGCACGCCGGCGGCCCCGTGCCACCGGCCCGGCATCGCCGCGGCGCCGGCCGTCAGCGGCTCGCGAACTGGTCGCGCAAGTCACGAACGCGATCGTGATTCTGCAACACGCCCTGGTACTGCCGCTCGATCAGGGTGCGCACCTCGATGGGCAGATCGTCCTTTTCGAGCGCGTCGTGATAGCGCTTCTTCGCGGCATCCTCGCCGCGCTCGCACTCGGTGAGGATGTCGTGGTCGCTGCGGTCGGTGACGGCCGACTTGAGATTGACCCAGCCGCGATGCAGCGCGCCCGTGGCCGAGCCGCTCGTCTTGGGATCGCCCCCGAGTTGCTGGACCAGCGCCTGCAGTTCGCCGGCACTGCGCGCGCAATCGGCGGCACGCGTCTGGAACAGCGTCTTCAGCTGCGGATCGTGGGCATCCTCGGCCGCTTTCTCGAAGCCCAGCTGCCCGTCCTTCGACGTTTCGACCAGATCGTTCAGAACCGACACAACGTGGGTGCTCATGGCGTATCTCCTCATGGGTGGAAGCAAGAGTGCCGTCAGGCGGCAAGCCTTTCGAGCAAACGCCATACCCATCGCCGCGCCGGGCGACGGCGCGGCCCGTCACCGCGCGCGGGCCGCCGGCCTCGTCGGACAGCGGGACTCGCCGCGGCGCCCGCATCGGCACGCCGCGACGGGCCGCCGCAGCGGCAGCAAATACAAACGCCGAGCCGCTTTTTTCATGCTCGGCGGCCAACCGGCACGCACGGGCGAGAGGACACCAGCGGGCGGCGCCGGTGGGTCATGCCGAGGCGGGCAGCGGCGGGCTGGCCATGGCGGCAGCCCTGTACCGCGCAGCCAACGCGCCGGGCGCTCTCGCGCCCGGTCGCGGGGGCGGCGCGCGCCACGACAACGGCGGCCGGCGGGCCAGGCCGCGCGACCCGCGACGGCGCGGCCGCGAGGCCGGGGCAGACGGCGCCATGCACCGGCCGCCTCGCACGCGGCCGGCGCCCGCCACGCCGCCGCCGGCACTCAGACGCTCGCGGCCGGCATGCGCGCCTGCAGCGGCACCGACACGTCCTCGAGCTGCTCGCGCGTCAGCACGACGTCGGCCGCGATCAAGGCGCGCCCCTGCACGTACTCCTTGGTCGCGTTCACGGCGTCGAGCGCGATCACGCGGCCGCCGCGCAGATAGAGCACCACGAACGCACGCGCGGCCACGTCGCCGCGCACCACCACCTCGTCATGGCCGTCGGCAATCCCGGCCATCTGGATGCGCAGGTCGTATTGGGTCGACCAGAACCACGGTACGCCCGGCTTCGGCGCCGGCTTGCCGGTGATCGCCGCGGCCACGATGCCGGCCTGCTCGACCGCGTTCGGCACGCTCTCGATGCGCCGTGCGCCGCCCGCCACGAGCGGATGCGCGCGGCACGCGCAATCGCCGATCGCGTAGACGTCGGGCAAGCTGGTCAGGCACGCCTCGTCCACGTCCACGCCGTTGCTGCCCCGCGCGCCCGCGTCGAGCAGCGGCTGTGCGTTCGGCACGATGCCGATGCCGACGATCACGAGGTCAGCGGCGATCGAGCGGCCGTCGGCCAGCTCGACCGAGGCCACGCGCCCGTCGCGGCCCGCGAGCGCGGCGACCTGCGCCCCCGTCACGATCTCCACGCCGCGGCCGCGATGCTCGGCCTCGACGAATGCCGACAGCGCCTCGCCGGCCACGCGTGCGAGCAGGCGCGCCTGCGCCTCGACCACCGTCACGCGCACACCGCCCAGCTTGGTCAGCGCCGCGGCCGCCTCGAGCCCCACGTAGCCGCCGCCCACCACCACCACCTGCTCACGTCCGGCGAGATCCGCCTTCAGCGCATCGATGTCGCGCTTGGCGCGGATCACGTGGACGCCGTCGAGCATCGCGCCCTCGCAGGCGAGCCGGCGCGGCGTGCCGCCCGCGGCCCATACCAGCTTGCCGTAACGCAAGCTGCGGCCATCGGCCAGGCGCAGCAGGTGCGCCTGCGGATCGACGGCCTCGACGCGATGCGCGAGGCGCACGTCGATCGCGCGTTCGAGCCAGGCCTCCGGCGTGCGGAAGCGGATCTGCTCGGTGCCGCGCTCACCCGTCAGATAGTCCTTCGTCAGCGGCGGCCGCTCGTAGGGCGGCTCGGTCTCGTCCGACAGCAGCGCGACGCTGCCCTCGAAGCCGGACTTGCGCAGTTCGGCCGCGCAGTTCGCGCCCGCATGCCCCGCCCCGACGATCACCACATCCAGTACGTCCATGCTTCGTTCCTTTGTTCAGTTGCGTCCGTGGTCCGGCCGGACGCGATCCCGGCGGCAGCGCGCGCCGGCGCATCCGGTGCACCGCGGCGGCAGGCCTAACGAAATGAAACAGCAGCCATCGCGCGGCGCGAGGCGGCAAGCAAGCCGTTTGGCCCACGCATCGGCGAACCGCGAGTATCGCCGTTCGGCGCGTGGGCATCAATCGGCACGCGCCGCCATGCGCGGCGCCGGCGGCGGCCGTGCGACGCGTGATTCGCGTGGGCACGCGCCGCCACGGCGATCGTGCGAAGCGCCGCAGAGCGGCGCGCGTCGAGCAGGCCGGGCATGAGGCCCAGCGCCTCGGCCGATTCGTTCGGGCTGCCTAGTAATCTCGGGCTCGGGCGGACACCCGCGCGCCACGCCGGCCCGCGCGCCGAGGCAACGGCCAGGAAAGGCGCGCCCGTCTTGCCGCAGGATGGCGCCTGCAGAGTCTCGTGCGCCCGCACGCCGAACTGGCGCAGGTCCGGCCAGCCGCGCCGCGACGTGCAGCGAGCGGTTCGCTGTCGGCGAGCGCGCCGCCCATGCCCCACCGGGTCGCGCCCACTTATGCGCGACGAATCGCCCCTTGTCAATTTCGATTACCGCAAATCCAAACAACAATCGCGAGTCACGACGCGGACTTCCAGCGGTCCGCCAAAAACACCGAAAACCCTTTCCCAGCAAGTATTTCCGCCAAACAGAAAGGATTGAGAAAGGTTGCCTGCTCGTTGTCGTTTTTTTGCACAGACGTGAAATATCAGGGAAATCCATTATCATGGCGCCCGTAGCCGCTCAAACAACCATCGTGAACCCCGTCGCCTCTCTCGCCGCCCCCGTCTCGCTGGACCTGCCCGGTACCGGCCCCGTCATCAAGATGCCCTATGTCCGGACGGGCGAAGGCGAGCTCGTCGTGTTCGTACACGGCTCGCTCTGCGATTTCCGCTTCTGGCAGCCGCAACTGAACGGCCTCGCACCGAATTTCGCCTGCATTGCGCCGAGCCTCACGCACTACTGGCCGGCCGAGCCGTCGGACGATCTGCCCACCTTCAGCTGGAGCACGCACGCGGACCAGCTCGGCGCGTTCGTGCGCCAGTTGGACGCCGGCCCGGTCCATCTGGTCGGGCATTCGCGCGGCGGCTCGGTGGCCTTCCACATGGCGCTGCGCTTTCCGGAACTGGTGCGCTCGCTCACGCTCTGCGACCCGGGCGGCGGCTTGAGCGGCGTGCCGAACCCGGCCGCGCCCGCCGCCTCGCTCGAAACCAAGCGCCTGCGCACGCGCGCCGTCACGCTGATCGCGAACGGCGAAGTGGCTGCCGGCCTCGAGCTGTTCGTCGACTCGGTGAGCCGCGCGGGCACCTGGCAGAAGAGTTCGCCGGGCTTTCGCACCATGGCCACCGACAATGCGCGCACGCTGTCGATGCAACTGCGCGACCCGCTGCCCGCCTATTCGGCGGAACTGGCCGGCCGCATCGCCTGCCCGACGCTGCTGATCGAAGGCGAGAAGAGCCCCGCGATGTTCCGCGAGAACGTCAGCGCGCTCACCGGCTGGATCGCGAACGCCTCGCGCGTCACGATCGAAGGCGCCTCGCATGGCATGAATCTGGCGCGCCCGAGCGCCTTCAACCGCCATCTGACGGCGTTCCTGCAAGGCGTCTGAGCCAGGCCGCGGCGGCCGCCGGCGCACCGGCGGCATGCGGGCCGCGCCCGCCGCTCCGGCATATCGAGCCATCGGCGCCGGCTGCACCGCGCCCCGTTTCGCCAGCCCGCCGTGCCTGCGGCGGCGCGACATCTACCAGCCTGCCAAAACGCCGTGTTCGCCGCCGGCGAGACCGCCTCCCGCTCCCGCTTCGTGCCGGCCCGGCCGGCGCCGGCCGGCATGCGTCGCGATGCGCTCCAGGTGCCGGCCGGGGCCGCGGGACGCGGGTACGGTTCACGCCGTGCGAGCGCGGGCCAGGCCGCCCCGCTCCCGCACCGCGGATCACGAACCTCAGATCACGAACAGCAGCGCGGCGAACACCGCATAGAGACCGCCCACGCAGGCCAGCAGGCCGCTGCTGACCCGCGGCGCGCGAAACACGAACTGCAGGAACACGATCGCGATCGCCGTCATCACCGCCGCGAGGATCGAAGGCGACGCCAGGTGCCACGGCGTGAAGAACAGGCCGAACGCGGTGGGGATCGTCGCCTGGATCATCATCGCGCCGCTGATATTGGCGAGCGCGAGCCGCTCCTTGCGCTGGCGCACCCAGATCACCGCGTTCATGATCTCGGGCAGCTCGGTCGCGATCGGGCTGAACAGCAGCGCCGTCAGCTGCGGGCTCAGGCCGAGCCACGGCCCCACCGCGCCGATCTGGCCGACGAACAGGTGCGAGGCGGCGAAGATCACCACCAGCGCGCCCAGCGTCTGCAGGATCACCCAGCCGAGCGCCGGGTCGTCCGAGCGCGGCCGCAGCATCAGCGGCTCGAGTTCGTCGTGGGCGGCGCCGTCGCCGTCGGCCGTCAGCTCGCGCCAGCAGTAGAACGCATAGGCCGCCAGGAACGCGATGCCGAGCAGCGGCTTGAACTGGAACACCACCAGGCCGAGGCCGATCTTGGCGACGAAGATCGCGAGAAACCAGAGCTGGTCGCGGCGCAGCTGCGCGGTGTTTGCGTCCACCCCGGCCTTGGCATCGCGGCCCGCGCGGCGCGCGACGGCCAGCAGCGCGAAGCCCACCACCGAGTAGGCCACGGTGCTCAACGCCAGCGGGCCGCCGATCGCGGCGCCCACGCCGATCTCCTTGTGCGCCGGCGTGGTGCCGAAGGCGACCGCCACCAGCGTGACCACGCTCTCGGGCAGCGCGGTGCCGAACGCGGCGAGGATCGTGCCGGTGGCCGTCTGCGTCAGGTTCAGCTTGCGGCCGAGCCATTCCACGCCGTTCACGAAGGTTTCGCAGGAAAAATAGATGATGCCGGCCGCCGCCAGCAGCAGGGCGAAAGTCACGACCATCGCGCGCACCTCGCCACGACGATGTCTACCGGGAATGGGGATGTGAGGAACATCTGTTGTTATCTCCAGGGCCGGGCGACGCAACCATGACGCTGCCCTCCGCCCGGCCCGGGTGGAAGGGTAACGTCATAAGTCTCGTCAGGCCGTGGAAACGGCTGCCGGCGCCATGGCCGGGTTCGGCCAAATATGTTGACGACGGCGCTTCGCGTGGGGGGCGAAGCAGACTACTCCCCTAGGACAGGCGCTATTCTAGCCGAACCTCGTGACAGTATCGAATTTTGTCGTGCCAGGGCGCACCGGCCGCGAGCCGCCTGCGCGCGCGGCCTCGCGGCTCGGAGGACGAGGGCCGCGCTGCGGGAGCCGGGTGCCGCCGCGCCGCCGGCGGGCGAGTCGAACCGGATCTGGCCGGCCCGGGCCGACTCGGACGAACCGCGATCATGCCAATCGCGGCGCCGGCAGGCTGCCGGCAAGACGCGCTAGGCGGGCGGCGGCTCCGCGTCGGGCTGCAGCGACGGCTCGGCGCGCGCGAAGGCCGGCAGCGCCGCCGCGTGCCCGTACAGGCGCATGAGCGTGGGGTAGGCATCGAGCGGCACCGCGAAGCGTTTCGCATTCCACACCTGCGGCACCAGGCAGAGATCGGCCAGCCCCGGCGTGTCGCCGAACACGCAGCGGCCCACGCGCGGCTCGGCGGCGAGCCGGCGTTCGAGCGAGGCGAAGCCGAGCCCGATCCAGTGCGCGTACCAGGCGCTTTTCTGCGCGTCGCTGACGCCGAGCGTGGCCTTCAGGTAGCTCAGCACGCGCAGGTTGTTGAGCGGATGGATCTCGCAGGCGATCTGCAGCGCGACCGCGCGCACGTAGGCGCGATCGGCCGGAGCCGAGGGCAGCAGCGGCGGCTGCGGAAAGCACTCGTCGAGGTATTCGACGATCGCGAGCGACTGCGCGAGCGGCGGCCCGTCGCCGTCGACGAAGGCGGGCACCACGCCGTCGGGCTGGATCTGCCGGTACGCCTCGCCGAGCTGCTCGCCGCCGCCGCGCAGCAGATGCACGGGAATCTGCCGGTAGTCGATGCCCTTCAGGTTCAGCGCGATGCGCACGCGGTACGACGCCGAGCTGCGGAAATAGCCGTAGAGCGTGGCCTCAGTCATCGCGCGCCCCGTCTTCCGCGGTATCGGCCAGTGCCGGCAGGATGGTGCCGACACAGCTGCCGAAGCCGATGCGATAGCCGTCGCCGCGGCAGTGGCCGCGCAGCGTCAGGGTATCGCCGTCCTCGATGAAGGTGCGCGTGCCGCCGCCCGCCAGCGCGATCGGCTCCTTGCCGCCCCAGGTCAGTTCCAGCAGGCTGCCGCAGGCGCCCTTGCCCGGCCCGCTGACGGTGCCCGAGCCCATCAGGTCGCCCACCCGCGTGTTGCAGCCCGACACGGTGTGATGCGCGAGTTGCTGCGCCATGGTCCAGTACATGTGCCGGAAGCTGGTGCGCGTGAGAGTGGTGGCCTCGGCCGCGCCGTGCGGCTGCAGTGTCGCTTCGAGCTCGATGTCGAAGCCGTGCGCGCCGGCGTGGCGCAGGTATGGCAGCGGCAGCGGGTCCTGCTTCGGCTGCGCCACGCGAAACGGCTCGAGCGCGTCGAGCGTGACGATCCACGGCGAGATGGTGGTGGCGAAGCCCTTCGCGTTGAACGGCCCGAGCGGCACGTATTCCCATTGCTGGATGTCGCGTGCGCTCCAGTCGTTGAGCAGCACCATGCCGAAGATGTGCGCCTCCGCGGCCTCGCACGCGATCGGCTCGCCCAGCGCGTTGCCGCGCCCGACGATGAAGCCCGTCTCGAGTTCGAGGTCGAGCCGCCGGCTCGCGCCGAACACCGGCCGCTCGCGCTCGGGCAGCTTGAGCTGGCCGCGCGGCCGGCGCACCGGCGTGCCGCTCACCACCACCGACGAGGCGCGCCCGTTGTAGCCGATCGGCATCTCCGACCAGTTCGGCAGCAGCGCATGCTTCGGATCGCGAAACATCATGCCGACGTTGGTCGCATGCTCCTTCGACGAATAGAAGTCCGTGTAGCCGGGGATCTCCACCGGCAGGTGCAGCGTGGCGCCGGCCTGCGGCACGAGTACCGCCTCGCGCAGCGCGGCGTCGTCGCGCAGCCGCGCGTTGTCACGCGCGAACAGCGCGCTCAGCTGCACGCGCACCGCGCGCCATGCCTCGCGCCCGAGCGCGATGAACGCGTTCAGGGTGGGCTGCGCGAACAGCTCGCGCGCGTCGGCGCCGGGCACGGCGAGCAAGCCGGCCTCGGCCAGCACCGCCAGATCGGCGATGCTCTCGCCGAGCGCCACGCCGGCGCGCGGCGCGGCGCGGCCCGCGGTGCCGAAGATGCCGAACGGCAGGTTCTGGATCGGGAAATCGCAGGCCGCGTGGTTGGCGCTGTCCAGCCAGCTGCGCAGCGCGGGCGAGCGCGTCGCGTCGAGATCGGTGACGGGCGTCATCGTTGCTCCGGGTTGAAATGTTTGGCGAGCCCCTGCCAGCAGCGCGCGTAATCGGCCTGCCGCTGCGGGCCGCCCAGCGCGAAGCGGGTGGGCCGCAGCAGCGCGCGCGTCTCGAACATGAAGGCCATGGTGTCGTCGAGCTTGTGCGGCACCGAGGTGTCGGCCGCCGACGCCTTCTCGAACGTGCCGGCGTCCGGTCCGTGCCCGGCCATGCAGTTGTGCAGGCTCGCGCCGCCCGGCACGAAGCCGGCCGCCTTCGCGTCGTAGGCGCCGTGGACGAGCCCCATGAACTCGCTCGCCACGTTGCGGTGGAACCAGGGCGGGCGGAACGTGGCCTCGGCCGCGAGCCAGCGCGGCGGGAAGATCACGAAGTCGAGCGTGTCCACGCCGGGCGTGTCGCTCGGCGCCTGCAGCACGAGGAAGATCGACGGATCGGGATGGTCGTAGCTGATCGAGCCGATGGTGTTGAAGCGGCGCAGATCGTAGCGGTATGGCGCGTAGTTGCCGTGCCAGGCCACCACGTCGAGCGGCGAATGGCCGATCGGCGCACGCCAGAGCCGGCCGTTGAGTTTCGCCACCAGCTCGAACTCGCCCTCGCGATCCTCGTAGGCCGCGTGCGGCGTTTCGAAATCGCGCGGGTTCGCGAGGCCGTTCGAGCCGATCGGCCCGAGATCGGGCAGCTGCAAGGGCTGGCCGAAGTTCTCGCAGAGGTAGCCGCGCGCCTCGCCGTCGGGCAGCGTCACGCTGAAGCGCACGCCGCGCGGGATCACGGCGATCTGCTGCGGCTCGACCTCGAGCCGGCCCAGCTCGGTGGCGATCGCGAGGCGCCCCTGCTGCGGCACGATCAGCAGTTCGCCGTCGGCGTCGTAGAAGAAGCGCCCCTGCATCGACCGGTTGGCGGCGTACAGATGAATCGCGCAGCCGTTCATGGCGGCCGCCGAGCCGTTGCCGGCCATCGTCACCCAGCCGTCGACGAAATCGGTCGGCGCCTCCGGCATCGGCAGCGGGTCCCAGCGCAACGGGTCGGGCGGCGTCGGCGGCACCTCGGCCGAATCGGCGAAGTCCGCCACCAGCGCGGCCGGGGCCTGCGGCCGCGCAAGCGGCGCGAACGGCCCGTGCACGGCGGCCGGGCGAATCCGGTACAGCCAGCTGCGGCGGTTATGGGCGCGCGGCGCCGTGAAGGCGGTGCCGGACAGCTGCTCGGCATAGAGCCCGTAGGGCGCGCGCTGCGGCGAGTTGCGCCCCTCGGGCAGCGCGCCCGGCAGCGCCTCGGTGGCGAAATGGTTCGCGAAGCCGCACTGGTAGCCGGCGCGGCCGGCAGCCTCGATGGCGGATGCCAGGCCGGGCTTCAGGTCGGACTTCATGCCGTGCATCGGGCCGGGCGTCATGCCACGGCTCCGGTCGGGCGGCCCGGGCGCGCGGCGCGGCGCCGGGCGCTGGGCAGCCGGGCGGCGCAACGCCGCCGGTCATCGAACACCATCATGCGGGAAACCTCCGTCGGGGTGACGCGCGGGCCGGGTGGGTGCGCGTCAGTTTTTACGAATTGTATAAATCATATCTCATAGGTGAATTTGCGTTTACCCCTAGGACGGCGGCGGACCGGCGCGTAAGCGGCGGGTGCCCTGCTTCAGCGGCGACCATCGCGAGTTTGCGGAGCTGGCGCGCGGCATGACGAGAAAGCGGGGGAAAGGCGGCAAAGGCTGGGGCACGGCGGACGGATCGCACTGCGATCGCACTTGACTTGCGGGGTGCTGCGGGCGCGAGGTGCGCGCATGCGACAGCATGCGAGCCCGGATCGGCCGGGTGAAAAACGTGTCGAGAACCGTCGTGACGCCGCGCGGGACTACCGGCGCCGTCGTCGGGCGGCTGGCTTCAGCTGACCTCGGACACGTCGTGCAGTTGCGGCTGCGGCAGCATCGGCGCATGCAGCACCATGCGCGGCTGCGGCTCGTGCGGGATGCGCGGTGCGACGGGCAGGCGTTCCGGATTGGCCTTGAGCGTGCGCGGCGACGGCGATTCGATCGCCACGCGCGACCAGTCGATCTTGCCGGCCGACGGCAGCGCCACCATCAGCACGGAGTGGATCTGCTCCCACACGCCCGCCTGCTGCCAGTCGCGCAAGCGGCGCCAGCAGCTCATGCCGGAGCCGTAGCCCATCTCCTGTGGCAGTTGCCCCCAGGGAATGCCCGATTCGAGCACGACCAGGATGCCTGCCATCACCGCCCGGTCGTCGAGCGGCTTGCGCCCCGGATAGCGGGTCCGACGCGGCTTGGGCGGCGGGAGCAGCGGCTGGATCAATGACCACAGCGCATCGTCGAGTATCGGTTCAGTCATGACTACCTCGTCTACAAAATGCCAGATGACACGAATGCCGGCCTGGCCCGCGTCGTGTGACGCGGTCGCCGGGCGGACGGCATCCAGCGGAATCGCCCGCGGCCGGGTCCGGCCTACCGGCCGGCACGACGGGCTTGGAATTCTCAAGACCGGCCCGAACCGGCCGGCCGCACTGCAGGTGCGGCGGCCCGTCCGAACCGGGACACGCCCCGACGCGCCGATCCCGGCAGCGATCGGCACGCCGTACCCACCCGGTACGGCGGCCTGGCCGGACGAGGCCGGCGCGGCCCGCACCGGCCGTTCAGGCCGCGATCGGCTCGCCCGGTATGTCCTTCCTGGCCATGCGGCGGCACGCACGCACGGCCATGTCACTGTCAGCGGGCCCCCCGCAGGCGGGCGCCGGGGCCGGCATGCCGGGCGCCTGCATCCAGGCGCGCAGGCGCTCGCAATCGTCGCGGATCAGCAACGGCATGTCGCCGAAGCGGCGCGACGGATCGGCGGCGATGGTGTCGAGCACCTGCCAGAGGCGGGCACGAATCGCCTCGATGGTTTCGCGGTCGTACCACTGCTCCGCGTAGACGATGGCGCCGGACAGCGCGCCGTAGCTGTCGCGCAGCGCGACCGCGAGCTCGACCCCATCGGCGATGGCCTGCGCGGCCCACGACAGGTCGTCGCCGACATGGCCGACCGCGAGCATCACCTGGAACAAGGGATGGACGGCGCCGGACTCGGGCGCGAGCAGCGCGGCGAGCGGCGCGAACGGCACCGGCCGGCACGCGAGCGCGGCGCGATCGGCCGTGCGCACGCGCCGCAGCAGTTCGCTGGTGGACGGATTGCCGGACAGGTCGGTGCGCAGCACCACGCGGTTCGCGGCGGCGCCGGCACGCCCCGGCGTGCCGATCGCCAGATCGTGCTGGGCCGCGATGCCGCCGAGCACGATCGCGAGCGCGGCGTGAACGATCTCGAACATCGTTGCACCGTGCGTTGCCGCCAGGCGCCGTAGCGCGGCATGCCGGGCCGGATCGATCTCGAAGTCGATGCGCTCGGCCACGCGTGCGGCGGGCCGTTCGCGGCACCGGTCCGCCGGCAGTGCGAGCGCGGCCGGCAGGCCGGCTAGCGTGTCGCGCCAGTAGCCGAGCGCGGCGATCAGCGCGCCGGGCTCGAGCGGCGCCGGGCCAGGATGATGGAGCCGGTCGTCGACCGGATACGCGGCATCGGCACGCATCGTCATGCCCTCCGCCGCGCCGCCGTGCCGGGCAAGCGCCCGGCCGTGGTCCGCCCGGGCGACGGCAGCGACGGGCCGCGGCGCGGGTGGGCGCGCGACACCGGACGCACGGCTTCGCCCTGGTCGGACGGATTCGACATCAGGCTCTCCTGGCTGAATAATTGGACGAATCGGTTACGGCTCTCTATGCGCCTATTAAAACGACCCGCCGCGTCGTTGTCTGTCCTTGAATTCCGGTCCATCCCGAATATCGTCTCCGCCCCGGCGCGAACCGGACGGCGGCCGCCGCCGGCCGGGCCGGCGCCGCACGCCCGGCCCGCGCCCCGGTGGTGCTGTGCGAAAATGCCCGCTCCCCAGCCAGGAGTGCCCATGGCAGCCCCGCTCCCCCCCGCTTCCGATTCGATCGGCGCCGATTGCGCGCGCGAACCCATCCATATCCCGGGCGGCATCCAGCCCCACGGCTTCCTGTTTTCGATCGACGATGCCGGCATCGTCATTCAGGCGAGCGAGAACGCCGTCGAGCTGGTGGGCGGCACGCCCGACGCGCTGCCTGGCCTGCCGCTCGCGCGCTTCCTGGGCGCGCACTGGGCGGCCACCGTGAGCGAGGCACTGCGCAGCCACGAGTCGAACGGCCTGCCGCTCTACGTCGGCTCGATGGACGATCCGCGCGCCGACGGCACCGCCCGCCGCTCGCCGTTCGCGATCGTGGTCCACCGCCACGAGCGCGTCGCGATCGTCGAGCTGGAACCGGCGCGCGGCACCAGCGACGTGTTCGCGTCGATGTATCCGCTGGTGCGGACCTTCATCAACCGGCTCGAGGACGTCGAAACCACCGCCGATCTGGCGCGGCTCGCGGCCACCGAGGTGCAGCGCATCACCGGCTTCGGCCGCACGCTAGTCTACAACTTCGACGAGCAGGGCAACGGCCACGTGATCGCCGAGTGCATCGAGCCCGGCTACACCTCGTATGCGGATCAGCACTTCCCCGCCTCCGACATCCCCGCCCAGGCCCGCGCGCTCTACGTGCGCAACCGCATCCGCCTGATCGCCGACGCGGACTATCAGCCGGCGCGGCTGGTGCCGCCGCTGCATCCGGCCACGCAGCGCCCCACCGACCTCACCTATGCCTCGCTGCGCAGCGTCTCGCCGGTCCACGTGCAGTACATGAAGAACATGGGCACGCTGGCCTCGATGTCGATGTCGATCGTGGTGAACGGCAAGCTCTGGGGCCTGATCTCGTGCCACCACGACGCCGCGCGCGTGCCGCCGTTCGAGGTGCGCACCGCCTGCGAGCACATCGCGCAGGTGCTGTCGCTGCAGATCGAGGCGAAGGAGGAGCACGCCGAGGCCGAGTTGCGGCTCGACCTGCGCCACCTGCACGCGCGCCTGCTCGCCTCGATGGCCGACACCGAGAGCTTCGTCGACGCGCTCGCCGAGGACCCGCGCGACCTGCTGCGGCTCACCCACTCGGCGGGCGTGGCGATCGTGTTCGAGGGCCGCGTGGTGCTGGCCGGCCTGACGCCGCCGGAGGCGCAGGTCGGCCAGCTCGTGAAGTGGCTCGACACGCAGATCGAGGAGGTGTTCTGGACCGACAACCTCGCACGCGACGTGCCGGTGATCGAGGCCAACCCGGACTACGCGGGCGCGCTCGCGGTCTCGATCTCGCGGCTGTTCCGCAACTACATCGTCTGGTTCCGGCCCGAGGTGGTGAAGACCATCAAGTGGGCCGGCGACCCGCGCGAGAAGCTCGCGCCGATGGCCGATTCGCTCTCGCCGCGCAAGAGCTTCGACGTCTGGACCGACATCGTGCGCGGCTACTCGCCGCCGTGGCGCCAGGCCGAACGCGAGATCGCGCTCGAATTCCGTGCCGCGCTGCTCGGCATCGTGCTGCGCCGCGCCGAGGAGCTGGCCGACCTCGCGCTCGAACTGGGGCGCGCCAACCAGGAGCTGGAAGGCTTCTCCTATACGGTTTCCCATGACCTGCGCGCGCCGCTTCGCCACATCGTGGGCTATGCCGACCTGCTGCGCGAGATGGAGATGGCGAACCTGTCCGAACGCGGCCGCCACTATGTCGAGCGCATCGTCAATTCGGCGCGCCTGGGCGGCAAGCTCGTCGACGACCTGCTGGCCTTCTCGCGCATGGGCCGCTCGGCGCTGCGCCCGCAGAAGATCGACATGCGCGCGCTGGCCGACGCGCTGATCGCCGACGAGACGCGCGACGCGCTCCAGGGCGCCGCCCGCGGCAGCGCCGCCGCGCCGCGCCGGATCGAATGGCGCGTGGGCGAACTCGGCCACGTCACGGCCGATCCGGTGCTGATCCATCTGGTGCTGCGTAACCTGATCGAGAACGCGGTAAAATTCTCGGCTGCGCAGGAAGTGGCCCACATCGAAATCGGCCGTTACGAGGGCGAACGCGAACTGGCCGGCCACGACGTGTTCTTCGTGAAGGACGACGGGGTGGGCTTCGACATGCGCTACGTGGACAAGCTGTTCGGCGTGTTCCAGCGGCTGCACCACGTCGAGGAATTCGACGGAACTGGCATAGGACTTGCTTCCGTGAAACGCATCATCGAGCGGCACGGAGGCAAGGTTTGGGCCCGCGGCGAGCCCGGTCGCGGCGCGACGATCTCGTTTACGCTGCCGCGCGTGTTTGCCGGCGCGGCGGTGGAGCTAGAGGAAACCTCGAACAGCGCGGTGGCGCGGCTCGAAGCGCTGGCGCCGGCGCGCCGCACGCGCGCGGTGCCGAAGCAGACGAAGTAAGGCTGCCGGCGCGCCGGCAGGCGGGCGCGCACCCTGCAATAACCGGTGGTGCCCTTGTAAAAGCGCCACACTCGAAGCAGCGAATCAAGTCAATGGAGCAAGCGTGTTAAGACCGATCCTTCTCGTGGAAGACAACCCCGACGACATCGAACTGACGATGATCGCGCTGGAGAAGACGCGGCTTGCGAATCCGGTGGTATCGGTGAGGGACGGCGAGGAAGCCCTGCAATTCCTGCGCCGCGAGGGCAAGTGGGCCGCGCGCCCCGACGAAAGCCCGGCGGTGATCCTGCTCGACAAGAAGCTGCCCAAGCTCGACGGCCACGAAGTGCTGAAGATCGTGCGCGGCGACGAGCGCCTGCGCCACATCCCGGTGGTGATGCTGACCTCCTCGCGCGAGGAGAAGGACCTGCTGCGCAGCTACGACCTCGGCGTGAACGCCTACGTGGTGAAGCCGGTGGCGTTCGACGATTTCATGGCCGCGATCAACGATCTCGGCATGTTCTGGGCGGTGCTGAACGAGCCGCCGCCTTACCAGCGCTGAGCCGCGGCACGCCGCGCGGGGCAATCCCGAGCGGCTGACGCCGCCCCGTCCCCTGCCGAAGCGCATTGCCGGGCGGCCCCGGCCCGCCGGCCCGCCGTGGGCCTCAGCGGTACTCCGGCAGCCACAGGCGGAAGGTCGAGCCGTGGCCGAGCCCGGCGCTTTCGGCGACGATCTCCCCCCCCTGCCGTTCCATCAGGTTGCGCGCCAGCCAGAGGCCGAGCCCGAGGCCGGCCACGCGCCCCTCGCCGTCGGCCGCCGACTGCTGGAAGCGCTCGAACACGCGTTCGAGCATCGAAGGATCGATGCCGCGCCCGGTATCGCGCACGCTCAGCTCGACGCGCTCGCCGAGTGGCGTGATCGCCACCTCGATGAGGCTGCCCTGCGGCGAGAACTTCACCGCGTTCGACAGCAGGTTCCAGACGATCTGCTTCATGCGGTTCTCGTCGGCGATCACCATCGCCGGCATCAGCCGGTCGGCGACCAGCGCGAGCCCCTTGGCCTCGGCGATCATCCGCATGTCCTCGACCACGATCCCGGCCAGCGCGCCGAGATCGATCGGCCGCGGGATCACCGACAGCTTGCCCGTCACGATCGCGCCGCTGTCGAGCAGGTCGTCCACCATGTGCGCGAGTTGGCGCCCGTTGCGGTTGATCACCTCCCCCGCGCGCGTGACCAGCGACGGCTCGGGCGAGCGCCGCATCAGTTCGCACCAGCTCAGGATCGCGTTGAGCGGCGAGCGCAGCTCATGGCTGACGGTGGTGATGAAGTGATCCATCGCGGTGGCGAGCCGGTCGCTCTGCTCGCGGGCGAGCTTGTCGGCCGCCGCGCTGGCCTGGGTCTCGAGCTCGGCCTGCTTGCGCGCGGTGATGTCGAGCGTGAAGCCGTGCACCGAGCTCAGCGCGCCGTTGGTTTGATAGCGGCCCACGCCGCGCACCAGGATCCAGCGCACCGGGCCATGCTCCCAGCCGATCCGGAAATCGACCTCGAACGGCTCGTGGATGTCGAGCGCCTGCGTCATCGCCTCGTGCAGCCGAGCCCGGTCGTCGGGATGGACGATCTCGTCGAACCAGCGTTCGCGCGTGAGCAGGTCGTCGATGCCCAGCCCGAGATTGGTCCGGCACTGGTCGGTGCACTGGATGCCGCCCGTGAGCGGTTCGAGCTCCCAGGCGCCCACCTGCGAGAACGCCATGGCGATCTCCAGGCGCTCCTGGTGCTCGCGCAGCTGGGCGCGCGCTTCCTCGGCCACCAGCTGGCGCAGCTGCGCCTGCGAGCGCAGCTTGGCGCGCTCGCGCTGGTCGCGTTCGTACTCGGCGACGTGCTCGGTCACCTCGCTGACGAGAATCGCGACGGCGCCGGCCAGCCCCGGCTCGGACGAATCGAGCAGCGTCGCCTTGATGCGCCAGTAGCGCGGCGCCGTCACCCATTCGCCGCTCTCGTGCTCGACCGGCATCTCGTAGCGAAACACCGGCGACCACACCGCTTCGCGCCGCGGCAGTTGCTCCAGCGTGGCGTCGAGCCATTCGCGGCGCGCCTCGCGCTGTGCATCGGCGCCGAACTGGTTGATGTCCTGCACGCGGCGCCCGAGGATCGCCTCGCGCACCGCGCCGACCAGCTTCAGGTAGCGGCGGTTCGCGAGCACCACTTCGTGGCGCGCGTTGAGGATCAGGTAGGCGTCCGGCAGGCAGTCGAAGGCCGCCGCCGCCGCGCCGGGGCCGGGCGGGGCGGCGAATTGCGGGGCCGGCTGCGCGGCGGGTTCGTCCGGGTCGTCGAGACGGTCGTGCATCGGGGCAGTCCGCATCAGGCAGGCACGCCGCGCTCGGCGTCGGCCAGGCTGGCCAGCCGGACCAGGTGGTCGAACGCGTCGGTCGCGCCACGGCAGGCCGCCGCGATCGCGGCGGGCGCCTGGACCTCGGCCGCCAGGCAGCACACGAACGCCTTCCAGCGCGCCGACAGCCCGTGGCGGCCGGCCGCGAGGAAGCCGAGCGGATGCGGCGCGAGCCGCTCGTGCAACTGGTGGTAGAGCACCGCGCCGCCCATCTGGGCGCCTTCGATCACGTAGCGCGCGCCCCAGCGATAAGCGGCATCGGCATCAGCCGGCCACCACGGCGCGGCAGGCGCGGGGCCGGGCGGCAGCGCGGCCAGCACGGCGGCCGGTGCGGCGGCGAGATCGGCGTCGATCAGCGCCACGCGCGGCACCGGCGGCAGACCGGCGGCCGATGCCTGCAGCGAGCCGTCGCGCGACGGCGGCGACGACGCGGCGCCGTCGAGCCAGGATTCGAGCGGCGCGAGCCAGGCGCGCAGGATACGCAGATGAGCGAGGTAATCGTGCAGGCAGGCCGCTTCGGCCGACAACGGCATCAGCTGGTGCAGCCGCTCATGCCGCTCGCCGGTGGCGGCGCGCAGCGCGACCAGCACGGCCGGGATCGCAGCGTCGAACGGCGATGCCGCGGCGGCATCGCCCTGTCGGATCTCGTCCGGCATCGGGTGGGCGTTCCTCGGTTGGGCTCCGCCGCGCGGAACCGGACAAAATAGAGGGCCAGACCAACGAACAAAAAGCCGCTCGTTGCGGGCAATACCGCGACTATCGCATGACGGCGGGATCGGCGCACGCTTTTTCACGTCCCGCAACGCCGGGCGGGATCGAATCCGGCCGGCCCGCAGCACGGCGCGGCGCCGCGCGCGCGGTGCTGCCCGCGGCGGGCCTTCAGCCGGCCGTCTCGCCGAGCTGGCGTCGCACCATCCCGAGCAGCACGTCGAACGACAGGGGCTTGCGCGCGTAGAGGATCGACGCATTGGGCTGGGGCGGGATATCCGCCGCCGCGCTGCACAGAATGATCGGAATCGCGCGCCAGTCCGGCTCGTTCGCCAGCGCCGCGCAGAGCTCGCCGCCCGACATCACCGGCATCATGAAATCGGTGACGATCAGGTCCGGCTTGCCCTCCCTGATACGATCGAGCGCGAGCGCGCCGTTGGACGCCGTGAACACCGCGTAGCCGCACTGCTCCAGCAGCAGGCGCCACACGGTCAGCACGTCGAACTCGTCGTCCACGATCAGGATGGTTTTCATTTACGGCTAGCCATCCGTTATCGGGCGGTGCATCACGGTCAGCCCCTGGGTCGAAAGCAGGCCCGCCGCGCCGATCGCGTTCGGCGTGACGTCGAGCCCCTCCGGCGTGATGATCAGTTCGCGCAGCGAGGTGTCGTGCGCGCTCTCGCGCTGCTTGACCACCGACAGCATGCGCCGCAGGCGGCCGTCGGTTTCCGCGTAGCGCAGCAGGACCAGGTTTTCGGTCAGCGCGGACAGCCGCAGGCCCTTGCCGTGCGACGGGTCCGCATAGAGCGGCAGCTCTTCGGTCAGCAGCGTGGTGATGCCCGCGTCGCGCAGCGCGTGGTTGAAGGCGTTCAGGAACAGGCCGAAGCGCGCGGGGCGCAGGGCCGAATCGCGGAAGCCCTCCATGCCGTCGATCACGAGCCGCGAGGCGCCGAGCCGCTGGATCAGCGCCAGCGTGTTGGCGGCCAGCTCGTCCACCTCGAGCTCGACGGCCGGCTGCCACTGCATCGCCAGGCGGCCGTCGGCGAACGCCTCGCGCAGCCGGATGCCGACCGTCTCGGCCTTGCCGATCAGCCGCTGCGGCGATTCGTAGAAGCCCAGGTAGACCGCCTTCTCGCCGCGCGCGACGCCGGCCTGCAGGAACTGCAGCGCGAGCAGCGTCTTGCCGACCCCGGACGGCCCCATCACCGTGGTGGTCGAGCCGCGCACGAAGCCGCCGCCGAGCAATTGGTCGAGATGCGGCAGGCCGGTGTCGAGCCGCTGGCGCAGGTCGCGCTCGTCCTCGAGGTTGGCGAAGCGCGCCTCCAGGCGCGGGTACATCGCATGGCCGCTGGAGGTGATGCGAAAGAAGTGCCGGCCGAGCAGATGGTTGCGCGCGCGCATCTTGTGAACCTCGATCTCGCGCGCGCGGCGCATCCCGTCGGTATAGCGGTTCAGCTCGATCAGCCCGTCCACCAGCGTGTGCTCGGGATGCGGCTCGTTGCCCGACAGCGGCGCGAGCAGCAGCGTGGTGCAGCCCATCGCGGCCACCAGCGCGTTCAGCTCGTGGATGAATTTCGACAGCGACAGCTCGGTTTCGCTGAACTCGCGCGCGCTGCGAAAGCCGTCCACGATCAGCAGGCCGGGCCGGTAGTTCGCCAGGCTCGCGGCGATCAGCCTGAGGAAGCCGTCGAGGCCGTCCTCGATCAGCTCGTGATAGCCCGACACGAACATCATCTTCTGCGCGACGGCGGCCGGATCGAAGAAGTCGAGCTCGCGCAGGTGGCCGAGCAGTTTGTCGTGCGACTCGGCGATCAGCGTCATGTAGAGCACGCGCTCGCCCTGGCGCACGCGATGAAAGCCGATCTGGCTGGACAGGATGGTCTTGCCCGCGCCGGCCATCCCCTCGATCAGATAAAGGCCGCCGCGCACGAAGCCGCCGCCGAGGATCTCGTCGAGGCCCGGCACGCCCGTCGCCACGTTTTCCAGTGGCTCGATGTCGGAGAGCGCCGGGGCATGGGGCGCGGAGTCGTCCTGGGTCATGTTCAGTCGTTCAGATGTCGAGGGCCGGCTCCGGCGTACCAGGCACGGCGTGCCCCGAAAGCGGGGGCGGATTCGGATTCGCGATTCTAACGTGCGCGTCCGCCGCTGCGGTACTTTCGTCTTTCGACCTCCGCGAGCAAGCGGCGCGCCCGCTGCGCCGCATCGCCGCCGCCCAGGCGGCCATGGCGGCGCGTCGAGGCCGGCAGGCGCATCGAGGCCCGCACCGGCGGCGAGACCTCGTCGCCGCGCGGCTCGGCGCGATAGTCGGTGCCGGCCGCGCTCATGCCGCCACCTGCGCATGGTCGCGCGAGCGGACCATCTTGTTCCACACGGGCGGCGGCATGGTGGCGATCACGCCGATCGCCGCGGCGCGCGCGGCCTCGATGGTGGGCTCGAGCACGCGGCGGAAGCTGCGTCCCGTCTCGACGTCGGACACGGTGTAGCGAGGGTGGCTGTCGGGCGCCACCAGCGGCGAGCGGTGGACCGCCCAGACGCGGCCGCGGCATTCGAACGGCACGCCGACCGTCTCGATCCAGCTGTCGCCGAGCGCCAGGTGGAACACGATGCCGTCGGCACGGCGCGGCGCGTCGGGGCGCGGACAGGACATGGGCTTTTCGTTCATGCTGAAACTCATGCGGAAACCTCGAAGGATGAAGCGCGCACCGGCCGGACACGCGGGTCGGGACCGGCGTTTTTTGCAATGCGGCGGCAAAAGCCGGGGCTCATGGCTGGGCCACCTCAGGGGCGGCGGCGGGCGGAATCGGCGAGCGGCCCGTGAACACGTAGTGGTGCAACTCGGCCTGCGCGTCGACGTAGCGATGCGACGGCAGGCCGGCGAGCCTGGCGTCGTAGGCGGTCACGAGCCGTTCGAGATCGCGGCGCTCGTCGTCGCGCAGCGCGATCGGCGCGCCGCCGCCCAGGCGCGCGTAGCAGCGCTCGAGCGCCTGCTCGGCGCGGCGGTAGAGGTCCAGGCCGTCGTGGGCACCCTCTTGCAACTGGTCGCGCACGGCCGGCGCGCGCAGCAGATAAGCGATCTGCACCGTGCTGAGCAGCAGCGCCAGCTGCTCCGGCGTGGCCCGCGCCTCGCGCAGCGCCGCCAGCGCGAGGTGGTGGCGCAGCTGCACGCGCCGCTGGTAATCGGGCGCGAGCGGCAGCAACTGGGCCTTGTTCAATTGACGTCGTTTCATGACGGGCCGCGCAGCGTCAGGCGGCCCGTCGGCCGGGGACGGCCGCCAGCGACGCGATCTGCGCGGCCAGCGCGATGATCGAATTGGCCGCCGAGGTTTCGAACGGCGTCAGGCGCAGCTTCGCGGCCTGAATCTCGCTGATCGGCACCAGGCCGTGAACGTTCACGTAGGCGGCCACCACCGCCCACATCTCGGTGTCGGCCCAGGCGTGGACGGGCAGGTTCAGGCCGATGATGCCGGCCGCCACCAGCGCACGGTAATCGCGGTCCTCGCGCATCGGGGCGAGCGAGAGCGGCAGGCTGATCTCGAAGCCGGCGCGCGTGAGCGCCGTGAAAACGTCTTGTGCGGTCTGGGCGGCGATCATCGGCAGGTCCTGCAGGTGGGATGGCGCGCCGGCGTCTCGTTCCGGCGCGAAAGCATGGCGTGGCGGGAAGCGCTCATACGGGCGGCCGCACGGTCAGGTACACCCAGCCGATGTAGCAGCCGGTCATGGCGCCCGTCACCAGCAGCGTGACGAGCGTGTACGAGACGAGCTCGGGCGCAAGCCAGGCCTCGTAGGCGCACCACGCCGAGAGCACGTAGAGCAGCGCGGCGTAGACCACCGCGCGCATCAGCCGGACCACGGTCTGCGCACGTCGCACCGCGCCCTCGATCGGACTGCGCGCGGCGATCCGCACCGCGTCCACCACCGACCAGCAGACCATCAGGAACAACATGGCGGCAATCAGTCTGACGAATTGAACCTCGTTCATTGGATTCATCCTTTTTATAAAAATTACAATTCGACGTGAGGTGTTTTGGTAAATCGGCGCGCTGCCGTGTGGGTGCAGCCACCTGCCGGGTCCATCCGGCAAGCTTCCCGGCGGGGTCGGCGCTACCAATGGGCAAGTTTCGGGCCAGCATGAGGGGCGGGGGAAACGGCGCGGCGGTGTGGTGGTGTGGTGGTGTGGTGGTGTGGTGGTGTGGTGGTGTGGCGGTGTGGCGGAATGGAGGCTGCCGGCCGGCACGGGATTTGGCTGGCCCCGGCCAGCGCCCACGATCGGCTCGCGGCGAACCCGAGGCCGCCTGCCGCGCCGGCCTTCTGGAAATCGGCGCCGGGCCTCGGGCCGCGCCGGCCGTCACGGCGCGGGCATCGCCGCCGGGACGAAGGCGTCCGGCCTCACGCACGGCGGCCGCCAGGCGCACGTCGCCTCGCGCGACGCGCTGCTGGGCGTGGCCGCGTTCCGGCCGCCAGCTGCGGGCGGCCCTCGATGAGGCCAACGATCCTCGCAATCGCCGCGGACGCGGCCCTGCCCCGCGGCGCCGTCCACGCGCGGAGCCGCCTCGCGCTATACGGCGTGAACGCGACGGGCGGCCACCGTCCGCGCCGGCATGAAGCCGTGTCGGCGGCGGCCGCGCTCAGCGCGGCGCGGCGCTGGCGCCGCCCGCCTGCGCGAGCGTCGCGTCGAACGCGAGCCTGAGCCGCCGCACGCCCTCGCGGATCTCGTCGGCCGCCGGCGCGGCGAACGACAGCCGCAGCGCCGCGGGATCGGCGTGATCGGCGAAGAACGCGCCGCCCGGCACGAACATCACGTTGCGCTCGAGCGCCTGCGCGAGCCAGGCCGCCGCCTCCACCGCGGCGGCACGCGCCCAGACGAACAGCCCGCCCTCGGGACGGTGAAACGTGATGGCACCGTCGAACGCCGCGTCGAGCGCGTCGCAGAGCGCATCGCACTTGTCGCGATAGGCCGCCGCCACGCGCGGCAGATGAGAGTCGAGCGCGCCGCCGTCCAGATACTCGGCCGCGATCGCCTGGGTCCACGGCGAACTGCACAGATCGACGGTCTGCTTGGCCACCGTGCAGCGCCGCGCGACCTCGGCGGGCGCGACGCACCAGCCGATCCGCAGCCCCGGCGCGACGATCTTCGACAGGCTCGCGAAATGCACGACGTGCGCGCGCGCGCCCGGCACCTCGGCGGCGAGCGCGAGCAGCGAGGGCAGCGGCGCGCCGGCGAAGCGCAGCTCGGCATAGGGATCGTCCTCGACGATCACGAAGCCGTGGCGCACCGCGAGCGCGAGCAGCGCGAGGCGCCGTTCGCGCGTGAGCGTGGCGCCGGTGGGGTTGGCGAAGGTCGGCACCGTGTAGAGCAGCTTGGGCCGCGCGCAGCGGCCCGATTCGAGCAGCGCGGCGAGCGCGTGCACGTCGAGCCCGTCGCGGTCGGTGGGCAGCGTGACGATGCTGGCCTGCTGCAGCCGCAGGGCCGCGAGCGTGGCCGGATAGGCCGGCTGCTCGGTCAGCACCACGTCGCCGGGCGCCACCAGCACGCGCAGCAGCAGGTCGAGCCCCTGCTGCGAGCCGGTGGTCACCACCAGCTCGTCGGGCCTGCAGGGCGCGCCGCGCGCGGCCATCCGCGCGGCCAGCGCGGCCTTCAGCTCGGGCAGGCCGTCGGTCGGCCCGTATTGCAGGCAGCGCACCGGGTGGCGCCAGGCGCGCTCGGCCGCGGCCGCCAGGCCCTCGGTATCGAACAGGCCGGCGGCCGGGTAGCCGCCCGCCAGCGAGATCATCCCCGGCTGGCCGAGGTACTTGAACAGTTCGCGAATCGGCGAGCCGGCCGGCTCGCGAAACGGCATGGTGAAGTCATACATCATCGCCCGCGCTCCCGTTACACCACGTTCTTCTCGACGATCGGGCGCCGCTCCAGCACGCGCCGCCAGTCGAGTTCGGACAGATCGAGCGAGGTGTAGCGCCCGTTCAGGATCAGCTCGCTCACGCCGCGCCCGGTGGCCGGCCCCTGCTGCAGGCCGTGCCCGCTGAAGCCATTGGCGAACACGCAGTTCTCGAGTTCGGGGTGGTAGCCGATGATCGCGTTGTGATCGAACACGTTGTACTCGTAGTAGCCGGACCAGCTGCGCTCCACGCGCAGCGCCTCGAAGCCCGGCACGCGATGCGCGAGCGCCGGCCAGATCACCTCGTCGAACAGCGCGTGATCGACCTCGTCGAGCGGCAGGTCGTCGGCGTCGTGCGCGGGCGACGGCGAGCTGCCGCAAAGGTAGGTGCGCCCCTCGGGACGGAAATACACGCCGCCCGGATCGACCAGCAGCGGGCAGGCGCCGAGCCGGGCCGGCGACGACACGTTGAAGATGCTGCGGCGCCGTGCGTGAACCGGGAGCTCGATGCCGGCCAGCGCCGCGATCCGCTTCGCCCAGGCGCCGGCCGCGTTGACCACGGTATCGCACGGATGGCGCTCGCCGTCGGCCGTGACGACCTGCGTGATGCGGCGCCCCTCGCGCACCAGCCCCACCACCTCGGCGGCCAGGTAGCGCGCGCCGAGCGACTGTGCCTTCCTGCGCAGCGCCTGCACCAGCCCGTAGCCGTCGAACCAGCCCTCGCCGCGCTCGCCGTAGGCGCCCGCGGCGAGATCGTCGACGTTGAGCCAGGGAAATCGCGCGCGCAGTGCGTCGGGCGCCATGAGCCGGATCTGCGCGCCCTCGGCCAGCTGCAGCGCGTGGTTCTCGCGCAGCGTGGCCTCGCCGGCCGGCGTGGCAAGGAACAGATAGCCGCCCTCGTGCAGGCCGATCGACGGGCGCTCGCCGCCGACCGCGAGCCGTTCGCCGAGTTCGCGCAGGAACGTGATGCCGAACAGCGACATGCGGATCGACAGCGGCGTGGAGAACTGCTGCCGGATCGAGGCGGCCGACAGCGCCGACGACGAGCGCGCGTAGGTCGGGTCGCGCTCGATCACGGTGACCGACGCGCTCGGGTCCGAGGCCCGCAGGAAATACGCGGTCGCGCTGCCGATCACGCCGCCGCCGACGACAACGATGCGGGAACTCATGGAGGCTCCATTGCCGGGGTCAGCCAGGCGCGCGTGCCTCGCGCTCAGCCGAGGTTGAAGTCGATGCCCTGCGCGAGCGGCAGCGCCGACGAGTAGTTGATGGTGTTGGTGGCGCGGCGCATGTAGTTCTTCCACGCGTCGGAGCCCGACTCGCGCCCGCCGCCCGTCTCCTTCTCGCCGCCGAACGCGCCGCCGATCTCGGCGCCGCTCGGGCCGATGTTGACGTTGGCGATGCCGCAGTCGCTGCCGGCCGCCGACAGGAAGCGCTCGCTCTCGCGCAGATCGGTCGTAAACACGCACGACGACAGGCCGTGCGCGGCCGCGTTGTTGGCGGCGATCGCCTCGTCGAAGCGCTCGTACTTCAGCACGTAGAGGATCGGCGCGAAGGTCTCGGTCAGCACCACCTCGGTCTGCGCCGGCATCTCGACGATCGCCGGCCGCACATAGAAGCCGCCGTCGTGGCCCGGCACCGCATGGCGCTCGCCGCCGAACACGGTGCCGCCCTCGCGGCGGGCCTGCTCGAGCGCGGCCTGCATGCGCGCGAACGAAGCGCCGTCGATGAGCGGCCCCATCAGCGTGCCGGCCTCGAGCGGATTGCCGATCGTCACCTTCGCGTAGAGCGCCTTGAGCCGCTCGACGGTGGCCGCGTAGACGTCGGCCTGCACGAACAGGCGCCGCAGCGAGGTGCAGCGCTGGCCGGCCGTGCCGACCGCCGAGAACAGAATGCCGCGCAGCGCGAGTTCCATGTTCGCCGTCGACGAGACGATGCCCGCGTTGTTGCCGCCCAGCTCGAGCAGCGAGCGGCCGAAGCGGCGCGCCACTTCCACGCCCACCGCACGGCCCATCGCGGTGCTGCCGGTGGCGCTCACCAGACTCGAGCGCGGATCGGCCACCAGTTGCTCGCCCACCTCGCGCCCGCCGTTGAGCACGGCCGACAGGCCGGCCGGCGCGTCGCCGAATTCGCGCAGCGCGTCGTCGAGAATCTGCTGGGCCGCCAGCGCGGTGAGCGGCGTCTTCTCCGACGGCTTCCAGATCACCGCGTTGCCGCACACCAGCGCGAGCGCCGCGTTCCACGCCCAGACGGCGGCCGGGAAGTTGAACGCCGAGATCACCGTGCACACGCCGAGCGGATGCCAGGTCTCGGCCATCCGGTGGCCGGGGCGCTCGGAGGCGATGGTCAGGCCGTACAGCTGGCGCGACAGGCCCACCGCGAAATCGCAGATGTCGATCATCTCCTGCACTTCGCCGAGCCCTTCCTGCAGGATCTTGCCGCATTCGAGCGTGATCAGCGCGCCGAGCGCCTGCTTCTTCTCGCGCAGCTTGTTGCCGAGCAGGCGCACCAGCTCGCCGCGGCGCGGCGCCGGCACCTCGCGCCAGGCGAGGAAGGCACGCTGCGCGGCATCGAGCGCCGCGTCGACTTCGGCCGCCGAGCGGCTCGCCACGCGGCCGATCGGCTGGCCGTCGATCGGCGAATGGACGATGAGGTCGCCCGAGTCGGCCAGACGCTCGATACCGAGTTCGGAAAGGATGCGGGTTGCGTTCACGTTGCCACCTATGGAGAGTCGGGAAAGGGAAACAGGAAGAAGCTGCCGCACCGAGGCCGCGGGCGGCCGGCGCGCGATGCCGGCCGGGCTGGTCCGCGATGCGCCGATGCGCCCGCGCACGGCGCGCTTCGGGCCGAGCCGCGCCATGCGCCGTATCGGGTCCTGCGCATCCGGCGTCATGCAGCGCCCTGCCGCGTCGTGACCGGGAAGGCGATGGCGCCGCTGATGCGGTCGTGGCGCGCCGCCGTGAGCGGCGCGTCATAGCCGGCGGGCGCCGCCGGCTCGGCCTGCTGCATCGCGCGGCTCACGATCCGGCCGGCGCCGCGGGCGAACCGCGCGCGGGCCGGCGCGGCAGGCGCAACGATGCGGCGGGCGAATCTCGAACGAATCTTCATCGGGCGCTTCCTTATCGGTGGGCATTCGCTTCGCGAATCCCGTGACGGCGGCGACGGGCCGGCGGCGCCGCGAGTCGGGCAATGCGCATTGCGGGCTCGGGGCTGCGGGTTCGGTCCCGCCGATTCGGCGCGGGACGCCGCCGCAGGCGGCCGGCTCGTGCTCGGCAAGTGATTCTCGGCAGCCAATACGCGCGGATCAAACGAGATCTGCGCACCACCTCTTGCGGTTTGCTCATCAAGTCCGGCACCGGGAGGCCGCCCGGCCGGACTGCAGGCTCGGGCCGGCGCCGCGTCAGCCGCCCGCGTTCGCGGTCATGCGGAAGATGCCCTGCGCGTTGCCGGCGTCGAAGCGCAGGTCGAGCGTCCAGCGCTGCGTGGCGCGATCGAACTCGCGCTTGCGCGTGATGAATTCGTAGAACGAGCCCGGCACGCTGCGCGAGAGCAGGCGGCCGTCGGCGGTCCGGAACTCGCGCTCGACGATGTCGGCGCGGTAGGCGGTCTGGAACACGCGTCCCGAGCGCGAACGCTCGACCTCGGGCTTCATCGGCCGGCCCTTGGCCTTCTCGGCCTCGGCCAGCGCGAACACGTCGGCCACGCGGTCGGTGGCGTGGTTGAACGCATTGCCCTCGGTCGCGATCCAGGCCATCTCGGCCGATTCGGCGAGCAGCACCTCGTAGTCCGCCACGGCCGGCACGTCGTGCTGGCGCGCGAACGCGCCCACCAGCACCGGCAGCAGCCGCTGCGCGGCCGCGAGCGGCAGCGTGCCGTCGCGCTCGAGCTCCCAGAGCAGGGCGGCGGCCTCGGGCGTGAGCGGATCGCGCGAGCTGCACACCACGTTAGAGACGGCGTGCTGGAACGCGGCCGAGAAACGCTCGGGGTGCAGCTCGCTGACGAAGAACTGGGCGATGTGCTCGGGCGCGTCCTCGTGCGCGTAGGCGCGGCCCGTCATGCCGAGCCGGTCGAGCGGATAGCGGCCGTTCGGGCGGAACCCGAGCGGGCGCAGGATGCGTGCGAAGGCGGCCTCGCCGGGCGGCAGCGCGCCGTTGTCGTGCCAGCGCACGGTGCGCAGCGCGCCGTGATCGAAGCACACCGAGCCGCCCGCCTCGACCGTCTCGCGCGTGTAGGCGCGGCCGTTCGGCGAGCGTTCGAGCAGGCCCTCGAACAGCGCCATGTTCATGGCTTGCGCGAGCTCGGCGCGCGTGACGCTGCCGGGCTCGCAATCGGCCAGGCACGGCGGCAGGTCCAGCGTCGCGAACAGCGCATCGGCAGTAGCCGGGCCGAGCAGCGCGCACAGCAGGGTGTCGAGGTTGGGATTGCGCATCGGGTCTCTCGTCGGAACAGGGGCGGGCTCGCCGGCGGGCCGGCCGCGCGCGGCACGCGCCCGATTCGCAGGCGCCGCCTCGCTTGAGCCCGCTGCATTATCGAAACGATCGGGGCCGGCGTAAAGCGAGATAAAATCGGGACTTGATGCGTTTTTGGAATCATCATGCGCAAGTTCAAGATACCGAACATGGGCGCGCTGCTGGCATTCGAGGCGGCGTCGCGCCATGAGAGCTTCACCTACGCGGCGCGCGAGCTGTTCCTGACCGAAAGCGCGATCTCGCGGCAGATCGCGACGCTGGAGGCCGGCCTCGGCGTGCGCCTGTTCGTGCGCGCCAAGCAGCGCGTGGTGCTCACGCGCGCGGGGCGCCTGTATAGCACCCAGGTGCGGCGCGCGCTCGAGCATCTCGACCGCGACACGCTCTCGATCATCGCGCACGGCAGCGGCGGCGGCTATCTGGAGCTGGCGGTGCTGCCCACCTTCGCCTCGCAATGGCTGATTCCGCGCCTGAAGGACTTCTACGACGGCACCCCCGACGTGCGCGTGAACATGGGGGCGCGCACCGGCATCTTCTCGTTCGCGGAATCGCATTTCGAGGCGGCGATCCATTACGGCAAGCCGACCTGGCCCGGCGCGTCGGCCGACTACCTGTTCGGCGAGGAAGTCGTGCCGGTCTGCGCGCCGGCGCTGCTGAAGCGGCCCGTGCGCAAGCCGCACGAGCTGCTGGCCTACCCGCTGCTGCATTCCACCACGCGTCCCGACGGCTGGGCACGCTGGTTCGCCTCGCTCGGCGTGGACCAACCCGGCACCATGCAGGGCGACCGCTACGAGCTGCATACCATGCTGATCAGCGCCGCGGCAGCGGGGCTCGGCATCGCCCTGGTGCCGAAGTTCTTCGTCGACGGCCGCGAGCGCCAGCTCGGCATCGTGGTGCCCTACGTGGCACCGTCGGCGGCGGCCGCACGGCTGGCCGCCGCCGACGACGCGGCCTATTACCTCGTGTATCCGACCGAGCTGAGCCATAGCCGGCCGCTCGACGCGTTTCGCGGCTGGCTGCTGGCGCAGGCACACGCCTACGGCGGCAAGCCGGACTAGGCGCGCGGCGGGCATCGGGCAGGCCTGCGCCGGCCCGGTGCGGCGGGCGGGCGTGGCCACGCGGGGCGGCCACACCCGCCGGCTCACCGCGTCACGCGTACCAGCTCGCGCAGGTATTGCGGCCGCCGCTGGTCGGCATAGAACTCGATGTTGCCGCGCAGGCGCGCGAGTTCAGCCTCCGACAAGGGCCGCACCACCTTGGCCGGCGCGCCGAGCACCAGCGAGCCATCCGGGACCACGGTGCCGGCCGTGACGACCGCGCCCGCGCCCACCAGGCACTGGCGGCCGATCTGCGCGCCGTCGAGCACCACCGCCTGAATGCCGACCAGGCTGTAGTCGCCGATCGTGCAGCCGTGCAGCACCACCTGGTGCCCGATCGTGACGTGAGCGGCCACATGCAGCGGACGATCGCGTTCGGTATGCAGCACCGCACCGTCCTGCACGTTGGTGCCCTCGCCGATCACGATCGGCTCCGTGTCGCCGCGCAGCACGGCACCGAACCAGACGCTGGTGTCGGCGTCGAGCCGCACGTCGCCGATCACGTCCGCCGAATCGGCCACGAACGCGTCGGGGTGGATCGACGGCACGCGATCCCCGAGTCGATAAATCGCCATGGCCCGCTCAGCCCGCCGCGGTCTGGGGGTCGCGCTCGCGACGCGCGGCCGGCTTGATGCCGAGCCCGAACATGTCGCGCACCTGGGCCGCCGTGAGGATCGTCGCGCCCCTGCCGAGCAGCTCCTCGCGCACCAGGCTCACCTGTTCCCAGGTACCGCGTGCCTTGCGCACGCCGCCCGGCACGCGCGCATCGTTGACGGTCAGGCCGTCCTCCAGCCCCACGCGGATGCCGTCGAGCCCGAGCCCCAGCGCCACGTCGACCAGCAGGTTCTGCATCGGCCCCGGCAGCAGGATCGAGATCTTCGACACCGGGAAGCTGGCCCGCAGCCGCTCGACCACCGGGCGCAGCTGCCCGATCGCGAGCTCGACCGCGCGCCGGTGCGAGTCCGCGCTCTCGTCGGCCAGCAGGCTCGAGATTTCCTCGCGCACCACGCGGGCGATCAGCGAGTCGTCTTCCACCTCGCCGGTGATCGGATCGCGCCGGTATTGATCGACGCCCGCCACCAGCATGAACAGCACCGGCTTGCCGGTGCGCAGCAGCCGGTCGCGATAGAGCGAGGTGGCGTTGTCGACGATCGCGTGATTGAACACTTCCACCTCGGGACGCGTGCCGACCCGTTCGAAATGGTCGAACTGCGCATCGAGGAAATCCGGCGCGTTGTCGTAGCCGCCGCCGCCCTGGAACACCACCGCGGCCGGGCTCAGCGAGGCGACCTCGGGCGCCGAGCCCACGTCGTCGTAGAACTTCAGATGCGCACGCCGCAGCTTGCTGCGAGCGCCGTGGCGGTCGCCGCGCACGCTGGTGGACAGGTTCAGGATCGCGGCCGGCTCGCGCTTCTTCACCATCGGCACGATGGCGTCGTAGTCGTCGAGCACGATCTGATTGCGCTGCGAGCCGACCGTCACCACGCCCAGGCCCGGAATCTCGATGCGCCGACGATCGCTGAGATCGCGCGTGTGCAGATGCACCACCGCCGCGCCCGCGCGCATCGAGCGAATGGTTTCCTCGGTGATCGCCTCCGGCGTGATCGGCAGATAAGGCGAACGCGCCTTGCCGGCCTGCCAATAACCGGCCGCACAGGCGATCCAGCCGGCCTCTTCCATATTCTTCAATAATGCCGGCGATTCTTTTTCAATCGCCTCGATCAATGCGGGCGGCAAATAATGGTGCTGGCGCTCATGCTCCCAGAGCAAATCGCCTTGCTCCGAAACAATCCACCCGTAAGTGGTCAATTGCAGCACGATCCGGCGTGCCAGTTTATTCGACAGCGCGGCGAGCCATGGTTTCGGAAAGTGCGCGGCGTTCGGCGCCGCGAGCCGGGGCGGATGCCATGCACCGTCGCGCCGCGTCCACCGCGCCGCCTCCAGCGCCTGCCGGATCGTGGCGGCCTGGGCGTTGCCCGCCAGCAGGCGCTCGTCGATCGGTTGCGCATGTCCGACCTGCAGCAGCCGGCCACCGGCCGGGACCACCTCCCAGCCGTCCGTCTTCAGATCGGCCGCAATCGACGCACACCGGTCGGCATCGAAAAAGCCCTCGAGCAGGAAAGACGGAATAAAGGTCGCCTCGAACGGATCGAGAAACTTGGGAACGGCGCCAATCGGCGCTGCCGTGATGTATAGCGATGTCATGAACGGCCCTCTCTCTATGGAATCTATAATTACAAACACCTGACTGCCGCTCAATCTTATTACATGACGTATTTAATCTGAAAGGTATATGTCGGATTAATTCGCATAGAATCGCCGCGCAAAACAATGCGGGAATCGAGAGCGAATCGAATGCCGCCATTGAAGCCGTCCGAGGTAATTCTGAATAGAAAAATCGGGAAATAAGTCGCCGAATGTTTCGCCGCGATCAGCACTGCCGCGCTTCGCAGGGGAGCGGCAGGCCTGAGCCGCATGGGACACGCAACAGGCGCGCGGCCGACGCCCGGCCGCCGGCGCGTTCTCCCCTCCCCTCGGCGCGTTTCTGTTCGCGCCGACATTCCCATGCAAACGGCCGGCCGGTCTCGGCCCGGCGGCGCGAGCTGCCCGCCTGCCCGCCGCCAAGCCATAAGATATATTTATCAATCAAATAAACAATGGATGGTTTTCATTATGGTTTCGCACATCTACACTCCGTACAAACCCTGATCCGAAAATCGGACCCCATCCGTCCGGATCGATCGTTTCCCTGCGGGGCGCGCGCCCCCGCTTCCGACCGAGAGGCATACCGCATGACCGCATTGTTCACCCCGTTCAGCCTGAAGGACGTCAAGCTGCGCAACCGCATCGCGGTGCCGCCGATGTGTCAGTACAGCGCCGCCGACGGCTTCGTCAACGACTGGCATCTCGCGCACTACACGAGCCTCGCGCGCGGCGGCGCCGGCCTGGTGATCGTCGAGGCCACCGCCGTTGCACCCGAAGGCCGCATCACGCCCGCCTGCACCGGCCTGTGGGACGATGCGCAAATCGAGGGCCTCGCGCGCATCGCCGCCGCGATCAAGGCCGCGGGCGCCGTGCCCGGCATCCAGATCGCGCATGCCGGCCGCAAGGCCAGCGCGAACCGCCCGTGGGAAGGCGACGACCACATCCCGAACGGCGCGCCCGGCGGCTGGCAGCCCCTCTCCCCGTCGGCCGTGCCGTTCGGCGCGCAATTGCCGAAGGTGCCGACCGCGATGACGCTCGACGACATCGCGCGCGTGCGCGCCGATTTCGCCGCCACCGCGCGCCGCGCGCTGGCGGCCGGCTTCGAGTGGCTCGAACTGCACTTCGCGCACGGCTATCTGGCGCAGAGCTTCTTCTCGCCGCACGCGAACCAGCGCGACGACGACTACGGCGGCAGCTGGACCAAGCGCGGCCGCTTCCTGAACGAAACGCTCGCGGCGGTGCGCGAGGTCTGGCCCGAGCGCCTGCCGCTGACGGCACGCTTCGGCGTGATCGAATACGACGGCAACGACGCGGCCACGCTCGACGCCTCGATCAACCTGGCCGGCGACTTCAAGCGCGGCGGCCTGGACCTGCTCAGCGTCAGCATCGGCTTCTCGACGCCGGCCGCGAACATCCCGTGGGGGCCGGCGTTCCTCGCGCCGATCGCCGCGCGCGTAAAGCAGGAGACGGGGCTGCCGGTGGCCTCGGCGTGGGGCATCGATGATCCGGTCATCGCCAACCGCACGGTGGCCGACGCTCAGCTCGACCTGGTGATGGTGGGCCGCGCGCATCTGGCCAATCCACACTGGCCGTATCACGCGGGCAGGAAGCTCGGCGTCGAGCGCCCGTCGTGGGTGCTGCCGGCGCCGTATGCGCACTGGCTCGAGCGCTACGCGCCCGCCACCAACGGCACGGCCTGACGCGCGGTGAGCGCGCGCCGCGCAGACGACAACGGCGGCCCGCGGGCCGCCGTTTGTTTGCCGGCGCGGTGCCGGCGCGCCGCGGTTCGCGCCCGGCCAGCCCTCCAGCTGATGGCCCCAGGAGACGGCGATCGGCGTCTTGCCGCGCAGCGCCGCCGCGGCCGGCAGCGGCCTCCACGGCGAGGCGTCGACCACCGCGAACCCTGAACGGCGAGCTGCCGATGCCGGCCGAGACAGGCGACGCGCAGATGTGGCACGGCCGCACGGACAAGGCAGCGGACAAGCTGGCGCAGGCCGCGCAGGCCAGCCGCACCGTATGCGTCCAGGCCGCGCGGTGCGACCAACACGAACATGCCCGTGCGTCAATAGCTGTTTATAATCCCGCTGGCGTTTTCGCTTCGTCGAGCAATCGCCGAACGAGCGCCGCGGTCATTCATGACGGATCGACGATGAAGTCATGGCACGCCGATGCGAGAGGCCGGCGCACGCCATGCGGCTGCATCCACACGATACGCGCGAGCGGGCGGGGCACGGCCGGCCGCCGCGCATCGCCGATCTCCGTCCCGGCCGGACAGCGCGGCTGGCCCCTATCCGCGTCCGGAGCGGCTTGCCTGCGGCGGCGCGACCGCTCAACTTTCAGGCAAAGTCAGACAAACATGTCGAGTCTGGACACGAACCGATACTCCGCACTGCCTTCGTTACGTGCGCTGCGCTACTTCGTCAGCGTCGGGCGGCACCGCAGCATCAAGATCGCCGCGGAGGAAATCCACGTCACGCCGTCGGCGATCAGCCAGCAGATCGTCAAGCTCGAGGAAGAACTCGGCGTGAGCCTGCTGCAGCGCTCGCCGCGCGGCATCGACATCACGCCGCACGGCAGCCGCTACCTGCAGGAACTGCAGCAGGTGTTCGACCTGATCCTGCGCGCGACCGACCGCCTGCGCAGCAACGCGAACCACACCGACATCGTCACCGTCAGTTGCGCGCACAGCTTCGCGATGCAATGGCTGGTGCCGCGCCTGTCCGATCTCGCGCAGTACGCGCCGTCCGTCGACCTGCGCATCAGCACGACCAACCGCTATGCCGCCTTCATCGACGACCAGATCGATTTCGGGCTGCGCCACGGCACCGGCCGCTACCCGGGGCTCAAGTCCGAACTGCTGCTCGACGATCCGCTCTATCCGATCTGCAGCCCCCGGCTGGTGGAACGGCTCGGGCCGTTCGCGTCGTACCAGGACCTCGCGCGCACCACGCTGCTGCACGACGAGCGCCATAAGGAATGGCTCGGCTGGCTCAGGCATCACGGAGTGGAGGGCGTGCGCGGCGACAAGGGCGCCGTGTTCATCGATTCGAACGGCATGCTGCAGGCCGCGGTCGCCTGCCACGGCGTGGCGCTCGCGCGCCGCTCGATCGTCGCCTCGGAGCTGGCCGACGGACGCCTGACGGTGCTGTTCGACGCGCCGTTCACTCCCGATTACGCCTACTACCTCGTCTATCCGGAGCAGACGCTCGACAATCCGAGCGCACGCGTGTTCCGCGAGTGGCTGATGCAAGCGGTCAAGGGCTCCGGCGTGCGCGGCGCAGCGGCCGACCTCGCACCGGACTGATCGACGGCAGCGGCCGCCGCCCGGCCGCGCCGCGCTCTTGCTTCACACGCTCTTGCTTCATATCGCGCCGGCCGCCACGCCGCGGCCCGCCACGCCGGCGAGCGCCGCGCGCAGCGCGCCCAGGCCACCCTCAAGCGCCGCCGTGCGCCAGTCGTCGCGCGGCACGTCGAAGAACGCGCGCAGCGCGGCCCGCGCGCGCAGCGCCTCGGGCGACTGCCCGAACGGCTCGTCGCGCCACGCCACCGCCTCGGCTCGCAGCGCGGTAATCAGGTCCGGCACCGGATGGGTGCCGATCTCGAGCGCGATCGAGGTCAGCGAGCGGCCGAACAGCCAGCGCCGCCACGCATCGCAGAGCGTGCCGTCGACATCGACCGACACCGCCGCACCAGCCCGCGGCGCGCCGAGCGTCGCGCCGAACCAGGCGCTCGCGCGCGTCAGCGCGGCCGAGCCGGGCGGGTCGAACGACACCGCCTGCACGTCGCCGTAGGAGCCGAGCCCGGTATGCAGGTCCACGAGCGCGACGTCCGATGCGTGGCCGAGGTACTCGTGCACCAGCTCGCCGATCAGTTGTGCGCTCCAGGCCGGCTCGGCGCCGCCGTAGAACAGGCCGTCGGGATGGCGGAACTGGCCGCGCGCGAGCGCCTGCCGGAACGCGGCGATGCCGTGCCGGCCGGCGTAGTCGCGCAGCACCGCGTCGGCTCGTGCGCGGGCCACGGGGTCGCCCTCGCCCGTGAGCAGCGCGTCGTGCAGCGCGTCGTAGCCGGGGTTCTCGGGCAGCGGCGCGCTACGGTCGACGAAGCTGCGATTGAGATCGACGTTGTGCTCGGTGGTGCGTCGGTGCCAAGCGAAGCCGAACGGATTCAGCGCGTGCACCAGCATCACCGCCGTGTCGTCGGGCAGTGCCGCCGCTTCCGGCAGCCGGAGCCAGGCGCACTGAATCGCCGAGCCCGCGAAGCCCTCCACGCCGTGCGTGCCCGACACCACCGTCAGCACGCGCGGCGCCGTGGCCGGACCGAGCCAGGCGACGTCGGTGCTGAGCGTCATGCCGTCCGGCCCGCGCACCGGATTGTGGCGCTGCACGAGCCGCGCGCCGCGCTGCGCCGCCGCCTCGCGAAAGCGCGCGCGCGCCTGCTCGAAATCGCGCGAGAACAATTCGTGCGGCGCAGTCAAGCCACCACCCCGATGCCGGTCGCGCGCAGCCGGCCCACCGCCGGGCCGAACCATGTCATGTCGCGCTCGAAACGCGCGCGGCAACCGGCAGGCACGATACCGTGGCGAAGACCGGCGCCAGGTAGCCCGGAGGCGTCGCATCTCTGGGGCAACGGTCGGCATCGACGGCAGATAGCGGGCGCCGAATGATGGCGCGCGTGGCGCGCGGGCGGGCGGCCGGCGGGACGTGGCACCACGGCCACCCGGACCCGCGCAAGCCCGGCATGATCCGGTGCTTTCGCGAGCGGCCCATCGACGCTCGACACCTCTTCCCGCATAGGCTTGTACTCTCGTTTTCCGCAGGCCCGGCCTCGCGGGTTCTTCCTGCTGTTGCGGGGGCTCTCGTACCCCTTGCTCTATGCCGCGGGTTGCCCTCGCGGCGCTCTCAGGTTCGGGGGCTTTTCGCCCCTCTGTCACGGCTTCGGAACTCGCGTCCCTCGGTGCTCCCGGGCACTGGGAGTCGTCGCTCCCCAAACGCCCAGAATGAATTCGGCAAAGACTCGGTCGACAGCGAATACGGACCGCGTTACGCATTCACCGGCCAGCGATTCGCTGGGCGCATCGGCGGCAATCATCGCAGCCCTGCTTCAATAGATGGGATTGGCCCGCACCGCGAAACGCCGTTCGATCATGCCGGCGTGCCCCCCATGGCCACGATTTCTTCCCGATCGCCGCCATCTCGCGAATCGAAAATAATTACCGCGTCACTCAACAAAGCGGCACAAGCTAAATATCGGTGGGGCAGATTACCAATGCGAAAGTAGCCGAACAAGCGAGATTTTCTTCATCGGCATTAGTTTTACTAACTTCGAAGCTGGGCGATCCAGGCGCGCCGGCAGCTCCGGCAAATCGACGTGAAGCCTTGCCCCGCCTGGCTTATCGGCCGAAGCGGATGACCTCGCGGAAAGTGATGAATGACGATCGGGGAGGCTCCGAAGCCGTCGTGCTTCAAAACCGTGCAATCCAAAGAGGTTTTATATTTATCACTGCGATCGCAGCACAAATACGATTAAGTATTTCACAGCTTTCGCGGATATTTTGATTATTTTTTCAACATTATGCATAACAACCCATCGGCCACGCAAGCGCCGAAATAAAATTCGGACCATCGCGCCGGTACTTTCGCGCGCCCCGTGATTCATCACATCAATTCCCGCAGGCGCATGCCGGCCCCGGCGCCGTGCATTCGGCCACGAACCTGACGAGTCCCGGAAAAATCATCGTAAATATCTACTTAAATCATTCACCACCCAGGAGGCGCCGCCGCCCGCCGGGTCGCCTCGCCGGCCGGAAGCGCCCGCGCCGGCGGCGTGATTCCGTTCGCGTAGAAGCGCACCCGCTTCACCATCATCGGATGGCCGTGCGCGATGAAGCGCATGGCCAAGGTAGCCGCGAGCACGACATCGACGATACCGATCAGGAATGCCAATGAGTCCGGCTGAGTCAGCCCGATCGATTCGCGAATGCACGCCGGCGGCGGTGCTGCGCTGCCCAGGTCGGTCAGCGCCGCGTCGGCGCGGAACGTAATGGCGCCGCGCGACTCGGCGAGCCTCAGATCGCAGTGGAGCAGATCGGCAGGGCTGGCTGGAAGCCTGATCGGATCAGTGCGGCTGCCGGCCCGGTCGGACGGGTTGGGAAATCGCAAGCGCCCGGTCATGGCGGAAGCCCCGCGCTGCAGGCGGTGTTCGCCAAGCGCGGCGCCTCGCCCGGCTCGCATGCGGTGGCGGCAGCAGCGCGGCTGCTCGCCTACAATGATGACGGGCGGCCCGATGCCTACGCGGGCTGCTTTCAGGCGCGCCTTCATCGACGAGGCCACTGTCGCCCGCCCTGCGGCGCCACGCGCCGGCAAAGTTTCGCCCCCACGCCACGCTTCCTCTCGCCAGCCATGACTCGACTCTCGCCGTCGCCGCTTTCGCTCAGCACCGATCCCGCGTTCTTCGCACTGCTCGCGCACAGCTATCGCCGGCTGCTCGGCAAGCCGCTCGCGCCCGACAGCGTGCCGGCCGACCAGCAGGCTGCCTGGCTCTATGAGGCCGCGCCGTTCGGCATTCTCGCGCACGACACGGCGGCCGACCCGGTGTTCGTCTACGGCAACCGGCGCGCGCAGGCCATCTTCGGCTACGACTGGCACGAACTGACCACGCTGCCCTCGCGCCTGTCGGCGGAGCTCCCCGAGCGCAGCGAGCGGCAGGCGTTTCTCGAGCGGGTGACGCGTCACGGCTACGTGGACGACTATCGTGGCATCCGCATCGCGAAGTCGGGCGAGCGATTCTGGATCGAGAACGTCACCGTCTGGCAACTAACCGACGCCGACGGCCGATATCGCGGTCAGGCCGCGCTGCTGCCGAACGTGACGCCGATCGGCACCGCGGCCGACACGCGCTGAGCCGCGCCGCGTCGCGCTTACGGCCAAGGCCGCCGGCGAGCCGGCAGCGGGATCGCGAGGCGCCGAAAGCTGCGCGGAGGTGCGCGGAGGTGCGCGAACTCGCCGGCCGAGCGGCCCCGCATGATTGCCGGGCGAGCCGCACAACGGCCCCTATGCCGCCGGTTCGGCCCCCTCTCGGGCACCGCATGCCCCGGCGCCTCCGCCCGGTTCAGGCGCCGAACGCCGCCTTGGCGAGCAGCCCGAGCGCGACCACGCTCAGCACCGCGGCGAAACCGGCCTGCACGTAGCGGTCGGCGAGCCGGTGCGAGGCGAGACGCCCCGCCAGCATGCCGACCGCCGTGGTGACGCTGAACCAGATCGCGACCTGGGCCGGCACCGGCGTGCCGTGCGCGATGGTCGAGGCGATGCCGCCCACGCCCACCAGCGCGATCACCATCAGCGAGGTGGCCACCACCCCGTGCATCGACACGTTGGTCAGCTTGCGCAGCATCGGCACGATGATGAAGCCGCCGCCCACGCCGAGCAGCCCGGTCATGAACCCGGTGACGGCGCCCGTCGCCGCGAGTGCGAGGGCGGTGCGCGGCGTCCAGGCCAGCCGGCCCGTCTCTGGATTGATGCGGCCGACGCAAAGCGGCGAAGCCTCGGCCTGGGCGCTGCGGCCGGCCCGCACCTGGCGCCACAAGCGCAGCGCCACCACCAGCATCACCGCCGCGAACAGCGCGAGCAGCAGCCGCTGCGGCAGCGCATGGGCGGCACGCACGCCGAGCGAGGTGGCCGGCATGCCCGCGGCTGCCATCAGCAAGGCCGCGCGATAGCGCACCAGCCGCTGCCGGAACGCCTCGAGCGCGCCGATCGCCGCGCTGCCCGACACCGCGATCAACGCCACCGGCGTGGCCTGCTGCATCGGCCAGCCAAGGCCCACCACCAGCGCCGGCACCGCGAGGATGCCGCCGCCCGCACCGGTCAAGCCGAGTACCGCGCCCACCAGCGCGCCGAGAATCAGTGCGGTTTCCATTCAGCGGCTCCGGCGGCGGCCGGCGTGGACATGCGCGAGGGCCGGCGCGGCGGCGGGCCGGCCGGCCTGCGGGCAGGCGGCGGACGAACAACGGCGGCGGGCGGCCGGCGCAGCGGCCTGGGCATCATGGGTCAACACGACTCCTCTCTCTGTGGGGACGACGCCCTGAACGGGCGTGCAACGACGGCACCGCCTATTAACAAGTCGCATGCCAGGCCGAGCCGGGTGCGCCTAAGCGCTTGATTTCGCTTGTGGAGCGCTGGCGGATACGGGCGCCGTATGCCGGCCGCCGCGCGCGAGGCGGGTGCCGACGCCGCCATCGACGGCGATTCGTGGCAGAAAATGGCAGTGATGGCAGTGCTCGGGACGCCTTGGCAGCCGGCCACGCCGTGCATGCGGCGTGCGGCCCGGGTGGCGCGAAAAAATGGGGCATGGCGCGCCCTCGACGCCGGGAACGACGCTTGCTCGCTTTCCGCGCACCGTGACGGCGGGAACCGCCGTCACGGCCGGCCACGCGCGCTGCACAGCCGTCGCTGCACGCCGAAGCGGGGCGCCCGATGCCACGGCGCGCGCCCTCGCCCTGCCCGGCCTGAGTCCGGGGCAAGCCGGCCGCGCCTGCCCGCCTCGTCGCGCACGCCGCGGCGATTTCTCCGCAGTGCCTGCATCCCGCTCGTTTCGACATCCGTATCTATGCAGGCCGATCTTCAGAGAATCCGATCATGCCCGCCGACGCGCGACTCGCCTGCCGAATATCCGGCCCTACAACGGGGGCCGGAATGCTATATTTCGACAGCCTTGTCCGCTCACGCGCTCCGCGCGTTTCGCCCTACATGAACGACACGCCCGGCCGTGCCGAGAATCTCCACCCCGATGACGACGCCCGCGATGCCGGCGCCGCGCGCCGCGAACGCCTGAACCAGCTGCTGGTGAGCGTGGCGCAGGGCGACCAGCAGGCGTTCGCCGAGTTTTATCGCCTGACCTCGTCGCGCATCCACGGCGTGATCGCGCGAATGCTGCACGACGCCGGCGAGGCCGAGGACGTCCTGCAGGAGGTCTACACCAGCGCATGGCGCCGCGCCGACAGCTACGATCCCGCGCGCGCCGGCGCGATGACCTGGCTCGTCACGCTCGCACGCAACCGCGCGATCGACCGGCTGCGCCAGCACCGCGAAGCGGCGCTCGACGATGACGCCGCGCAGGCGCTGCCCGACGAAGACACGCCCTCGCCGGCCGCGCTCGCCGAGGCCAGCCAGGAACGGCGCCGCCTGCAGGGCTGCCTCGACCAGCTAGGGGCGCCGCAGCGCAGCGCCGTGCGCGACGCGTTCTTCAGCGGTGCGACCTACGCGGAACTGGCCGAGCGGCTCGACGTGCCGCTCGGCACCATGAAGAGCTGGATCCGGCGCAGCCTGATGCAGTTGAAGCTGTGCCTCGAACGATGAACACGCCCGCCCATTCCGATCCCGAGCTGCGCTGCGCCGAATACGCGCTCGGCGTGCTCGACGCCGACGCGCGCCGCGCGCTCGAACGCGAGGCCGCGGCCGACCCCTCGCTCGCGGCGACGCTCGCGCGCTGGCAGGCGCGCTTCGCGCCGCTGGCCGAGGACGTGCCGCCGATCGCGCCGCCTGCGCGCGTCTGGACCCGCATCCAGCGCGATCTCGGCTTCCTGCCGGCTCGCGGCAAGGCCGCCGGAGGCGAGCGCGGCGCGGCCGGCTGGTGGAACCATCTCGGCTTCTGGCGCTGGCTCGGCATCGGCGCGAGCCTCGCCACCGTCGCGCTGGTGGCCGTGACGCTGACCACCGCGCGCCACGACGTTCCCGCGCCGGGCGCATCGACGGCGGCCCGGCCGGGCGCCGGCTACATGGTCGCCACCATCGCGCGTGCGGACGGCGTCGCGCACTGGACGGCCACGGTCGACCTGCGGCGCGCGCGGATGGTGTTGGTGCCGGCCGACAAGCCGGCCATCGCCGCGAACCGCTCGACCGAGCTCTGGCTGATTCCGCCGAACGCGAAACCGATTGCGCTCGGCGTGTTCGCGGCCGATACGCCGGCCGCGATGGCGTTGCCGCCTGCAGTCGTCGCTCAGCTCAGCGCACGCGCGGTGCTGGCGGTGTCGGTCGAACCGGTGGGCGGCTCGCCAACCGGCGAGCCGACCGGGCCGGTGATCGCCTCGGGGGCGATGCACGAGGCCTGACGGGGCACGAAGGGCGCTCGCCGGCCACGGCGCCCCCGCCTCGGCCCAGCACCGAGCGGCCGCGCACCGGTGCCGGATCGCAGGGCAGGAGACGGTTACACCTTCAATCTGCTGCTTGGGCCGGGCGCCGGCGGGTCGAGCCGCGAGGCCAGTTGCGCGATCGTCGTCAGGCAGTAATAGAGCTGGCCGTCCCTCACCGCCACCAGCTTCACCCTGGTGTCGCCGCCCTCGCCGCCAGCCAGCCCCGCCAGCCACCGGACGTAGTCCCGGTAATCCGGCAGCGGCAGGCCATGCTCGGCGCTCCCCCAGATCTGGTCGGCAAGCTTGTGCAGTTCCTTGTTTTTCCTCGGCTTGAACTGCTGCAGGGCCTGCCTCTGCTGGCTGCCCTCGAGCCGTTTCCACTCGGCGCGGACCGCCGGGTCGACGAGGTCCGCCTTGTCGGGCTTCAGCTCCCGCAGGACCGATCGAACGCCTTGCTTCACCCAGTCGAAGTACGGCTCGGCCAGCAGCTCGCGTTGCTCATAGCTGTCGAGATGGCGCGGCCGCGGCTGCGGCGCATCGCCGGCCGGATCCGCAGCCGCGTCGCCGGCGGGATCGACGGCCGGCACGGCCCGCTCGGCGTCGGCGGAATCGACGGGATCGGCCGGTTCGGCCATCCCGGGCAGGTTCGCGAACACCGCGAAATGGCATCGATCACCGTTCGCAATCATCTCGGCATCCCCCTGCTGCGGCGTGACCAGCCGGCCCACCGCGCCGATCAGCATTGGCTTGACGTATTCGTCCGAGCGTTTGTCGCGATCGCTCTTGAATTCGAGCAGGAAGAATCGGGCCTGCGTCGACTCGCCGTTCGAGGCGATCAGGTCGCCGAGCCGCTCGGCCGCGCCGTCCAGCTTGTGGATCGCGCCAGGGCCGCCCAGCACGAGCGCCTCGAGGCCGCCCGTCACCGCCGGATCGCCGGGCGCCGATCGTTTCATTATCGATTCGATTCGGCGGCTCCATTGCATGTCTCGAAACGCCAGGATCAGCGTGTCCTCCCATGGCAACCGGTCAGCGGCGATATCTTTATGACCGGACGCGCCGGCCGTCGGGGATTCGTTTTCCTCAACGCCACTCATTTCTTGGCCCCCGTTCGTGGTCTCGACACATCTCGCCGGCAGTGTGCCAGCGCCCGCCGCATCGCGACAAGCCATCGGCGTTGATTCCGCATTCCCCTTCCCCCGTCTTGCCTTTCGGCGATACCGCGTCGCAGCATCAGCGCCGTTGCGGGTGCCCGATCAAGCGCCCGAGCCGCCCATCGCGCCGCGCATCCGCGGCCAGCCATTGCGTCGCCGTCAACGGCGCGGCCGATCCTGCCGCTTTCGGCTGAGCATTCCCCCGTATTGACCTGCGGCCGCACTTAATGAAAATGGAAGCATTCCTTCGCCAGGAGAGGCGATGCGCAGCGTTTTGATTTCACCCGAAGCGAACCGCGCGCCACGCACGCTGATGTTTTGCACGCTGCATCCGGGCCGGCCTGCGCGCCGTATCTCCCCGTTTTCACCTGCGGGAGTTCGCATGCCCATCGCCGCCACCGTCGCGCTCGCCTTCGTGGCCACCAGCGCGGCATTCACAGCCGTCTGGCTTCACCAGTTGCGCTCGCGCAATGCCGGAATGATCGATCCCGTCTGGGCCGCCATGCTCGGCGCGGTGGCCGTCTACGTGGCCGTGGCCGGCACCGGCGCGCCGGCCAGCCGCGCGTTCGTGGCGCTCGCGGGCGGCCTGTGGGGCTTGCGCCTGGCCGTGCATCTGCTGCGGCGCAACGCGGGCCACGCCGAGGACGCGCGCTATCGCGCGCTGCGCGAACAATGGGGCGCGGCCGCGCCCGCGCGCATGTTCGGCTTCTTCCAACTGCAGGCGGTGGTGTCGATGCTGCTCGCGATCGCCTTCCTGGTGCCGGCCTATCGCCCCGAGACGCCGTCGCCGGCGGCATTCGCCGCGGCCGTCGCGATCTGGCTCGCGGCGGTGGCGGGCGAAGCCGCGGCCGACCGCCAGCTGCGCCGCTTCGCGGCCGATCCGGCCCATCGCGGCCAGGTGTGCCGCGTCGGCTGGTGGCGCTATTCCCGGCACCCGAACTACTTCTTCGAATGCCTGCACTGGCTGGCCTACACGGCGCTCGCGATCGGACTGCCGTGGGGCTGGCTCACGCTCGCGCCGCCGTGCCTGATGGCCTGGCTGCTGCTGCGCGTGTCCGGCATCCCGATGCTCGAGGCGCACCTGCAACGCTCGCGAGCCGGCTATCGCGACTATATCCGCACGACGAGCGCGCTCATCCCGTGGCCGCCGCGCGCGGCCGACCATCACGACCCACAGGAACGGAGCCCACGATCATGACAGCGACCACTCTCGATTCGAAATCCGCCGCGGACCGCGACAGCTGGCTGATCCGCTACTGCGAGCGCGGCCGCGTGTCCGATTCGGTGATCCGCGGCGGCATCGCGGCGCTGCTCTGGCAGCGGCTGCGCGCCGAGCACGTCGACGACGACGAGGCGCGCGCCGACGCGCTGAACAGCTTCGTCGAGGAACTGAACCGCAGCCCGATCGCGATCGAAACGCAGGCGGCCAACCGGCAGCACTACGAGATGCCGGCCAGCTTCTTCGCGGCCCATCTCGGCCCGCGCCTCAAGTACTCGTGCTGCTACTTCCCGACCGGCGAGGATACGCTGGCGCATGCCGAGGACGCGATGCTGGCGCTCTACGCCGAGCGCGCCGAGCTGGCCGACGGCCAGCGCATCCTCGATCTCGGCTGCGGCTGGGGGTCGCTCTCGCTGTGGCTGGCCGAGCGCTATCCGGGCTCGCAGATCGTCGGGCTGTCGAACTCGCAGAGCCAGCGCGCGTTCATCGAGCAGCGCGCGGCCGAGCGCGGCCTGACGAACCTGAAGATCGTCACGGGCAACGTCGTCGATTTCGAATTCGCGCCCGCCGAGGCGCGCTTCGACCGCGTGCTGTCGATCGAGATGTTCGAGCACATGAAGAACTATCGCGCGCTGCTGGCGAAGATCTCGCACTGGCTCGACGACCAGGGCAAGCTGTTCGTCCACCTGTTCGCGCACCGGCTGGTGGCTTATCACTTCACGGCACGCGACAGCAGCGATTGGATGTCGCGCCATTTCTTCACGGGCGGCACGATGCCTTCGGCGGACCTGCTGCTGCGCTTCCAGGACCATCTGCGCGTCGAGCGGCAATGGTGGCTCAACGGCACGCATTACGCGCGCACCGCCAACCACTGGCTGGCCTCGCTCGACGCTGCGCACGAGCAGATCATGCCCGCGCTGCGCGAAACCTTCGGCGACGACGCGCCGATCGTGTTCCAGCGCTGGCGCATGTTCTACATGGCGGTGGCGGGGCTGTTCGGGTTCCGGCGCGGCCGCGAATGGGGCGTCGCGCATTACCTGTTCGACAAGCGTGCGGCGCTCGGCGCCTGAGCCCGGCAGCCCATGAGTGACGGCGACGGTGACGGCGCGACCATGACGAGCCCGGCCCGCCCGGCGGGCGCGCCGGCCGAGCCGGCCCGGCGCCGCGCGCTGCTCGCGCTGGCGGCCGCGCCGGCCTTGCTCGGCGCGGCCTGCCACGACGCGCCGCGCAACCCGAATCCCCGCGCCGACGTGCCGCTGGTGCCGGTGCCGGTGGACCTGCCGCGCTACATGGGGCGCTGGTACGTGATCGCGCACCTGCCGTACTGGGCCGAGCGCGGCTTCGTGGCGAGCCGCGCGGAATGGACGCTGCGTCCCGACGGCCGGATCGACGACCGCTTCATCGCGCGACGCGGCTTCGACGGCCCGGAGCGCCGCTTCCACTTCGTCGATACCGCGCTGCCCGGCGGCGGCGAATGGCGCGTGCGGCTGCTCTGGCCGATCCACGTGTCCCAGCTGACGCTGTTCGTCGACCCCGACTATCGCACCACGCTGCTCGGCTATCGCGGCAAGCACCTCGGCTGGGTGTTCGCGCGCGAGCCCGAACTCGACGACGCGACCTACCGCGGGCTGCTCGCGCGCTTCGACACCTTCGGCTACGACACCTCGCGCTTCCTGCGCGTGCCGCAGAAACGCGAGCAGCTCGGGCGGGAAGGCTTCGAGCCCGCAGCCGGCTGAGCTCGCGCGCCGCGGCCACGCATCCTCCGTCACTTGCCGACTCCGAGGCCTGTCCATAACCTGCTGCGCACCCTGACGTCCCGTTCCGTCGTCCCCGTCACGGGCCGCCTGCTGCTCGCCCTGCTCGCGCGCATCCGGGCCGGCCACCCGACGCTGGCGACGCCCGACGGCGGGCATCAGCTGTTCGGCGATCCGCACGCGAGGCCCGCGGCCGCGCTGCGGATGCTGGACTGGTGCGCCTGCCGCGCGATCCTGCGGGCCTGGCAGCAGGCCTTCGTCGCGCGACGCGACGCGGTCCGCACCCAGGGTTTCGACGAAGTCTTCATCCGCACCTGGCGGCGCTACCTGATGTATTGCGAGGCGGCCTTCGCCGAGCGCAAGACCGACGTGATGCATTACGTCGTCGGCCGGCAGGGCTGACGGCCTCGACGCGAAGCGGGCCGCCGCGCGAGCGATGCCCGCGCGCGCGGCGCAGGCCCGCCCCCGCAGGGGCGTTACGGAGCAGGCGTCCAGCCCGCGTTGTTGTTCCATGAGGCGAACACCTTCGCACGCGTATTCAGCCCGCTCAAGTCGGCACCCGTCGTGGCGACGACCGAATTGCGGCCGCTCGTGCTCAGCGCGTGGCCCGACGCATCCAGGCTGCCCGTCTCGCGCCAGCCCGCGGCGGCGGTCGGCGACGCCGGGTTGGGCGTGGGGTTCGTGTACCAGCCGTCCGCCGCGACATGCGTGCCCATCCTGGTGCCGATGTAGGCTACGTCGTCGCAGCCGAGATTGGCATTGCCGAAGCTGCCGCTGCCGGTGTACGCGGTGGTGCAGTAGGCCGGCGAGGCCAGGCCGCCCGAGCGCGCCAGATAGGTGGCGCCCGCCGGCACCGCGGCATCGGCCGTCAGCGTGCCGTCGAGCACCACGAAGCCGGGGAAGCCGTAGGCCGCGCGCGACTGGAACACGTAGCCGCCCGAGGTGGGCGTGACCGGATCGGCCACGGTATGCAATTCGCTCTGCTCGAACAGCGCCGCATACGGCGAGCCCCAGATGAAATCGACGTCGCCGGCGATCAGCGACTGGTAGAACCACGCCCAGCCCTTGAGCTGCAGCGTGTCCTGCGCGCTCAGGAAGGTCATCTGCGTGGCGCTGAGGCGGCTGCCGTTCAGGGTGGCGCTGTTGTAGTAGATCGCCTCGGCCTGATTGTTGTCGACGGCGCGCTTCACGTGCGAATTCTGCAGCGTGAAGTTCGTCAGCTTCAGCAGGTCGGCGCCTTCCACGAGGAACACCGAGCGGCCGCCGCCGAGGCTGCGGCGCGTGCCGCTGCCCTCGGTGGTCAGCGTGCTCTGCGGGGCAGTCCTGCTGCCGCCGGTGGACGGGTTGTAGGACTCGTAGTTGTCGTCGTAGACGACCACGCCCGTGCGGCTCTGGCCCGCGATCGTCAGGTTGTTCACGTTGCGCAGGAACAGTTGCTCGTTGTAGCTGCCGTTCGCGATCGTGATGGTCTTGGCATCGTTCGCGTTGGTGCAGGTCACGCAGCCGTTCTGCATGATCCAGTCGAGCGCGCCCTGCACGCTGCGGAAATCGCTCGTGCCGCTGGCGGCAACCGTGACGGCCGTGGGCGAGCGCGGCGCGGCATGGGTCTGGAACGCCCATGCCGTCGGCGAAGCGATGCCGGCAAAGGCCTTGCCGCCGATCCTGCCGTTCAGCACGCCGTTGTCGACGCTCACGTAGTAGCGCGTGCCGTAGGCGAGCACGCCGTCGTGCAGGCGCACCGTCGCGGTATTGCCGGAGATCGTGACCGGCGTGTAGTACACGTAGCGCCATTGCGTGAGCGAGCCGACGTTGTTGCCGAGCTTGTCGATCTCCGTGTTGGCGGCCGGCATGTAGGTCTGGGTTTCGCCGCCGGCGGTGACGGGCGCGCCGCTGATGTCGATGGTGTCCGCCACGCTGCCGTCCGAGGCGCGCATCACCTTGATCCGCCCGCTGGTGCCGAGCGTGGGCGGCGCATCGAAGGTGATCGACAGGCGCGTATCCGCGCAGGCGGCCGTCTCGCCGTTGGCCGGCACGAAGGCGGACGTCGCCGCCGCGGCCACGGAGTCGGTCCCGGTGGCGGTGGCCGCGGTCGCGCTGTTTGCGCCGACGCCAGGGCCCGACGGCGCCGCGTCGCCGCCGCAGGCCGCCAGCACGATCGTGGCGGGCATCAAAAGGAACGTGATGGTGCGACGCATGTCATCCCCTGCTTGGCTTGATGGAATCGGTTGGAAGAAAACGGCTCGGCGATGCCGCGGCTCCGCTGGCCGCGGCGGTGCAGCTCAGTGGATCGAGATCGGCGCGTTGGCGGCGGGGAAGTCGACGAAGGCGCTGCTGCAGTCGTAGCCGGTGCCCGAGCCGGTGCGCTGCTCGGCCACGCTGACCTGATTGCTGCCGTCGGCCCCCAGCAGCAGGCTCGCGAACGACACCGGGCCGGGCCCCATCGTCAGGCTCAGGTACGACGGCACCGCGAACGCGAGCGCGGCGCCGCCGCACTCCGTCAGCGCGGCCGTCAGTGCCACACCCGCGCATCGGCTCCAAGCGCGCCGGCGTGTCGACAAGGATTGCATCATGGACCGGTCTCTCCCTGCCCGAGGCCCGACGGCCCGCGGCTTTATTCGTTGTACGGATCAATGGTTCGGAACGAACGGCCATCCCGGCCTTCGCGATACGACGGCGGCTATCGTTTATCTATTACGACGTCATATAACAAAAACGGCACTCGACGGCGCTCGACGGCACTCGACGGCACTCGACGGCGCGCCCCCCCGGCCCCGCGACCTCGCGGCTCGGGCGGCTCGTTCGCCTGGTTTGTCCATCGAACGAGGCAGGAAGACAAACCTCTGCCATGCAAACACTGCCGGCCGACTCAGCGCAGGCGGCTTGCGTGAAAGGCAGGCCCGGGACCATGGAGATAACAATGATTTCTCCGATGTCATCGGATAACTGAAATCGTAGAAGTTAGAACGCGGACGCAACAAGTCCGGGCTTTCCCTAGCCCGTCATTCGTCCAAAGGTCTTTCGTTTCGCGCATTTTCGGCCATGACGTCCGTTCTCGGGCGGCCCGGCCTGCAGCGGCCAGCAGCGTCCTTTAACATCCGACATCAGATCACATACCTTTCAAAAATCCATCATTCAATTAGCGGATGCTTCGGTATATACCCGTATCGGTAGTCAATCCCGGCGCCGTGATTCTGATCTCGGAAAATCATGCGCTGTCTGGGGCTCGATTCATGAAACGATTTTCCGTTTTATCGTGCGTGCGCGTTCGGCCCGGGCCGAACCACCTTCCAGCGGGGCGACCGATGTCTTTCATTTTTTTATCTCTCGTTATAGGATGACTGATGATAAGGTCATCATTCAGTTATCCGGATGAACCGTCCTTTTCGACCCGGGCGGCGCTGCGCAACGGCATCCTGACAAGCCGGCGGCGCGATCGCACGGCATGTCGTCAGCAAATCCATACCAACCCGGCATCGTCATCGCGCGATGCCCAGACAGGAGACAGCTTCCATGGGACCCTCATCACGGACGCGCGCGCCGCGCCTGCTGTGCCTGCTCGCCGCCGCGCTGGCGACGGCCGCCGCGCTCGGTGCATGCGGCGGCGACGCCGACACGCCCGCCGTCGCCACCGGCACGGGCACGCCCTCCGTTGCCAATGGCGTGTTCCAGGTCGGCACCACGACCTCGGATGCGAACCTGCCGGCCGAGCCGAGCCTGCCCACCGACGCGCAGGTCTGCAGCACGCTGGAGGCGAGCAACACGCTGGTGAGCCGCCCGGACGGCTCCTTGCCGCCCGAGGCCGATCCTTCCGTGGCGGGCGTCGGCAAGGCGGTGTCGCCCGCCACGGCCAACCCCGATCAGGCGCGCATCCAGGCCGCGCTCGACGCCTGCGGCGCCGCGGTGGACGCGCAAGTGGGAGCGGCCATCGCGGCCGCAGACGCGTCGGCGACCGCCGCGCAAAAGGCCGCCGCCGTCGCGAACGTGAACATCTCGGGCGCCTCCGGCGAGGAGCTGGCCAAGCCCGCCTACCGCGCCAGCAAGTTCGCCGTGCGCCTGGTGGTCAGCAGCAGCGGCGCCGGCAACGGCTTCATCAGCGGCCCGCTGACGCTGCCCTCGGGCGTGACGCTGTGGATCGACAAGGGCGTGACGCTGTACGCCTCGCGCGACGTGAAGGCCTATGCGCCGACGGCCGCCGGCCCCTACTGCGCCAACACCGCCGTCAGCGCCACCAAGGCCGGCAGTTCGTCGAACTGCCTGGCGCTCATCACCGGCACCAACCTGGTCAACTCGGCGGTGGTCGGCGACGGCCGCATCGACGGGCGCGGCTACGCGGAGATCGTCACGTCCGATGCGAAATACCCGCTGATGAAGGTGGACCTCACCTGCTCGAACACCTATGCCGCCTACAAGACCGGCACGGTGGCGCCCGACGGCACGCCCTGCGATGACGGCGGCACGGTGGTGGACTCGAAATCCTCGGTGCGCAACATGAGCTGGTGGGATCTGGCCTACCTCGGCAACATGGTGCAGAACGGCACCACCGGCACGGCGTCGCAGTCCAACTTCCGGCTAATGGTGTTCAACTACGCGAAGAACCTGACGCTGTATCGCATCACGCTCAACAACAGCCCGAACTTCCACGTGGTGCCGAGCGGCGTCGACGGCCTGACGGTCTGGGGCGTGAAGGTGCAAACGCCGACCCTGGCCGCGTTCGCGAACCCGGCCGGCAACGGCAATCCGCTCTATACCGGCCAGACCTTCGGCGAGGACAACGTCAAGAACACCGACGCCTTCGATCCCGGCTCGGCCTCGAAGGCCACCTCGGCGGCCCTTTCGACGGGCAGCACGACGAACTCCGCCGCCGGCGCGATCTCGTTCGACGGCTACCTGAAGAACTTCGTGTTCGCCTACAACTACGTGAGCACCGGCGACGACGACATCGCCCTCAAGGGCAGCAGCAACCCGTCGCCGGCCGGCTCGGGCCTGTTCGGCGTGGACGGCAACCGCAACGTGCGCGCGGATCGCAAATGGGGCATCGTGATCGCCCATAACCACATCTACTGGGGGCACGGCATCTCGATCGGCAGCGAGACCAACGCGGGCGTGACGAACGTGCAGGTCTACGACAATTCGTTCTGGGATTCGGAGGAAGGGCTGCGCATCAAGTCCGACTATGCGCGCGGCGGCGAGGTGAGCAACATCCACTACGCGAACATCTGCATTCGCGACGCCACCAACGCGCTGCTCTTCACGCCGTACTACAGCACGAAGGCGCTGCCGGCCAGCGGCCCGCTGTACCCGAATTTCCACGACATCTCGATCTCGAACGTGGTGATCACGGGCTCGGCCGGCGTCAAGCTGCAAGGCTTCGAGGCGAACACCGGCGGCTTCGGCGAGCCGGCCTTCCCGCTCGTGATGACGCTGACCAACGTGCTGGCCGATTCGCCGGACAACATCTCGGTGATCTCGTCCGATGCCAACCTGACGCTGCAGAACGTGAACCTGCCGATCTTCGCCTCGGCCGCGAACCGCGTCGTGCTGAACGGCGCCGCCAACCACGCCCTGACCAGCAGCGGCGTGCTCGATTGCAGCAAGGCGTTCGTCGACTTCCCGGGCATCGATCAGTCGAATCCGTTCGGCACCACCTGGGCGCCTTCCTTGTAGGCGCGAGGCGAGGCGGCATGCCCGCGCCCCGCGCGGGCCGCTCAGCCCGGCACCGGCGCCAGGAACCGCTCCACCAGCCGCACGAAATAGCTGGCGCCCACCGGCAGCAGCGCGTCGTTGAAGTCGTAGCTGGCGTTGTGCAGCAGGCAAGGCCCGCCGCCATGCCCCATCGCGCGGTGCTCGCCCGTGCCGTTGCCGATGAACGCATAGCAGCCGGGCCGCTCGCGCAGCATGAACGAGAAATCCTCGGCGGCCATGGTCGGCTCGGCCGCCGCGTCGACGTGCTCGTCGCCCACCAGCTCGCGCATCACGCCGGCCGCGAAGGCGGTCTGCGCGGCGTCGTTGACGGTGGCCGGATACTGGTGCGTGAACTCCACCTCGCTCTCGCACTCGAACGCCGCCGCGGTAGCGGCCACCACCGCGCGCATGCGCCGCTCGATCAGCCCGAGCGTGGCATCGGAGAAGGTCCGCACGGTGCCGCCTAGCCATGCATCGGTGGGCACCACGTTCATCGCCTCGCCGGCATGGATCTGCGTGACCGACAGCACCGCGCCTTCGATCGGATTGCGATTGCGCGTGACGATGCCCTGCAGCGCGCTCAGCACCTGCCCGGCCGCGAACACCGGGTCGCGGCCCAGATGCGGCATCGCCGCGTGGCAGCCGGCACCGCGCAGCGTGATGCGGAACAGGCTGGTGGAGGCCATCAGCGGCCCGGGGCGCACCGCGAAATCGCCGGCCGCGATGCCGGGCCAGTTGTGCAGCCCGAACACGGCATCCACCGGAAAGCGCGCGAACAGGCCATCCTCGATCATCGCGCGCGCGCCGCCGCCCGCCTCCTCGGCCGGCTGGAAGAACAACTGCACGGTGCCGTCGAACTCGCCCTCGCGCGCCAGATGGCGGGCCGCACCGAGCAGCATCGCGGTGTGGCCGTCGTGGCCGCATGCGTGCATCGCGCCGGCCACCGTCGAGCGGTGCGCGAAGTCGTTGGCCTCCTGCACCGGCAGCGCGTCCATGTCGGCGCGCAAGCCGATCGCGCGCGGGCTGGTGCCGCGCCGCAGCGTGCCCACCACGCCGCTGCGACCGACGCCGCGCGTGACCAGGTAGCCCCAGCCCTCGAGCCGTGCGGCGACGAGTTCGGCGGTGCGCAACACGTCATAGCCGATCTCGGGATGGGCGTGGATGTCGCGGCGGATCGCCTGCAGTTCGGCCGCGTCGGCCTGGATGGATTCGATCAGTTTCATGCGGGAGTCCTTGAGGTCTTGCCGGGCGGCCGCTCAGATGTGGAACAGCTGCGCGACCAGCGTGGCACCGAGGAAGGTGCCGGCGTTCGCGACGAACGACACCACCACGATGCGCCAGCCGAGCCGGCGGAACGCCGGGATGTCCTTGGCGATCGACAGGCCGGCGAACGCGAGCATCGGCGTGGTCACGCCGAGGAAATCGTTGTGCGAGCTGAACCCGGCGATCTGCGTGGCCCACGGGCACCACGGCGAGGTCAGGAACATCGCCACCACCGATACCCAGCAGACGGCCGGAATCCGGCGCCCGGTCACGCGCGCGAGCGCCTCGCCCACGATCGTCGCGGCCACCATGATGGCGATCCCGGGCAGGCCGGCGAGCGGCGTGGTGCCATGGGTGATCCAGTCGCAGACGAGCGCCATCGCGGCCGTCGCGACCCACGCCAGCAGATAGCCGCCATAGCCGAGCTTCGGCGCCTCGGTGCGCACCTCGCCGAGCGCGGGCGCCGCATCGGCCGCGGCCTGGCGCGACGCCTTCGTGGTGCGGCCGATCAGCGGCTCGAGCACGCGATAGCCCCACACCGCGAGCGGCAGCGAGATGAACAGCGTGAAGTAGGTGCCGATGGTGGTGGTGATCAGGTTGCTGGCCGCCGCGAACGCGAGCACCGCCTTGGCCGTCTGCGCGTCCTGCTGCGCGGCGATCGCGCCCGAGGCCGCCGCCATCATGCTGCCCGAGCCGACGCCCGAGCCCATCGCCAGCGCGAGCGGATCGAAGATGCCGAGGCTCGTGACGAAGCCGGCGAAGATCGCGATGAACACGGCGCCGAACACGGTGCCGGTCAGGTATTCGGCCAGCACGCCGCGGCCCTCGGCCGAATCCATTCCGTACTTCTCGCCGATGATGGCGAGGCTCGGCTCGCGGCCCACCGAGAAGGTCGCGCCGATCGCCTCGCGCTTGATGCCGAGCACGAGCGCGAGCGGCAGGCCCAGCAGCAGCGTGCCGACGAAGTGGCCGAACTCCTGGAACGCGAGCGCCCAGCCGGCCGCGGCGAGCTTCGGCAGCGCGCTGCCCACCATCAGCCCCAGCTTCGAGACGAACAGCAGCAGCGCCGGCTGCAGGATCGCCGCCGCGAAGAACTGATCCGACACGTCGAGCCGCGCGGCGCTGCGCCAGCGCGAGCCCGCCAGCCCGAGCGCGGCCCCCAGCAGCAGCGCCCAGATCATCGGCAGCAGCACCACCTTGCCCGGTCCCACCTTGAACGCGAACGCGCCGATCCATTCCGCCACCAGCAGGATGCCGGCCGCGTAAAGCAATACCTTCGCGCTGCGCGCGCCGCCGAACGCGTGACGTTCGATCCCCAGTGCCTGTGCCATCTTCCGTCTCCCGATGCGCCCGGCCTCCGTCGCGAAGCCGGGCCGTTTTACAGATATCCGAACGCGGTGGGCGGCGCCTCGGCCGTCTCGACCCACACGCTCTTGGTCTGCGTGTATTCGTAGAGCGCCTCGACGCCGCTCGAGCGCCCATAGCCGCTCATGCCGTAGCCGCCGAACGGCGACGCGACGTTGATGGTCTTGTAGCCGTTCACCCAGAACGTGCCGGCGTTGACCTGCGCCGCCACGCGGTGCGCGCGCGCCACGTCGGTGGTCCAGGCCGCGCCGGCCAGGCCGAAGTCGCTGTCGTTGGCGATCGCGATCGCCTCCTCTTCCGAATCGAATGGAATCGCGGCCACCACCGGGCCGAAGATCTCGGTGCGCGCCACCTCCATCGTGTTGCTCGCGCCGGCCAGCACCGTCGGCGCGACGAAATAGCCGCCGCCCGGCGCGCGTTCGGTCGAGCCGGCCGCGAGCGTCGCGCCGGCCTCCACGCCGCGCGCGATCATCGCGAGCACGTGATCGTACTGCTTGCGGTTGTTGATCGGGCCGACCTCGGTCAACTCATCGAGCGGTGCGCCGACGCGAATCTTGCCCGCGCCGGCCGCCACCATCGCCACGAATTCGTCGTAGACGGCGCGCTGCACCAGCAGCCGCGAGCCCGCCACGCAGCTCTGCCCGGCGCCGGCGAAGATCGCCGCCTGCGCCGTGAGCGCCGCGCGCTTCAGGTCCGCGTCGGCGAACACGATGTTGGCCGACTTGCCGCCCAGCTCCAGCACGCACGGCAGCACGCGGCGCGCGGCCGCCTCGGCGATGCGCGCGCCGGTGGCCGGCGAGCCGACGAACACCACCTTGCTGACCGCACGGTGCGCGATGGCGGCCTGCCCGACCGTGTGGCCGTAGCCGGCCAGCACGTTGACGAGCCCGCGCGGCAGCCCGGCGCGCTCGCCGAGCCGCGCCACCGCGAGCGAGGTGAACGGCGTGAGTTCGGAGGGCTTGAGCAGCACCGCGTTGCCCATCGCGATGGCCGGCGCGACCTGCCAGCCGCAGGTAAACACCGGCGCGTTCCACGGCGTGATCTGCAGCACCACGCCGGCCGGCTCGCGGCGCGTGTAGTTCAGGTGCGAGGTGGGCACCGGGATCACGCTGCCGTAGAACTTGTCGGTCCAGCCCGCGTAGTACTCGAACATCTCGGCGACCTTCGCCACCTCGCCGCGGCAGTCGCGGATCGGCTTGCCCGAGCCCAGCGCCTCCAGCCGCGCTATCGCCTCGGCCTCGACGCGGATCGAGCGCGCCACCTCGTGCATCACGCGCCCGCGCGCGGCATGCGTGAGCGCCCACCACTCGCGCTGCGCGCGCCGCGCGGCCCCGGCCGCGTAGTCGATCACGGCGGCGCCGGCGTCGCGGTAGGCGAGCGAAGGCTCGCCGGTGGCCGCGTCGTGCAGTTGTATCGGCTCGCCCTGGCCTTCCACGAAGGCGCCGTCGAGATACGAGCCGATCGTGGCGGCGTCGGGGAAGAAATGGGCGAACGCGGCGAGAAGCTGGTCTGCGTGCTGGGTCATGGAATGGGTTCCGGTGTCAGGAGGCGAAGTCGAAGGCGCGCGCCGCTCAGGCGCGGTCGAGCAGTTCGACGATGCGGTTGAAATCCTCGGCGTCGCCGATCACGGCCTCGCTCGCGGCCCACAGGCGCGCGGCCTCGCGCGCCACGGGCGCCGCGCCGCCCTGCTGGTCGAGCAGGCCGAGCGCGAGCCGCACGTCCTTGCGCATCAGCTTCATCGTGAAGCCCGAATCGAACGCGCCGTTGAAGATCCAGGTCGGGTAGTTGACGAGCGTGGCGCTGTTGCGGCCCGAGCCGCCGTTGAGCGCCTCCACCAGCTTTTCCGGGTCCACGCCGGCCGCGCGCGCGGCACGCACCGCTTCGCTCGCGGCCAGCAGGTGGATGCCGGTCAGCAGGTTGTTGAGCAGCTTGGTGACGTGTCCGGCGCCCACCGGCCCGACGTGGACGCGCTTGGCGCTGATCGCGGCGAGCACCGGCTCGACCGCGTCGACGTCGGCCTGCGCGCCGCCGAGCACCATCGTCATGGTGGCCGTGGCCGCGCCCTTCGGGCCGCCGCTGACCGGGCCGTCGACGAAGCCGATGCCGCGCTCGGCCAGCGCCGCCGCCACGCGCCGCGTGCTGTCCGGGTCGGCCGTGGTGGTGTCCACCACGATCGTGCCGCGCCGCGCATGGGCCAGCACGCCGTCCTCGCCCAGCACCACCGCCTCGACCACCGCCGAGGTGGGCAGCGACAGCAGCAGCAGCTCCGCCTCGCGCGCGATCGCGGCCACCGACTCGCGTGCCTCGATCACGCCCTCGGCGGCCAGCGCGGCCGCCACGCCGGGCGCCGCGTCGTAGCCGAGCACCCGATGGCCGCCGCGCCGCAGCGAGCCGGCCATGCCGCGCCCCATGTTGCCCAAGCCGATCACGCCTACCGTTTTCATCAGAAGCACTCCCGATATGAAATGGAGCGGGCCGCCTCGTCGAGCCGTGCCGGCACCGCATGTCGATGCGATGTTGCGGCGGCGGACTCGTATAATCAATCAACGCCAATATTGAAACTGTTCTGTTTTTTAGAACACGCGACCGATGACCGATACCCTCACCGACAGCCGCATCGTCTATTTCTACGAGGCCGTGCGCTGCGGCACGATCCGCGCGGCGGCCGACTGGCTCGACGTGGCGCCGTCGGCCGTGAGCCGCCAGATCGGGCTGCTCGAGAAGGAGCTCGACGCCACCCTGGTGGAGCGCCATGCGCGCGGTGTCACGCCCACCGCGGCGGGGCGCTGCGTGATCGAGTATTTCCGCGAGCAGCTCGCGCACCGCGACGACCTGCTCTCGCAACTGCAGGAGCTGCGCGGGCTCAAGACCGGACAGGTCGGCGTGGTGCTCGGCGAGGGCTTCGTCTCGGACCTGCTGGCCGGGCCGATGCAGCAGTTCTGCCGGCAGTACCCGGGCATCCACGTCAATCTCGACGTGGGCAGCACCAACGACGTGATCCGCAAGATCTCGAACGACGAGGGCGAGATCGGCCTCGTCTACAACCCGCCCGACGAGCCGAAGCTGGTGTCGCGCGCCACCCAGCGCCAGCCGATGATGGCGATCGTCGGCCCCGGCTTCCCGCGCCGCACCCACAAGGTGCTCACGGTGCAGCAGCTGGCCGGCTATCCGCTCGCGGCCCCGCATCCGTCCTACGGCACGCGGCAGATGCTGGAGGCCGTCGAATACGCCGAGCGCGTGCGGCTCGCGCCGGTCGTCACGACCAATTCGTTCGCGATCCTCAAGGACTTCGTGAAATCGGGGCTCGGCATCGCGGTGATGCCGGCGTTCGCGGTGGCGGCCGAGCTGCAGGCCAAGCAGTTGTTCGCGATCGAGATCGCGCACCCGATCCTCGAGAACGCCGAGGCGCACATGGTCACGCGCGTGGGGCGCAAGCTGTCGGTGGCGGCCAACAAGATGCTGCAGATGATGACGGGGCAGATGCGGGCGTTTCGCTGAGGTGCCGGGCGGGCTTCGGGCGCGGCGCGCGGCCCGCCCGGCGTGGCGCGCGCAGCTCGCGCCGTTTCCGCGGGCCGGGCCGCGCCTGGCTGGCCGAGCGCGCAAGCGTATATCATCGCAGCAGCAGATTGCCTGCTTTCCGCCACTTTCGACTGACGCAGCCCGATGACCACTTCCACCGAAGCCCCCACCCCGCGCCCGCTGCGCGCGCTCACCCCGCTCGAGGCACGCATCGTCGGCGTGCTGGTCGAGAAGCAGCACACCGTGCCGGACACCTATCCGCTCTCGCTGAACGCGCTCGCGGCCGGCTGCAGCCAGAAGACCGCGCGCTCGCCCGTGATGAGCGTGAGCGAGGCCGAGGTGCTGCGCGCGATCGAGGACCTGAAGCAGGTCAGCCTCGTGTTCGAGGGCAGCAGCAGCCGCGTGCCGCGCTTCGAGCACAACCTGAACCGCGTGCTCGGCATCCCGAGCCAGGCCGTGGCGCTGTTGACCGTGCTGCTGCTGCGCGGCGCGCAGACGGCCGCCGAGCTGCGGCTCAATTCGGCACGGCTGCACGGCTTCGCCGACGTCTCGTCGGTGGAGAGCTTCCTCGACGAGCTGGCCGAGCGCAGCCCGCCGCTGGTCGTGAAGCTGCCGCGCGCGCCGGGCGAACGCGAGAGCCGCTGGATGCACCTGTTGTGCGGCGAGCTCAGCGCGGCCGCGCATGCGCCGGCCGCCGCGCGCGCTGCCGGCGAGGCCGGCGGCGAACCGTCCGCGGGTGTCTGCGCGGCCGATTTCGAGGCGCTGCGCGACGATCACGACCGGCTCGCCGGTGAGGTCGCGCGGCTGCGCCGGCTGGTCGAGCGGATGGCGGACGAACTGGGGATCGACGCCGGCGCGGCGGACTGAGCCCGCCGCGCGCGGCCCCCAAGGAGGCACCGCCCCGGCCGGCGCACGAGCGGCCTCACGGCGCGCGGCCTGCACCGCGAGCGGCGCCCTCGTTGCGCAAGCCGGGGGCGCCGCCCCGTCTCAATCGAGCGCGCGGCCCTTCAGCTCGGGGATCAGCACCAGCGTGGCGATCATGTCGATCAGGTACAGCGCCGCCAGCGCCGCGATCGCCACCGGGAACGAGTAGCGCGCGGCCAGCGCGCCCACCGCCAGCGGCCCGAGCCCGCCGAGCGCGCGCCCCACGTTCCACAGCAGGTTCTGCGCGGTGGCGCGCGCGGCGGTCGGATAGGCTTCCGACATCAGCGTGCCGTAGCCGCCCACCATCCCGTTTACGAACATTCCCATCAGCGCGCCGGCCCACAGCATTGCGGCCGGGTCCGCGAGCCGCGCGTAGACGAACACCATCACCACCGCGCCCGCCTGGTAGATCAGGAAGGTCGGCTTGCGGCCGATGCGGTCGGCGAGCTGGCCGAAGCTCCAGACGCCCGCCATCATCCCGAGCACCGTCACGGCGGTCCAGATGCCCGACTTCGTCAACGAGAAGCCGAGCTGCTTCGAGAGGAAGGTCGGCATCCAGATCATGATCCCGTAGTAGCCGAAGTTCTGCACCGCGCAGAGGATCACGATGCCGAGGCTGGTGCGTGCCGTGCGCGCGTCGGCGAACAGCAGAAGCAAGCGCCGGCCGAACCCGGCCGGCCCTGCCGCCGCGCCGTCCGGATGCGGCCGGCGCGCCCGCAAGAACAGTTCGGGCTCGTGCAGCCGATGGCGCATCGCCCAGGCCGCCAGCGCCGGCAGCACGCCCACCGCGAACATGCCACGCCAGCCGAGCGCCTGCAGCAGCGCCGGCGTGAGCAGCGCGGCGAGCAGCACGCCCGCCTGCCAGCCGAGCGCCACGTAGGACGACACGCGCGCGCGTTTGCTGGCGGGCCAGGCCTCGGCGGCCAGCGCCATGCCGATGCCGAACTCGCCGCCCAGGCCGATGCCGGCCACGGTGCGGTACACCAGCAGGTCGGCGAAGCCACGCGCCAGCGCGCAGAGCCCGGTAAACACCGCGAACAGCAGGATCGTCCAGCTCAGCACGCGCACGCGGCCGTAGCGGTCGCTGAGCGCGCCGAAGATCAGCCCGCCCGCCACCGCGCCCACCAGCGTCCAGGTGACGAGCGCGCCCGCCTGCTGCGCGTCGAGCCGCAGCGAGGCCGAGATCGCCGGCAGCATGAAGCCGAGGATCAGCAGGTCGAAGCCGTCCATCGCATAGCCGATTGCCGAGCCGGCGAGCGCCTTCCATGCGTAGCGCGTGACGTGGTCGGGGGAGGAGCGGGCGGCGAGGTCGGCGGCGGGCGGAAGCGTGGGCGGCATGTCGGGTCGGCGGGTCGAGGCACCGCCGGAAACGGGCGGCGCCGGAAGGATACCGCGTTCGCGCCGCGCGATCGCGGCCGCCCGTCGACGAAGCAAGCACGGGGCGCGGCGCCGCAACGAAAAATTCTGAAAAATAATCAGGAAAGCTTGGCAAGCGGGGTTGACGCCGCATGCGCGCGCTCCCTAGAATCCGTCATCTTCATCAACGGGGCAATTGTCTTGGACACTTGCAGTAGTCGATCTTCGATCAGCTTTCCCGCCTGAACGACCGACGCCCGCCGTCTCCCCGGCCACCGTCAGCCGCTCAGGCAGACGGTGCGCGCAGCAACCTTTCCGCAGTCCTGCTCCTTACGCACCGCTTTCGCGCCGGAACGCGCGATGCCGTCACGCATCCGCGCTCCGGGTCCGCCGCCATCCGGCGTCCCGCCGCGTGCGCGCGCGCCCGCGTTTGCGGGCCGCCGCGCGCGGCGCATCCGGCCGTGCGGCCACTCACGCTCGGGATGCCCGAGACAGGAGCCAGCATGAACGACTGTGACAGTTGTCCTTTATCCGACGTATGCCGCCTGATCCCCATTCATCCGGGCAGCGCTGACGCTCCGGCCCCCTGAGGCAAGCCGCTCGCCTCGCCGGAACGGCTCCGCGCCCGCTTACGCGGCGAGCGCCTCGCGCGCCGCCGCACGGAGCCATCCCATGAACTTCGGCCTTCTGCTTTCGACACTCCCGCACGTCGCGGAATCGCGCGCCCACTACGACACGATGCTCTCGCTCGAGCCTCGCCGGCCGATGCTGACGCACTGGCTGCGCTGGCTGAAGATCGGCGTGCGCCGAGGCCGCTGAGGCCCCCCCGGCGCTTCGTTATCGATGCGCCAACGCCGCCTGTCGAGCACCGGCAGGCGGCAACTGCGCCCGCGTCCTGGTCCGCCGTCTCTGCCCGGTGCGTTGCGTATCCGCCCATGCCATTCGGCGCCGGGCCGGCCGCCTCAGGCATGGGCGCGGATCACCCGGTCCAGCCGCGCGCAGGCGTCGGCCAGCCGCGCTTCGCCGGCGGTGGCCACGCCGAGCAGCAGCCCCGCGCTCGCGCCGCCGCCCGCCGCGGCGAACCAGGGCGACAACGGCCCGGGCGCGAGCCCCTCGCGGCCGGCCGCGAGCGCGATCTCGACGTCGCTGGCGCGCGTGCCGTCGGGCAGGCGCAGCAGCATCGCGAGCCCGGCCGGATGCACCTGATAGCCGAGCGCTTCGAGGCGCGTTTGCAGCGCATGGCCGCGCGCGGCATACACGCGCTTCATGCGGCGCAGATGGCGCATGTAATGGCCCTCGCGCATGAAGGCCTCCGCGGCCAGCTGCACGGCCACGTCGGGCGCCGGCGCGAAGCACGCGGCGGCCTCGCCGAAGCGCGCCGCGAGCGGCGCCGGCGCCACCAGGAAGCCGAGCCGCAGCGCCGGGCTGATGGTCTTGCTGAACGAGCCGATGTGGATCACGCGCCCCGCCGTGTCGAGCGAGGCCAGCGCCGGAGCCGCGCGGCGCCGCAGTTGCAGTTCGCCGAGATAGTCGTCCTCGATGATCGAGGCGCCCGTGTCGCCGGCCCATTCGAGCAGCCGGCGGCGCCGCGCCAGCGACAGCGTCGGGCCGAGCGGCGCCTGCTGGCCCGGCGTGAGCAGCGCGAACGCCGCATCGGGCGCGTGCCGCAGGCCGTAGTCGACGTCGATGCCGTCCTCGTCGACCGGCACCGGTACCGGCTCGATGCGCGCCAGCGACAGCGCGCGGCGGCTCGGCACGAAGCCCGGCTCCTCGAGCCAGGCGCGCCGGCCCTCGGCGCGCAGCACGCTCAACGCGAACTGGCGCGCGCCCGAGAAGCCGGCCGTCACGAACACCTGCGACGGCCGGCACTCGATGCCGCGCGCGATCGCCAGATGCGCGGCGATCGCGCGCCGCAGGGCCGGCTCGCCGCGCGGATCGGGATAGACCGCGGGCGCCGTCGCCTCCGCGCGCGCGGCGCGCGAACGCAGCCGCGCGAACAGCGCCGCGGGGAAGCAGTCGGAAGCCGGCACGCCGTTCTGGAACACGGTCGGCGCGCGCGGGAAGAAATCCCAGAACGGCCCCGGCAGTGGCGCCGCGCCCGGCACGGCGTCCGGCCCCGCGAGCCGCGGCGGCCGCTCGGCCACGCGCGTGCCGCCGGGGCGCGACGCCACCACCAGCTGCGCATCCACCAGCCGCTCGTAGGCGGCCTTGACGGTGCCGCGCGCCACGCCGAGCTGTGCGGCGAGATCGAGCCACGACGGCAGGCGCGCGCCGGGCGCGAGCACGCCGCGATCGATCGCGGCGGCGATGCCGAGCCGGATCTGCTCGGCAAGCGGCAGCGCGGCCGAACGGTCCAGCGCGAGGTCCAGGGGCTTCGACATGCCGCCATGGTACATGGAAAAAACAGCTTTTCAGTGCTTTTTCATGAACTGCGAACGGCGCAGAATGACCGCCTGATCCCATCGAGGAGCCTCCCATGAAACCCGCGCATCGCTACCTGCCGCTGCTGCTGGCCGCCGCGGCGGTGCTGAGCCGCCCCGCCATGGCCGACAGCGAAGCCGGCGCCGCCGGCGCCAGCGTCAAGCCCAATTTCTCGCATGCGATCCCGTCCGTGCCGGGCAAGTCGCTGGTGGCGGTGGAGGTGTCGTATCCGCCGAACGGCGCCTCGCCGCCGCATCGCCACGATCACTCGGCGTTCATCTACGCCTATGTGGTGTCCGGCAGCGTGGCGAGCCAGGTGGAGGGGCAGCCCGAGCGCGTCTACCACGCGGGCGAATCGTTCTACGAAATGCCGGGCGCGCACCACGTGACGAGCCGCAACGCGAGCGCCACCGAGCCCGCGAAGCTGCTCGCGGTGTTCGTCGTCGACAGCGATCATCGCGCCCTGACCGTCAACGATTCACCGGAGGCATCGAAATGAGCGAACGCATCCACTATCAACAGGCGGCGCCGGCCGGCTACAAGGCGCTCGTCGGCGTACACGCCTATGTCTCGCAGTGCGGGCTCGACGCCACGCTCGTCGATCTCGTCTACCTGCGCGTGAGCCTGATCAACGGCTGCGCCTATTGCATCGACCTGCACACGCGCGACCTGCGCAAGCACGGCGTGGCGGTCGAGAAGATCGTGCTGGTGCCCGTCTGGCACGAGGCGAAAAGCCTCTTCAGCGCGCGCGAGCAGGCCGCGCTGGCCTGGGCCGAATCGGTCACGCGCGTGGCGCAGACCGGGGTGCCGGACAGCGATTATCAGGCGGCCGCCAGCGTGTTCGGCGAGAAGGAGCTGGCCGACCTGACGATCGCCATCGGCCTCATGAACAGCTTCAACCGGCTGGCGATCAGCTTTCGCAACGTGCCGGCGGCGGCACTGGCGGCGCAGGGCTGAACGCAACGGCTGCCGCTGCGGCTGCTGCGGCGCGCAACCGGCAGGAAACGGCCGGAAACGGCAGGAAACGGCAGGAAACGGCAGGAAACGGCGCCCGCGGCGGCTCAGAAGCGGAACAGCTCGCGCGCGGAGGTGGTCAGGATCGCCTGCCGTTGCGCGTCGTCCGGCACCCAGCGCCGCAACGCGCGCGCGGCCGCCGCGTAGTCGACCAGATGCCGATGCTGCGTATGCGGCCAATCACTGCCCCATACCAGCCGTTCGGTGCCGAACGCCGCCAGCAGTTGCGACGCGAGCACGCGCGCCAACGCCTCGCCGTCATCGGCGCCCGCGCTGCGATAGGCGGCCGAGAGCTTGACCCACACGCGCCCGCCGTCGGCCTGCGCGAGCAGATGGCGAAAGCCCGCATCGCGCGCGCCGGCCGCGGGGTCCGGCCGCCCGAAATGATCGACCACCACGGTGCAGCGCTGCGCGAGCAGCGCGTCGAGCAGCACCGGCAGGTCGGCCGCGCCGCGATGCAGTTCGAGATGCCAGCCCAGCGCGTTGATGCGCGCGAGGAAGGCAGGCCACGGGCCGGCGCGCAGGTCCGGCAGCGGCAGGCCGATCAGGTTGAGCCGCGCGCCGACGATGCCGCTCGCGGCCAGCGCGCCGAGCGCCGCCTCGTCCAGGCACGGATCGACCACGGCCACGCCGCGAAAGCGCCGCGGATACCGACCTGCCACGGCCGCGAGCCAGCTGTTGTCGGTGCCGAGGAAGCTCGGCTGCACCAGCACGCCATGCGAAAGCCCATGCGCCGACAGATGCGCGACATAGGCGTCGAGCGTGGCGTCGTAGTCGGGCGCATGGCGGCGCTGCGCGGCGAGCGGCAGCGTGCTCAGGAACAGGTGGGCGTGGCTGTCGATGCCGGTCACGGCCGGCGCGCCGGCGGCGAGCCAGGCCGCGCCCGCGGCCGACAGGCCGGCCTCGGCAAGCGGCGGCAAAGCCGGATGCGTCGTCTTCATGTATTCGCGATCAGGTGGGTTCGACCGGCGTGGCGGGGCTCGCGCCTTGCGGGCCGGCGCGCGAGCCGCCGGGCAGCGGCGCGGCGATGCGGCGCCCGCGCGTCTCGGGCAGCAGCAGCGCGGCGACCACGACCAGCCCATAGGCCAGGCCGGCATCGATGCCAAGCGCGGTGCCGAGCGACATCGTGCTGCTCATGTGGCCGATCAGGACCGGAAAGCCGGCCGAGACGATGCGCCCGAAGTTGTAGCAAAAACCCACGCCGGTGCCGCGCACGCCCTGCGGATAGAGTTCGTTGAACAGCGCGCCGAGCGCGGCCGGGATGCCGGCCGAAAGCAGCCCAAGCGGGAAGCTCAGGATCAGCATGGCGGTGTCACCGATCGGCAGGCGCGTGTAGAGATTGACCATCACCGTGCAGCCGATCGCGAACACGATCACGGTCCGGCGGCGGCCGATGCGGTCCTGCAGCCAGGCGCTCGCGAAGCAGCCGGCGATGAACGCGACGATCACCACCGCCAGGTAGCCGCCCGTGCCGAGCACCGACAGATGGCGCTCGGTCTTCAGGTAGGTCGGCAGCCAGGTGGTGACCGCGTAATAGCCGCCATGCGCGCCCAGCCCGATCAGCCCGCCCACCACCGTCGTGCGCAGCACCGCCGGCGCGAAGATGCCGGCCGCCGTCGCCAGCACGCCGGGCCGCCCGGCCTCGCGCGCGGCGGCCCGCTCGCGCGGCGGCTCGGCCACCTTGCGGCGCAGATACAGCACCAGCAGCGCGGGCGCCACGCCCACCGCGAACAGCAGCCGCCACGCCCACTCCTGCGAGACGAACGAGAACATCGCCGTATAGAGCAGCACCGCGGCGCCCCAGCCGAAGCCCCAGGCGCTCTGCACGATGCCCATCGCCTTGCCGCGATGCCGCGCGTCGATGGTTTCGCTGAGCAGCACCGCACCGGCCGTCCATTCGCCGCCGAAGCCGATGCCCTGCAGCGCCTTCAGCGCGAGCAACTGCTCGAAGTTCTGCGCGAACGCGCTCAGGAAGGTGAACAGCGAAAACCAGAGCACGGTGACCTGCAGCGCGCGCACGCGGCCCACCCGATCCGACAGCATGCCGGCCAGCAGCCCGCCCAGCGCGCCGGCCACCAGCGTGGCGCCGCCGATCAGGCCGGCCTGCCCCTTGCTGATGCCCCATACCGTCAGCAGCGTCGGGATCACCAGCGAAAAGATCTGCGTATCGGCCGCGTCCACCGCCCAGCCCGCGAAGCAGGCCCGGAGCGTGCGTTTCTCGGCGGGTGGGATGTCCCGGTACCAGCGCATGACTCGTCTCCTTGTGCGTATCGTGGCGGCACGCCGGCGCCCGACCGCGATTGAATGATGGTACGCATTCTGGTGCGGGACGCAGTGCCGTGCATACTATGGAAACGTTGATCTTTCATTGCATGGCCTTATGGAATCCGCCCGCATCCTCAAGTACTTCCTGGCCGTGGCCGACGCCGGCAGCGTGACCGGCGCGGCCGAGCGGCTCGGGCTCGCGCAGCCGGCGCTGAGCCAGGCCATCACGCGCTTCGAGCGCGAGCTCGGCGTGCGCCTGTTCTCGCGCACGCGCCGCGGCGCGGCCCTGACGGCCGCCGGCGAGGCGATCGTCGACGACCTGCGCCTGAGCATGGCGCGCATCGAGGCAGCCGAGCGGCGCGCGCGCGATATCGGCGCGCAGCGCGGCGGGCGGCTCACGATCGGCTTCGCCTCGGCCGCGCTGTTCGAGCTCATGCCGAGGGCGATTGCCGCGCTGCGTGACGAGGTGCCGAACGTCGAGCTGACGCTGCGCGAGATGAGCAATGCCGAGCAGGCCGGCGCGCTCGAATCGGGCGAGATCGACATCGGCCTGCTGCATACGCCGGTGGCGGTCCGCGGGCGCATGCACGAGAAGCTGATCGCACGCGAGCGGCTGCAGGCGGTGGTACACGAATCGCATCCGCTCGGCGCGGACGGCCGGCTCGCGCTGGCCGATCTCGCCCGCCTCGGCCTCGTCTGGTTCCCGCAGGAGCAGTTGCCGGCGATCCGCGCCGGCATCCTGAGCGCGTTCCGCAAGGCCGGCTGCGAGACCAGCGTGGTGCAGGACGCGAACCGCTCGCTGACGGTGCTGGCCTGCGTCGCGGCAGGCTGCGGCGCCTCGCTGCTGCCGCGTTCGGTGCAGGCGCTGCGCTTTTCGGGGGTGCGCGTCTGCGAGCTGCGCGACGGCGCCGCGCTGCCGTTCTTCGAACTCAGCGCGGTATGGCCCAAGCGGTCGCGGCCGACCCTGGCGGACCGCTTCGCGGCCCTGCTCGAGCAGGACGACGCCCCAGCGGACGGGCGGGCGGGAGCGAACACGGGCGGGCGGCGGGACGACCAGCCCGCCGCGCCGGGCGGCGGCTCGGCGAAGCCCGCGGCCCGGCGCCCGGGCCGCGGCACGCACCGGCAGCGGTGAGCGCGGCGGGCCGGCGCTCGCCGTCGTGCCTCGGCCCGACTGCGTCCACGCCGCGCGATCGCTCCGCCCGGGCCCTCGGCCGCATCGCGACGCGGCCGCCGCGCGATGCGGCGGGGTCGGGCCGATGCCGGCCGGCGGGCCGTCGACGGCGAGTGCGCGCTCGATCCGTTCACGGTCATCGATATCGGAACCGACGGCCTGCCTCGGATCGAGCCGGGCGCGGTGCCCGCCTGCCCGTCAGCCGACGCCCCGGCCTGCGAATCGGTCTGCGAATCGGCCTGCATCCGCCGGCCGGCCCGCTCGAGGTCCAGCTCGGCTTTCCGGTCGTCAAGCGCACCGGCGATCGGTAGCGGATACGCCAGCTTCAGATCGGCGCCTCGTTCTGAACGAACGGCGCGCCGGCGCTGTCTACCGTGTTCCGCGGCAGCCGGTTTCGCGTAGGATATCCGGCGGTCCGGCTGCGGACCCGCGGCACCTGCCCGCGCCGCCAACCCCACGGAGACGTATGAAATCCTCGACCGACCGGGCCGCGACGCTCCGCGCGCTGCTGCTCGCCGCCCTCAGCGCCCTGCCCCTCGGCGCGCTGCCCGCCGCCGCCCGGGCCGCGAGCTTCGACTGCACGAAGGCGGCCACGCCGACCGAAAAACGCATCTGCGCCGATCCGCGGCTCTCGAAGCAGGACGACACGCTGCACCAGCTCTACGCGCGCGTGAGCGGCTCGCCCGCCTGGCGCGACGACCAGCGCGCCTGGCGGGCCACGCGCGACGCCTGCGGCGACCTGGTCTGCCTGCGAAACCTCTATGCCGACCGCCTCGTCGTGCTGCGCCACGCAGGCACGCCGTTTCGCTGGGACACGCGCTGGCAGCGCGTGGACGCGAGCGGCCATGCCGGCGCGCAGCTCGACATCACGCAGGCGAACGCGCAGCGCTTCCTGTTCAGCTTCGACGCCGTCGCGGGCGCGAATTCAGGCGCGCTGTCCGAGACGGCCACCTTCGCGTCGCCGGACCTGGCGCGCTATGTCGGCAACGCGAAGATGAGCACGCAGGGCTGCACGCTGACCTTCCGCCGCGTGCTCAACCGCCTGCGCGTGGATCAGCAGGGCGACGCGTTCACCTGCGGCGCCGGCGTGGGCGTCTACTACAGCGGCGATTACGTGGCTGCCGCGAAGGACCCGAACGCCACGCCGACGCTGCTCTCGCTCGGCGTGGCGCGCACCGCCGCCGAGGACGAGGCGCTGCACCGGCTGCTCGGCAAGGACTACGCGACGATGGTGGCCAGCGCCGGCGCCGTCGATACGCAGGCCGACAACCTCGACGGCAATGGCGCGCGCGTCACCTCGATGTTCGTGCAGGGCATCGCCTGCGATACCAAGTCGGTGCTGATGAGCGACGGCCACGGCCGCTTGTGGGCCGCCGTCTGGGAAGCGGGCGCGCCGCCCGGGCCGGCCGCGATGCGCTACTACACCAATGTCGCGGCCGACAAGCAGCGGCTGCCGAAGACCATCGCCGCGGCCAACGCGCAGACGTGTCCCGGCGAAACGGTCCGCGTGACGATGATGCCGTAGCCCTGCGTGCCGCCGCGGCGGCATGCTAGATTGCCTGCATCGCACTCACGGAGGCCGCCATGCCGGCTCTTTCCGGTTTTGCCGCGCGCGCCGCCCGCCGTAGCGCCGGCGCCGCCGCGCTCGCCGTGCTGGCCGCCTGCGCGGCCGGCGGCACCGCCGCACCGCCTTCGGCCGCGCGCGAGCCCGAGGCTCCGGCCACGCCGCTGTCCGGCGCGGCGCCGCTCACGCTCGAACACGCCGCCACCGATGCGTTCGTCGCGCAATACGGCATCGCTCCCGATTCGCCGAAGGCCGCGATCCTCGCGCACTGGCGCGAGAAGATGCGCGACGATCCCGACATCCGCCGCCTGCTCGGCAAGCCCGGGCCGGACGCGCTCGGCCGCTCGATCGCGACGCGGCGCGCCGAGCTGTTCAGCGAGGGCTCGCTGCGCGTCTCGCGTGCCGACCGCTCCGCCTTCATCGCGCTCGGCACGCGCGTGCTCGACGCCGCGCCCGCCGACTGCGGCGGCCTGAAGAGCATGAGCGACGTGATGCTGCGCTATCTGTCGCTCGCGAAGCTCACCGAGCGCGAGGTCGACGACTACTTCCGCATCACCTATGAATCGCTGAAGCGCACCGCGCTGAACACGCCGCTGGCCACCATCAACGCCGAGCAGCGCAGCCAGGGCAGGCAGGCGCTGTCGGCCGCGATCGACCTGCAGTTGCAGCGCGACCCGGCCGCGAGGCGCGCGCTCGCGACCGCCGCCGATCCGGACCGCGCACCCGCCGATGCCTGGTGCCGCAACCTGCGCACCCTGCAGCACGCCGTGATGGCGATGCCGCAGCCCCAGCGCGACTGGCTGCTCATTTCGATCCAGACCGACGCGATCGCGCAGTTGCATGCGCGCGACGCGGCGGCCTCGGCGGCCCCGCCGCCTCCCGCGCCCGGGCCGCTGGCCTCGCCCGCCTATGCCGAGCGCGTGCGGCAGCGCATTGCGCCGCTCGTCACGCGGCGCGGCACGGCGGACCGGCGCGTGACGCTGGAGATCCGCAGCGCGCCCGACGGCACGCTGCTGTCGGCCGTGATCGTGCAGCCGAGCGGCGACGCCGATTGGGACGACGCCGTGCTGCGCGCCGTGCGGGCGGCCTCGCCGCTGCCGCCCGATGTGGGCGGCACCACGCCGGCCGCGTTTCGGCTGACGGTTCCCGCCGAACAGTAAGGGGGGGCCGCGCGGAACCGGCCGGCGCCGTCATCGGAATGTGCCGATGAATATCTTCCAGAGGGTCCTTTCCAATCGCGCGAGCGCAAGCGTTTGCGCAATCGATTGCCGAGACTAATGGCCTGCTGTCAACTGCGATTTACAGCAGGGTGTGGTTATTTTTAGCAGTCCGGCAGCGGATTTTACAATCAGGCATAGTTTTTTTATTACATTCGTGCGATTATTCGCCGGCGACGTAGTAGATACGTTGCACGGAAATGCCACCGGCCCGTATTCCGGTGGCATTATCCGGTGCCTTGACGGTCCGCGCCGTGAGCGGCGCGGATCTTTTTCTCGTCAATGACGTTCGCGATGCGTTCCGGGCAGTACGCCTGCCTCCCGAATTCCTCACACTTTTGACGCCGATCCGGTAGCCGCGCCGCGCCTGCCCGCAATGCCGCGCCTACTCCGCCACCCTGCTGCCGCCGTCGATGCGGGCAGCTTAGCGTGGCCGCAAGCGGTCTGCCCCTCGTCATGCGCGGCGCGTCCGCTGGTCATGCCGGGCTGCCGCCATCGCCGTCGAAAATGCCGGCCATTCGCTCGCTCGGACGGCGCCGGCCGAAATCGATTTTCAAATTTTTTTCACGCGAAAATCCCTGAACGCGGCGCCGGCCAGCGATTAAATGAATTTCACCTTGGCCTCGCCGCCGCATTTTCGTCTCGCTGTCATGCGCGGGCGCCACCCGCCAGCGACAGCCCGCTCCATGAAATGCACAAATCGCGGTTCGCAGCGCGCGTCGACAATTCCAAATCATAATCTTCAGCATCGGATTAAATCGAAATCCCCCAAAATCCGCGGAACGGGCTGCACTCGATTTAATTCCCGCCAGGAGGCAATCGCAATTTATTCGCGATACTGATAAGCATCCGGGCGGGTTGCCGGCAACGCGGCGCGGCGCCGATGTCGGCTTGGCCGCAGCCGCTGCCGAACGCGCGGCCGTCGAGCACCACGCCGCGCTGGAGGAGGCGCCGCTTCCATGCCGCGGATCGCAGGGTGAGGTGGCGGGCCGGCGGCGACCGTGAACCCGCCGCCCGGCGGCCTGCGGGCAGCCGCCCGAGCGGGCACGGCACACGCGGCATACGCGTGGCGAAGGTGCTAGCATGACGCCACCCGCGGCGGCTCGCCGCGGGCTTTCGATCGGCTTGCACACCGCAGTACACCAGGAGGAGATATGTCTTTCGAGCATCGTGGGTTTCGCGTGTCCACGGACGTCTTGCCGGACGATACCGGCACGCAGTGGTATTGCAGCGCGAAGATCCACGGCGTCGACGACGCGTATCGCGACACGACGCTGCCGCCCGTCGAGCTGACGATCCCGCGCACCAAGATCGACGTACTGATGGCGATCAGCATGGTCGAGCAGCGCGCCCGGGATTCGATCGACGAATGGCTCGCGCAGCAATGAGCGCCTGCCGCCCGCCGTGCCCGCGCGCGCGGCGCGCGGCGGATGGATCCCCGCCGAGCGGATCCGATATTAGAACGCCTTGACCTCGCGCCCCGCAGCCGAATCCCCCGCTCCCCGCGCGCCGCCACCTCACCTGGTTCGGATTAGTTAGTCGTTCTTTAGGATTGCAAGCCGCCTTTGCTGCCGCGCATTGCTGTTTTCCTGGTCCTTTTCCTGCGGCGCCGCGCACGTTTCATTGCGATAAACCTTATCCGGGTTGGAAATTTCATCGCAGTTTTGCCGCGCATGATTTGCTCGAACGTCCGGCCCGGCGCCGGCGCCACGTTCCTCATGCGACAATGACGGCTCACTGATTTCACACGCTTCACCACACCCGAGCAGTCCAACAGTCCCCCGATGACCCACCGCGACCGCGACCTGAAGCTCGACATCGACCGGCGCCTGCAGTTGCCCATCTACCTGCAGATCTGCGAGCGCTTCAAGCTCGCGATCCGCGCCGGGCACCTGCGCCCCGGCGATCGCGTGCCCGCCGTGCGCGGCCTCGCCACCGAGTTGAACACGGCGCGCGGCACGATCGAAACGGCCTACCGGATTCTCATCGACGAAGGCTATCTGCAGGTGCGCGGCGCGGCCGGCACCTATGTCTCGCCGTCGCTGCCGCAGGCGGCGCTGCGCGGCGCGGCGCGAGCTTCGCGCGCCAGCGCCGCCGCGCCGAAGGACAAGCCGGCCGCAGCCGATCCCGGCCGCCCGCCCGGCGAGCGCGGCAGCGAACCGCTGCCGCTGCAGCCGGGGCTGCCCGCACTCGACGCGTTCCCGCGCAAGGTCTGGAGCCGGCTGGTCGCCTACCGCCTGCGGCGCGCCGAAACGGCCTCGCTCGCCTATCCCGATCCGCGCGGCTATCTGCTGCTGCGCGAGAAGATCGCCACCTACCTCGGACTGTCGCGCGGCGTGGCATGCACGCCGGACCAGGTATTCGTGACGGGCGGCTATCGCGCCACGCTCGAACTGGTGCTGCGTGCGCTCGCCGCGCCGGGCGAGCGCATGTGGTTCGAGGATCCCGGCTATCTGCTCGCGCGGCGCTTTCTGGTCGATGCGGGCATGGAACTGGTGCCGGTGCCGGTGGATGCCGAGGGGCTGATGGTGGAACGCGGCGCGGCACTCGCCCCCGAGGCGCGCTTCGCGGTGGTGACGCCCTCGCACCAGAGCCCGCTCGGCGTCACGCTCTCGCTGTCACGCCGCATGGCGCTGCTGGACTGGGCCTCGCGCGCCGGCAGCTGGGTGATCGAGGACGACTACGATAGCGAGTTCCGCTACGCGGGCCGGCCGCTGCCCGCGCTGAAGAGCCTGGACCGGCACGACCGCGTGATCTATTGCGGCACCTTCAGCAAGGTAATGGTGCCGGGCCTGCGGCTCGCCTACGTGGTGGTGCCCGAGCGCGCCACCGCGCGCCTCCTGCGGATCTGCCAGACCATGAACGCCGCCTCGCCGTACCTGCTGCAGGCCGGCGTGGCCGACTTCATCGCGCAGGGCCATTTCGCGCGGCACCTGAAACGGATGCGCGCGCTGTATGCGGAGCGCCGCGGGCTGATGGTGGAGGCGCTGCGCGACGCGTTCGGCGCGCGGCTGCGCATCGACGTGCCGCCGGGCGGCATGCATCTCGCGATCGGCTTCGAAGGCGCTGCGGCGATCGACGATCTCGACTTCGCCGCGCGCGCGCGCGCGGCGGGGCTCGGCGTCAGCGCGCTGTCGGAGTGGTATGCGAACAGCCGCGCGAAGCAGACGCGGCGCGGTGCCGTGCTCGGCTTCGCCAACGTGATCGACCGCGAGGCCGCGCAGCGCTACGCGCGGGCGCTGCGGCAGGTCTACGACGCCTAGCCGGGGCCGACACGGTTGCGCATGCGCGGGCGGGCGGACCGCCGGCGAAACCGGGCCGGGCGCGGCTCGAAGCCGACGCCCCGCGCTGCGCAGCGGCGGCCCCGCACGGACCGCGCGAGTGCGCCATCGCCCGGCGCCCGCGGCCTCAGCTGGCCGCGGCCGGCTGCCCGGAGTCGCTCGCGGGCAGCGCCGAGAACGGCACGCAGCGGCGCAGCGCGGCGCGTTCGCGCGCGAGTTCGGCCTGCACCGCCGCCTCGCCCATCACCAGCCCTTGCAGCAGGAAGAAACGCACGTTGCGGATCCCGATCGTGCCGAGCGCGTAGCCGAGGTAGGGCGTGAGGAAATCGGTCTGGCGCGCGTTCGGGCCGCTGTGTATGCCGCCCGAGCCCACGATCACGAAGGTCGGCCGGTCCTGCATCAGCCCCACCTTGCCTTCCGGCGTACCCGCGAACGTGCGGTTGATTCGCAGCACGTAGTCGATCCAGAGCTTGAGCGCGGCCGGCACGGTGAAGTTGTGCATCGGTGTGGCGATCACGAGGCAGTCGGTTGCCTCGATCTCGAGCACCAGTTCCTCCGACAGCGCGAACTGCGCGGCATCGGGCGTGCGCGAGGTGATCGCGCTCGCGTAGGCGGGCGTGATGGGCGGCAGCGGCGTGGCCGCCAGGTCGCGCTCGATCAGCGTGAATTCGCGGCCATCGGCGGCCTCCTGGCGGCGCAGCGCGTCCACCGTCTCGCGCGCGAGCCCGTAGGCGTGGCTCGCCTCGCCGAACGGGCTCGCATTGAGCAGCAGCAGCTTCATCGTGCAGTCGTCTCCAGGGCGCTCAGCGGCTCGACGAAATGCATGCCTTTCGCGAGCATGCCGTTGCGAAAATAGAAACGTTGCGCGAGCGGCATGTGCAGGCCGGTGTCGAGCACGAAATGCGCACAGCCGCTCTCGCGTGCGATGGTCCGCGTCGCGTCGAGCAGGCGCGCGCCGATCTGATGGCGCTGCAAGGCCGGATCGACGACGAGATCGTCGACATAGACGAAACGGCCGTACAGCAGGTTCGTCTGGTGCCGGTAGCCGGACAGGCCCAGCACGCGCGGGCCTTGCACGGCGGCCAGCAGCCGGTAGCCCTCGGCGCGCTGCCGGTCGAGCTGCGCGACGAACGCATCCACGCCGGCCAGGTGCGGGCGCAGCGCGCGCATCACGTCGTAGGCGGCCGTCAGGTCGGCCGGCGTCTCGAGATGCCGGAAGTCGATTACGGGTTCCATTCTCGCTCCATCGATGATTCTATCGGCGTCAAGATAGCCTCGCCACGTCACGGCCAACAGAGCCAGAAACAATGAAAACAGCTAGGACATCGCGTCAGGCGCAGATAGTGAAACAGCGCGCCATGCAATCGGCTCGCGGCCGCCCGGCGTGGTTATCGAGGGCCTCGCCGCTTCCTTTCGGATTACCGACCAATCGACGCCGGCACTGCGCTCGCCGCGATGCGTTGATGGGCATGGGCAGCGTGTGACGGCACGCTCGCGAGCGGCGGTTTCGCGGCGCATCGAAAGCGCCGCATGGCGTGGCATGCGCCGGCCCACCGCGTCGCGCCGGTTGATTCGCGGCGGCCGCCGGCGATACGGGCGCAGAGGGCTTCGGCACCGACAGTCCGACGGGACGATGGCGACGAGCGGCGCGACGCACGGCCGAACCGGTTCGGTGCCGGGGCAGCGGCGCGCGCCACGGCGCGAGAACGCGATCCGCCAGCCCCGGGGGGCCCGGCCGGCTGGCCGCGCCGGGCCGGCTAGAACGCCGGCACCGGGTTGCGCCCACTCGCCAGCATGTATTTGCCGTCGCGCAGCCGGTACACCGCCGTCTGATGGATCAGGCGCACGGCGGGCTCGTCGCCGGGGCCCGAGGTCTGCGCGCCGTCGAAGTGGATGCGCATCTCGCTCGTGCCGTCGGCGGCCGCGGCAAGCGAGAGCTTGCCGTTGATGTCGAAGCACGACGGCGGGCTGCCCGCGTCGGCCGTCGCGATCAGGTCGGTTTCGCTCGCCGCGCCGTGCGCCGCCTCGGCCGCCTTCAGCGCCGCGTCGCAATCGCCGCTCGCGCCGAGGTTGTTGCCGTCGGTCGGGATCGTGCTCGCGTAGGTCGCGATGCGTCCCGGCCTGATCCCGTAGACCGAGGCCCAGGTGCCGCAGAAGCCCTGCCAGCATCCGCCCCCCGTCACGACCAGGCCGAACTCGCCGGCCCCGATGCGCGCGACGCTGGTTTCGCCCAGCGTGCCGGCCACGCCGAGGTAGTCCACGCCGTCCACGCGCCGTTCGAGCACCCAGCCCGCCGCGTCGCGACGGAAGAAGTAGGCGCCGAGCCAGGCGCCCGATGCGTAGCTGTCGTCGCGCACCCCGCCGTCGTCGACGCTGACGCCCTCGGTCAGCATCACCGCATGCGTGTCGTCGAGGCGGATCACTTCGCGCGGCGCGATCTCGACGCGGGCCGCGATCGTCTTCGCGGCGCCGTCCGCGCGGCGAATTCGTCCCGCATCGTCGCGCTCGGGCAACTCGACCTCGACGTCGCGCGCGCCGGGATCGTTGCCTTCGTGCCAGCGCGGGAACACCGCGCGCATCAGGTCGGCGCGTCCGAGCCCGGCGGCAGCCGCCGACGACGAAGCGGCAGCCGCGCCAGGATCGGCCGTTGCGACCCGGGCGGCGGCCAAGGCCGGCGCACTCATGCCCGCGGCGCCGGACGCGGCGGGGGTGCCGGCATCGTGCGCGCCCTGCCGTTCGCAGGCGCTCAGCAGCACCGACATCGCGCCGAGCAGCGCGAGCGACGCGAGCCGCCTCACCGGCTGCGGGCAGGCGGGCGGCGACGCGGCTCCCGGCGCGAAGGCGGGCCCGAGCGGGCTGGGCGGACAGGGCGGGCAGGCGGCATTCATCGGCGGTACGAATCAGGAAAGGGCGAGGCGAAGGCCATCGGTGGCGCCACGGCAAGGCTCTCGATCGCGAAGCCGGCAGCGGGGCTTGCCTGCGCACGACGAAAGTCCCGGTCTTGGTGGGCCATGAATAGTAGGGCGACCGGGCAAACCTGACAATAAGGTTTGCGGTCCGGCGGCAGGCCGCCCCGCCGCGGCCCGTCACATGGAATTTCGCGCCCGAGCGACGGATTTCTCCCCCTGCCTGCGTTCAAGCGGATATGGCGCGATCGCGCCGGTTCACATTCAGGGAGTTGCGCCAATGAAACGACCGTTCCATCCTGCCCGGCTCGCCGCCGCACTGAGCCTGACGCTCGCCACCAGCGCCTTCGCGCAGGCCGTCGTCGTCGCGCCGATCGCGCCGCCCGCCCCGCGCGACGAAGTCGTGCCGCCCGCGCGCGCCGGCTACGTCTGGGATCACGGCCGCTGGCGCTGGGAGCATGGCGCCTACGTCTGGCAGCCGGTGCGCGTCGGGTACCACTGGGTGCCGGGCCACTGGGTCGCCCACGGCCCGAACTGGCACTGGGTGCCGGGGCACTGGGCCTAAGCGCCAGGTCGGCGGGCACGCCCGCCGCATCCCACCTCCGCCTCGTGCCCGCCTCGTGCGTCGTGCCATCCCGCGCCGTCCGGCGCGCCGTCACCGAACAGCAGCGGCGCGCCGGCTCATGCCATCGTCTTGCCTGGGAATGCCTTTCATGAAAATGTCCATGATCCTCGTGCTCGTCGCGACGACGCTCGCCGGTTGCGTGGTCGTCCCCGCCCGGCCGGTTTATGTGCGACCGGCCGCGGTCGTCGTATATTGATCGGGGGCGACGGGCGCCCAGGCCTCGCCGATGCCTGCCCGCCGCCCGTTCGTGATGAACGGAACCACCGCCGCCATGCCCGCGCCCCCGGCCCGGCCCCGCTCGTCCACCGCCCGGCAGGCGCGTGACGGCGCGGCCGGGCCGGGCGCCCACGCCGTCCCGCAGGGAGTCCTGACCCGTGAAGCCAGTCCGGCGCGCGCAACGGCGCGCCCCAACGCCCCCGTGGCCGCGCGAGCGGCCGCCGAGCCGGAAGTCCGCCACGTGAGCGAACGCGACCCCGACGCGGAACTGCTCGCGCGCGTGGGCGCACGCGATCCCGGCGCCGTGCGTGCGCTGGTCGCGCGCAAGCTGCCGCGGCTGCTCGCGCTCGCCACGCGGCTGCTCGGCGACCGCATGGAAGCCGAGGACGTCGCGCAGGAGGCGTTCATCCGGATCTGGAAACAGGCACCGCGCTGGAAGACGGGCGAGGCGCGCTTCGACACCTGGCTGCATCGCGTCGCGCTGAACCTCTGCTACGACCGGCTGCGCGGCCGGCGCGAGGAACCGGCCGACGCGCTGCCCGACGAGCCGGATCCGCAGCCGCGCGCCGACGCGCGACTGGAGACGCGGGAGCGCGACGCGCGCGTGCGCGACGCGCTGGCGGCGCTGCCGCCCCGGCAGCGCGAGGCGCTCGTGCTCCATTACTATCAGGAGTTGTCGAACATCGAGGCGGCCGGCCTGATGGGCATCACGGTGGACGCGCTGGAGAGCCTGCTCTCGCGCGCCCGGCGCAATCTGCGCGCGCAACTGGCCGCCAGCGGCCGCAGCGAGGAAATCTGATGACACCCGAACGATTCCGCAGCATCGTCGAGGCCTACGGCGCCGACTCGCGCCGCTGGCCCGACGCCGAACGCGACGCCGCGCGCGCCTGGGCCGGCACGCATCCCGAGACGGCCGGGCCGCTGCTTGCCGAGGCCGCCGACCTCGACGGCTGGCTCGGCGCCCACCACGTCGCGCCGGCCGGCCACGCGCTCGTCGCGCGCATCGTGGCGACGGCGCCGGCCGCGCGGCGCCCCTGGACGCGCGGCCGGCTCTGGTGGTCCGGCGCCGCGGTGGCCGGCGTGGGCGCGCTCGGCGTGCTGGCCGGCGCGCTCGCGATGTCCTCGGCCGTGCTCCCGAGCGCGCCCGCGGCGCTGCACGAGAGCACCTACCTGACCACCAGCTTCGGTGGCTCGACCGACGACTGGAGCGGTGAATGAACGGCCGGACCCCCACCCTGCTGCTCGCCGCCTCGGTCGTGCTGAACGTGTTCCTGCTCGGCGCGATCGCGGGCGGCGCCTATCAGTGGTACGCGCGCCAGCACGGCGCTGGCGGCACCCATGCGCCGAAGCAGGCACTGCGCTTCGCGGCCGACGGGCTGCCCGCCGAGCGGCAGCGCGAGTTCATGGAGGCGCTGAAAGCGGCGCGCCGCGAGGCGCGCGTCTATGCGCGCGAGGCCCGCGAGGGCCGCCGCGACGTGCTCGACCTGCTCGCCATGCCGCAACTCGATCGCCCCGCGCTCGACGAGGCGCTGTCGCGCACGCGCGAGGCCGACACGCGCCTGCGCGCGCAGGTCGAGAGCAACGTGGCCGATTTCGCGGCGAGCCTGACGCCCGAGGAGCGTCAGCGCTTCGTCCAAGGGCTCAGGCACAGCGGCCAGTGGCGCCTGCCCGCCACGCAGGGCGGGCACGAGCGGGACGCGCACGGCGGCAACTGAGCCGCACTCGGTTCGCGCCCGAATCAGGCCCGGCTCACGAGCCGCCCGCGGCGGGGCCGCCCGGCGCGCCGCGCGGCGTCGCCCTGCGATGCGGCGCGACAAGCCGGCGCCGGCGGCGCCTCCTCCACCTCGCGACGAGCCTGCTGCTCGCCGCATCCATCGTTCCAACCTGGAGATAAACATGGTTTCCCGTCCGTTTGCCGAGTCGTTCGATCTCGAGGCGGCGTTCGCCGACGTCACCGAGCACTGGTCGCCGAAGGTGGTCGCACGCGTCAACGACCAGTACGTGAAGGTGGCCAAGGTACTCGGCCAACTGGCATGGCACGACCACGCGCACGAGGACGAGCTGTTCTTCGTGGTGCGCGGCCATCTGAAGATCGAGTACGAAGGCTCGCGCGTGGTCGAGCTGCCGGCCGGCTCGATGCATGTGGTGCCGCGCGGCACGCGCCACAATCCCGTCGCCGAGCAGGAATGCTGGATCGTGCTGATCGAGCCGGTGGCGACGAAGCACACGGGGGACGTGGTGTCGCCGCTGACGAAGACGATCGAGCAACAGCTGCGCTGAGCCGGTGATCGGGCCGGCTCAGCGCCCGGCCAGGGCCGCTTTGCTGCATAAACATAAGACCATTACGGGAAAACACCGATGCTGTAGTCGAACTACATTCCTACTATCTAACACGGTGGAGGCTACCTACATCGCGCTGGCCCCGTCGATTCTCCATCCCGCCGCCCGGTGCGCACCGCGCGGCACCCGCGTTTCGCGCTTCACCGCTGTCGCTTCCTGCCTCACCGTCGACAACCCGAATCGGATCACTGGAGAGAGACATGCAGGTCAGACTTTGGTCGGCCGCCGCCTTGACGGCGTTCACGTTCGCCAGCGCGCAGGCTGGCACTCCCGACTTCATCAACTTCCCGCCGACGAGCTTCGATGCCGTGGCCTCGGCGGCCGCGCGGCTGCGGGCCGATGCGCTGGTGCGCAAGATGACGCTCGACGAAAAGCTGCAGATGATTCATTCGCAGTATGAAATGAGCGCGGTGCCGGGCGGCGGTGCCGGCTACATCCAGGGCGTGCCGCGGCTCGGCATTCCCGACCTGAACATGGTCGATTCGTCCACCGGCTCGGGCAGCACCTCGCAGCCGAGCACCACGTTCCCGGCCACCCTCGCGCTGGCCGCGAGCTGGGACCGCAAGCTGTCGCACGACTACGGCCGCGAGGTGGCGATCCAGTTGCGCGCGCAAGGGTTCGGCATGGGCCTCGGCGGCGGCACCAATCTCGCGCGCGAGCCGCGCGGCGGGCGCCTGTTCGAATACCTCGGCGAAGACCCGCAGCTCGCGGGCGAATTGCTCGCCGAGCGCACCGACGGCACCCAGCGCGAGCACGTGATCGCCACCATCAAGCACTATGCCGGCAACGAGCAGGAGCACGGCCGGCAGGGCGGCAACACGCAGATCGACGAGCGCACGCTGCGCGAACTCTATCTGCTGCCGTTCGAGATCGCCGCCAAGCGCGCGCGGCCCGGCAGCGTGATGTGCTCCTACAACCGCCTGAACGGCGACTACGCCTGCGAGAACGCGTTCCTGCTCTCCACCGTGCTCAAGAACGACTGGGGCTTCGAAGGCCAGGTGCAGTCGGACTGGGGCGCGGCGCACAGCACGGCGCCGTCAATCAACGCCGGGCTCGACGAGGAGGAGGACGTGGGCGCCACCGTCTACCTGACGCCGGAGCTGGTGCGCCAGGCGATCGCGAACGGCTCGGTATCCACGGCGCGGCTCGACGACATGGTGCGCCGCAAGCTCTACACGATGATCCGGCTCGGCGTGCTCGATCATCCGGCCAGGGGCGGCGGCACGATCGACTTCGCGGCCGGCAACGCGTTCGCGCAGGCGGTGGCCGAGCAGTCGATGGTCTTGCTCAAGAACGACGGCAACCAGCTGCCGCTCGCGGCCGCCGCGCTGCGGCGCATCGCGGTGATCGGCGGCCACGCCGACGCCGCGGTGCTCTCGGGCGGCGGCTCGGGCAACACGCGCGATCCGGTGACCGGCTCGTTCGCCGGCTGCGGCGGGCTGCAGTTCGGCACCACCAGCGGCTGCGGCTGGTGGCACAACCCGTGGCTCAAGCTGGATACGCCGATCGTCGCCGCGATTCAGCAGCTCGCGCCGAACGCGCAGGTGGCCTTCGCCGGCAACAGCGACCAGCAGCAGCCGTTCCGCGCCTACACCCAGCAGGAGATCGGCCAGGCCGTGGCGCTCGCGAAGCAGTCGGACGTGGCGATCGTGGTGGTCGCGCAACCGGCCGGCGAGGATTTCGGCGACCTGCAGAGCCTCTCGCTCGCGAACCCCGGCAACCAGGACGCGCTCGTCGCCGCGGTGGCGCAGGCGAACCCGCGCACGGTGGTGGTGGTGGAGAGCGGCAACCCGGTGCTGATGCCGTGGAAGGACAGCGTCGCGGCGATCATCGAGGCATGGTATCCGGGCGAAGGCGGCGGCAAGGCGATCGCGAACCTGCTGTTCGGCAAGGTCAACCCGTCCGGCAAGCTGCCCGTCACGTTCCCGGCACGCGACCAGGACACGCCGACCTGGGGCGCCGACGGCACGTTCGCGAACGATCCCGTCTACGCGGAGAAGCTCGACATGGGCTATCGCTGGTACGACGCGAAGAACATCAAGCCGATGTTCGAGTTCGGCTACGGGCTGTCGTACACGCACTTCGCCTACTCGGGGCTGACCGTGCTGCGCCTGCCGGGCAAGCTGCTCGACGTGAGCTTCACGGTGCGCAACGACGGCCGCGTGGCGGGCGCCGAAGTCCCGCAGGTCTACCTCGGCGTGCCCTACAAGGACGAGCCGCCGCGCCGGCTGGTGGGCTGGGACAAGGTCGGCCTGGCCCCGGGCCAGTCGCGCCGCGTGCACGTGCTGGTCTCGCCGCGCGAGCAGAGCGTGTGGGACGACACCCAGGGCAAATGGCGCTACGTGCCGGGCAGCAGCGTCTACGTGGGCGCCTCGTCGCGCGATATTCGGCTGCAGCAGCACTGAGCGCGGCCTCGCCGGAACCCCGCGCCGGCGGGGCGCTGCGAGGCCGGCAGGACGGCCGGCGCGGCTCGGGGCGCGGTGCCGCGCCCGCGTGCAGGATCGGTCCGGTGGCGAGGCGCCACGACACGCCCGCCGGCCGGCCGGCGTGTCTAAATCTCGCAAATCATGGCCGGTATTCGTGAAATTGTGTACGGAGCCTAGTAAGATGGCGCCCTATCGACACTTGCCGACCCACAATGAGCCATCAACTCAACGTTCTCGAAGAGCAGTTGCGCGAACTCGACCAGCAAATCGCGCAAGCCAAGTCCGCTGGCAAGCAGGCGCTGCTCGCGAACCTGCAGGAGCAGGTGCAGCAGTACGGCATCACGGAGGACGAACTGCTGCGTGCCGCCGGGTTCCGTCAGGCACCCAAGGTGCGCAAGGCAGCACCGGCGAAATATTACGATCCGTCGTCGGGGAATTCGTGGTCCGGGCGCGGCCCGCGCCCGAAGTGGCTGCAGGGCAAGGAACTGGACGACTACCTGATCGACCGCGCACCGAAGCCGTGGTGGCCCGGCGAGGACTGATCCGGCGCCGCCGCGCGCGGCGCCCGTGTTTCGCGATACCCCGGCCGCCCGTGGCGCGGTCCGGCCGTGCGGCGGCCCACCCGGCCCGCGCCTGATTCTTTTTTCGCCCGACGCGACGGATTTCGCGGCGTGCTCCGTTTAACGGAGAACTTCCACGCCGGCAGGACTCCGTATGAACGCTCCGCCCGACCCGCACGCCGCGGCGATCGCCCTGAACCGCTTCGGCCTCGGCGCCCGCGCCGACGAGCCGGTCCCGACCGATCCGGCCGGCTGGCTGATCGACCAGTTCTCCCGCTACGAGCCGCGCCCCGCCGCCTGGGCCGACACGCCCGGCGCGGTCGCGCTCGCCACGCATTTCGGCGACCAACGCAGCCAGCTGCGCGCCGGCGCCTCGAGCCCGCCGGCGGCGGCGCTCCCGGCGGCCTCCGCGGGCTCGCCCACGGCCTCGGCAGCGGCGCTCCGTCAAGCCGTGAACCAGACGATCCGCCGCGAAAGCATGGAGGTCTACCGCGACGCGGTGGATGCACGCGTTGCGAGCGCGCTCGTCACGCCCGCGCCATTCGTCGAGCGGCTGGTGCATTTCTGGGCCAACCATTTCGCGGTCTCGATCGACAAGGGGCAGGTCGCCGGGCTGGCCGGCGCGTTCGAGATGGAGGCGATCCGTCCGCACGTGCTGGGCCGCTTCGAGGACCTGCTGGTGGCCGTCGAGCGCCATCCGGCGATGCAGTTGTTCCTCGACCAGACCCGCTCGGTCGGCCCCGACAGCCGTGCCGCGCTGCGCGCCGACGCCCGCGACCCGGCCCACCGGCGCGGCCTCAACGAAAATCTCGCGCGCGAGATCATGGAGCTGCACACGCTCGGCGCGCGCAGCGGCTACACCCAGGCCGACGTCACCGAGTTCGCGCGCGCGCTCACCGGCTGGAGCGTGGCGGGCACGCGCGGCCCGCAGCCCGGCAACGCGCCGCCCGGCGCGTTCGTGTTCCGCGCCGCGCAGCACGAGCCCGGCGCGCGCACCGTGCTGGGCCGCCGCTATGATCAGGAAAACGAAGCACAGGCGCTGGCGATCCTGCGCGATCTGGCGCGCGCGCCCGCCACCGGGCGCCACCTCGCGTTCCAGCTCGGCCGCCATTTCGTCGCCGACGATCCCCCCGCCGCGCTGACCGAGCGCCTGGCGCGCGCCTTCGACCAGAGCGGCGGCGACCTGCCCACCGTTTATCGCGCGCTGGTGGCCTCGCCCGAGGCATGGGCGCCGTCCGCGATCAAGTTCAAGACGCCCTGGGACTGGGCCGTGTCGGCGCTGCGCGGGCTCGGCTGGACCACGCTCGGCGGGCTGCGCGCCGCGCCGCTGCTGAGCCAGCTCGGCCAGCCGGTCTGGCGCCCCGGCTCGCCCGCCGGCTACGACGACGTGGCCGCCAGCTGGGCCGCGCCCGATGCGCTGGTGCGCCGCGTCGAGATTGCCCAGCGGCTCGCCGCGCGCAGCGGCGGGCGCACCGATCCGCGCCTGCTCGGCCGCGCGCTGTTCGCCGGCACGCTGAGCGAGCCGACCGCCACCGCCGTGTCGCATGCCGAAAGCGCCACCACCGCGCTCGCGCTGCTGCTCGTCTCGCCCGACTTCCAACGGAGATAACGCCATGCAGCCCACCCGCCGCCGATTCCTCGGCACCGCCGCCGCGGCCGGCGCCCTGCTCGTCGCGCCGCGCCTGGTGTTCGCCAATGTCGCGAGCGAACGCCGCTTCGTGTTCGTGATCCAGCGCGGCGCCGCCGACGGCCTGAACATCGTCGTGCCGTATGCCGAGCCCGCCTACGCGAGCCTGCGCGGCGACCTCGCGATCGACGCCGCGCAGGCCACGCGGCTCGACGGCACGTTCGCGCTGCATCCCTCGCTCGCGCAGACGGCCGCGATGTACGCCGGCGGCCAGGCGCTGTTCGTCCACGCGATCGCGTCGCCGTATCGCGACCGCTCGCATTTCGACGGCCAGAACGTGCTCGAGACGGGCGGCCGCGCGCCGTACCAGCTGAAGGACGGCTGGCTGAACCGGCTCGCGGCGATGCTGCCGGCCACGCGCGAGAACGCCATCGCACTCGCGCCCACGGTGCCCGCTGCGCTGCGCGGCGACGCGCGCGTCACCTCGTACGCGCCGTCGGGGCTGCCCGAGGCCCCCGACGACCTGCTCGCGCGCGTCGCCGCGCTCTACGAGCGCGACGCCCAGCTCGGGCCGCTGTGGGCCTCGGCGATGGTCGCGCGCGGGCTGGCCGGCGATGCGCACGCGCGCCAGGACCCGGCCGGCGTCGGCAAGCTGGCCGCGGGCTTCCTGGCACGCGACGACGGCCCGCGCATCGCGATGATCGAGACCGGCGGCTGGGACACGCACAGCGCGCAGAACCCGCGCCTCGCGAACGTCCTGAAGGGGCTCGACGCGATGCTCGCGGCGTTGCGCGACGGGCTCGGCCCGGTCTGGCGCGACACCACCGTGCTGGTGGCCACCGAGTTCGGGCGCACCGCCGCGGCGAACGGCACGGGGGGCACCGATCACGGCCAGGCGTCGGTGGCGATGCTGCTCGGCGGCGCGGTGGCGGGCGGGCGCGTGATCGCCGACTGGCCGGGCCTGCGCGGCGCCGACCTCTACGAAGGGCGCGACCTCAAGCCGACCGCCTCGCTCGATGCGCTGATCGCGGGCGCGGCGGCCGAAACGCTGCGGCTCGAGCCGCAGCGCACGGCCGCGACGCTGTTCGGGCAGGCCGGCGCGCGGCACGCGACCAGCGGCCTCGTGCGGGCCTGAACGCCCTCCGCCCCGCCCCGACAGACGAGACCGACGAGACCGACGAGGCTAGGCCCGTGCGGCCGGCGGCACCACGCCGAGTTCGTCGGCCATCCGCGTCAGCGACGCCCAGATCGGCGTGCTCAGCTCGATGTGATCGTGGTACTTCTGGCGGTTGCGCGCCTCGTACTCGCCCGGGTACTGCACGGGGTCGGCGCCGGGCTGCCGCGGGCAGGACAGCAGGTATTCGATGAACGCCTCCACCTCGTGCGAGCGCCAGGGGGACGAGCAATCCATCTGCGGGTTCAGCACGATCGCAAACATGTTGTTGGTCACGGCGCCCTGCCGAGGGTTGCCGGGCTGGATCGTGCCGCCGCCCGACAGCACGCCCGCCAGCAGTTCGGCCACCACGCCGAGCGCATAGCCCTTATGGGCACCGAACGGCAGCAGCGAGCCGGGCGGATCGGCCTGCAGCACGTTCGGGTCGTCGGTCGGACAGCCCCGGCTGTCGATCAGCGAGCCCGGCGGCGCCTTCATGCCGTTGGCCGCCAGCACGCGCGCCTTGTTCACGGCGATCGCGCTGGTGGCCATGTCCACCACCAGCGGCGGCCGGTCGTTCGGCAGCGGCCCGGCGAAGCACAGCGGGTTGGAGGTCAGGCGCGGCTCGGCGCCGCCGACCGGCGCCACCATCGGCGCGAGGTTGGTGACGTTGGCGAACGCCATGAACACCAGGCCGGCGTGCGCGCACATCTCGCCGTACTGGCCCATCCGGCCCAGGTGGTGGCTGTTGCGCAGGGTCAGGATGCAGACGCCGCGGTCGAGCGCGCGCGTCATCGCCCGCTCCACCACCACCTTGCCGACGTGCTGGCCGAGCCCGCGGTTGCCCTCGAACATCAGCAGGCTGCCGTGATCGGCCAGCACGCTCGGGCGGCCGGCCGGGTCGATCAGGCCGTCCGCGAGCACCTGGCAGTAGGTCGGCAGGATCGACACGCCGTGGCTGGTGTAGCCGACGCGGTCCGCTTCGACCAGATGGCGGGCGACGTCGTCGGCGATGTCGTCGGGCACCTTCAGCGCGCCCAGCACCTGCTTGCCGAATGCAATCGCATCGTCGAGGGATATCTGCATGTCGTGAACCTCCTTTTCCGGTTGCATGCCTTACAGCCAGCCGAGCCGGCGCCAATAGGCGGCGCCGAACACCGGCAGCCGCGCCGAGCCGGTCACGCTGACCGCGGTCCCGAGCTTCGCGAACTGCCTGGCCGCGAACCGCGAGGCCCAGCTCACGTGCGCGCCGAGCGTCTTCTGCGTGACGCCGGCCATCAGCAGGTGCTGCGCGGCCGCGGTTTGAATGCCGATGTTCCAGATGCGGGTGGCCTGCACCACGACGATCATGACGCGGGCCACCACGTTCGAGCGCTTGTCCACGCCCATCATGATCGGCACCACGCGGGCGCCGCGCGCGGGGGCGCTCGGCGCCGCCGGCCAGAGCAGGATCGTCACGGCGATCGCGCCGATCCTCACGCGCCGCGTGCCGGTGCCGATCCGCGCGAGCATGACGAGCGCGATGCGGCGGTCGAGCCCGGCCAGCGTGATGGCCGCCGCGATGCACGGCGCGAGCGCCGGATTCGAGAAGCCGGCCAGCGCCATGCCGATGGCGCGCGAGGTGCCGTAGGCCACGCCCGGGTCCCGCACGGTGGGCGCGGTGCCCACGAGAAACGCCATCAGCGACGCGACGAGGATCGCGCCGGCCTCGTAGGAGACGGCCTCGGTGAGCCACACCACGACCGCGAACCCGAGGATCGCCAGCATCCGCTGCCCGGCCGGGGGCAGGCCGGCGGGCGCGGGCAGCAGCAGCACGGCGATCAGGACTGCCACGCCGGCCGCGAGGCCGAGCGGAAACGACTTCGGGGTAACGGGTGGTGCCGTGCCATGTTCCGGCCTGCTCATCGTTAGGGCTCCTGTTTGGACGGCGTGCCGCTGTCCACCAGGACAATCCCAGCCGGATTGCGCTCGCTGGGGCGATGGGAACGGGCAATGACATGAGGCGGGCGGCAGGCACCGCGCTGCCGTGGCGGGCCGGCGCGATCGCGATGCGCGCCCGCGGCCCGGCGGTGAGTCGGACCCAGGTCCGGGGCCGGGGCCGGGCCTTCTCGGCAAGACGAAGGGGCATCGCGCGAAGGGCGGCCGCGAACCGTCGACATATCGGCGAAATCTTATCTTTTCAGTCCGGTGCGCATGGGGATCTGGCGCAAGACTCGCGCGGTCGAGCCGCGTCTTTTCCGGCGGCGGACCGTTCCCGGCCATGCGTGGGAAACGTGCCCGCGGCGTGCCGCGAGGCGCCGCGAGCACCTGCCGGACGACGCGTCGCCGGCGCCGTGCCGCCCGCGCCACCCCACCCAACGCAACGCCGCGGGCGCTTCGGGTATAGTCGGCTTACCCGAAACATCGGCCGCGACGCGGCCCACCCCACCATGCGCATGATCGTCAGGCTCTGGAAAGCCAACAAGGGCTTCCTCGCGTTTCTGTTTCTGATGGTGATCTTCCGCAGCGCGATAGCCGACTGGAACGTGGTGCCGAGCGGCTCGATGCTGCCGACCATCCGCATCGGCGACCGGATCCTCGTCGACAAGATGGCCTACGACCTGCGCGTGCCGTTTACGCACATCCGTCTGGCGCGGCTGCACGAACCGCAGCGCGGCGATATCGTGACGATCGACTCGGCCGCCGCACACGAGCTGCTGGTCAAGCGGCTGATCGGCCTGCCCGGCGACACCGTGGAGCTGCGCAACAACGTGCTGCTGATCAACGGGGTGCGCGCCGCCTACCGGCCGGTGGGCACCAACCTGCTGCGCAGCGATGCCGCCTCGCCCGGCGAATACCTGGCCGAGCGCATCGACGGCAGCGCGCGCATCGTGCGGCTCTCGCCCGACGCGCCGAGCCCGCGCGATTCGTTCGGCCCGGTCGTGGTGCCGAAGGGGCAGTACCTGATGCTCGGCGACAATCGCGACAACAGCGCCGATTCGCGCTATTTCGGCTTCTTCCCGCGCGACGAGATCATGGGCCGCGCGCGGCGCGTGGCGTTCTCGCTCGATCCCTCGCACGACTACCTGCCGCGCCTGGACCGCTTCGGGCGCCGGCTCGACGCGCCGCTCGGCTGAACCAGGCGGCGGCTCCGCCCCGTCCATCGCCCCCATGCCATGAAACGAATCGTCCGCGCCGCCGTGGCGGCGCTCGCCCTCGGCGCCGGCAGCGGCGCGTTCGCCGCCTGCGATGCGGCGCCCTCGCGCTGCCCCGGCAACCCGGCCCTGCCGGCCGCGCTCGTGCGGCTACTGCCGCCCGGCTACACCGTGCTCGACCATCTGGCCGGCTCGCTGACCGACGCCGGGCGCACCGACTACCTCGTCGTGGTGGCGCGTCCCGCCGCCAACGGCGCGCCGCCGTCGCCGCGCCCGCTGCTCGTTTTCACGCAGCGCGCCGACGGCGGCTACGCGCTCGCGGCACGCAACGACCACGTGGTGATGCGTGCCGACGAAGGCGGCGTGTCGGGCGACCCGTATCTCGACCTCGACAGCGACGGGCTCGCGATCAAGCACCGTTACTTCTCGGTGCAGAACGGCGTGGCGGGCGGCCCGAACCACTGGAGCGACAACGTCACGTTCCACTACGACCCGGCCCGGCGCACCTGGCTGTTCCATCAGCGAATCGTCCACGACAGCGAGATGAACCGCGACCCGAGCCCGAACGCCGACGCGCTGCTGCCCGATCACGTAACGGTCGAGCGCGCGGACCGGGCCCGGCCGGTGACGTTCGAGGCGTGGCGGCCGCAACGATGAAACGCGCGCCGCCCGGCGTGGCGGCCCCGAACGGCGGATGCCGCGTCTCGGCCGACGACGTCGCCGGCATCGACACCGGCGCGCCGCCGGCCGCTCGGCTGGCAGCCGGCGGCACCGCCGCGGGCGGGCGCGGTAACATGCGCGCTTGCCCCTCTTTCACGGATCGATGCGATGCAAGTGCTGGTTGACGCGGACGCCTGCCCGGTGGTGGTCAAGGAGATGCTGTTCCGGGCCGCGCGGCGGCTCGAGATGGGCGTCACGCTGGTGGCGAACCAGCCGCTGCGCACGCCGCCCTCGCCGTTCATCAAGGCCTTGCAGGTGCCGGCCGGATTCGATGCGGCCGACCGGCGCATCGTCGAGCTGGCCGGAGCCGGCGACCTCGTGATCACGGCCGACATCCCGCTGGCCGCCGCCGCGCTCGACAAGGGCGCGCACGTGCTGGACCCGCGCGGCAACTGGTTCAGCCGCGAGAACATCCAGGAACGGCTGACGATGCGCGAGGTGATGGAGCAGTTGCGCGGCTCGGGCGTCGACACCGGCGGTCCGGCGCCGTACGGCGCGCATGACAGCAAGGCGTTCGCCTCGCAGTTCGACCGCTTCCTGGCGCGCCACGCGCCCAAGCCGGCGCCCACGCCGAAGCCGGCGGCGGACGCCTGAGGCCGGCCGCGCCGCGGCTCAATGGCCGAGTGACTCCGCCTGCTCGCCGCCTTGCGCCGCCTGCTGCGGCCGCACGCCCTGCTTGACCAGCAGCGCCGCGCACGACACCAGGCCCGCCACCGCGATGGTGGCGAACACGCCCGAGAACGACACGTGCCGGGCCGTCAGTTCGGCCACCAGGAACGAGCCCGCGATCCCGCCGAAGCGGCCGATGCCGAGCATCCAGGCCACCCCGGTGCCGCGCCCCGAGGTGGGATAGAACGCGGCGGCCAGCGCCGGCAGCGACGACTGCGCCGTGTTCATCAGCACGCCGGCCAGGAACACCACCACCACCAGCGCGCCGACGTTGCCGGCCGCCTGCCCGATCGCGTAGACGCTCACCGCCGTCAGCGCATAGCAGACGGCCACCACGCGGTTCGCGTTGAAGCGATCCATCAGCGCGCCGCTGAGCACCGCGCCCACGCCGCCGAGCGGGAATAGCGCCGAGATCAGCGTGGCCGCCTTCGGAGCGAGCCCCGCGTCCTTGAGCAGGATCGGCATCCAGTTGATCGAGGCGTAGAAGATCACCAGGCCCATGAAATAGGCGATCCACAGCATCACCGAGCCCACCCGGTACGGGCGCGACAGCACCACCGCCGCGCCCTTACCCTCGGTGCGCGGCACCGTCTCCGTCAGCACGAACGAGCCGGCCTCGCGCGCGCGTGCCGACACGCGCGCGAGCGTCGCGCGAATCCGCTCGACGGGCCGGCGCGTGGCCACCATGAAGCGCACCGATTCCGGCATCCGCGCGACGAGCGCCACGGCCAGCACGAGCGGCGCGACGCCGCCCGCCAGCAGCACGCTGCGCCAGCCGAACTGCGGAATCATCCAGGCGGCCAGGAAGCCGCCGAACGCGGCGCCGAGCGGAAAGCCGCAAAACATCAGGTTGATCAGCGTGGCGCGGCGCCTATCCGGGCAGAACTCGCCCATCATCGTGACCGCGTTCGGCATCGCGGCGCCGAGGCCCACGCCCGTCACGAAGCGCAGCGTCGTCAGCGTGCCGATGCTCGACGCGAACGCCGAGGCCAGGCACGCCACGCCGAACAACAGCACCGAGCCGATCAACAGCGCGCGCCGCCCGAGCCGGTCCGACAGCGGGCCGGAAACGAGCGCGCCGCAGGCCAGCCCGAACAGCGCCGCGCTGAGCACCGGCGCCAGATCGGGCTTGGTCAGATGCCATTCGGAAAGCAGCGACGGCGCGATGAAGCCGATCGCCGCCGTGTCGAAGCCGTCGAGCAGCACGATCACGAAGCACATCAGGAAGATCAGCCATTGGAACGCGCCGAACGGCTGTTCATTGATGAACGTCTGCACGTTCACGATGGGGCTGCGATTCATCGCGGGTCTCCTGCGCCGCGCGGGTGGATCGCGCCGCTGCTTCGATTCGGATTCGGCGGAGCGAAATTCGTATCTCGAACTTCGGTTCCGGATCAGAACACTTTAGTGTTGCGCCGCAAGCTCGGTCAACGCCGGATTACTACCAATGGCCGTCGCCATTGCGCCGAACGGCCGAGCCGGCAGCGCGCCGTGCGCGGCGCCTCGAACCGCGCGCGAAGCGGCGGACAAGCGGCGGACGAGCGGCTGACTCGAGCCGCGAACGCGAGGCAGGGAAACGCGAGGCAGGGGAACGCGCCAAAGGACAGCGGCCCGATGCGGGCCGCCGACGAACTCAGAGCGTGGCCTCGCCCACGGCCACGCGGCCGCGCATGCGCTTGCGGAACCAGAAGGTCCAGCACAGCAGCCCGCCGAAGATCGCGTAGCTGAGGATCGGCGTGATCACGAGCGTGCGCTCGATCGGCCAGGCCCAGGCGCACCAGCTGCGCAGCGCGCACTCGATCACGAGGCCGACGCCCCAGGCGAGCGTGATGAGGCGCAGCGCGGCACGCACCGCGGCGCTCTCGCTCCACAGCGTCTCGAAGCGCGCGACGCCGCCCTCGCCTCCGCCCTCGCCTTCGCGCGCCATGGTGGCGCGCGTCAGGTAGTAGGTGATCGGCCGCCGGAACAGCAGCGACACCAGAAACACGATGCCGATCGTGCCCGACACGAACGACTCGCGGATCAGCAGCAGCCGCGGGCTGCCGCCCATCGCCAGCATCGCGATCGACAGCGTGATGCCGAGCAGCGCGATCGCGGAAAGCGCGTCCACGCGCCGTGTCTTCGCGAACTCGACGATGCCCCATGCGAGCGGCGGCACCGCCGAGGCGTACAAGGCGCCCGTCTCACCCCAGTAGGGCAGCGAGAGCCGATAGACGACCCAGGGCAGCACGAAATTGACGGCGAGCTCGGCAACGAAGGCAGCGCGGATTTTCACGGACAGGGAGCCTCGCGAAGCAACAGGGCGGATTCAGTATAAAGGCGAACGGCCACCGAAGTGGCCGTCGTGCCGCCGCCGTATCGCGAACGCGCGGACGCTCAGCGCGCCGCGGCCGGGCCGCCGCGACGCGGGGCCGGCATCAGGCCGCCGCGTTCGACCAGCGCGCCGAACAGCAGCCCGATCGTGGCCCAGAGGATCGCCTGCATGCCGAGCGCGGCAACGCGGAATTTCCAGAGCACCACGGCCGGGAACGCGGCCGGCACCTCGTCGATGGCCGGCAGCGCGAGCTGCACGGCCGTGATGATCGCGAGGAACACCAGCCCGGCCGCGATCGACGCGTTCCACTGGCCCAGGCGGGCGGCCAGCGCGCGGCGCAGGTTCAGCGAGAACACCGAGACCGCGATCGAGATCGCGATCATCAAGAAGAACAGCCCGGTACGATAGCCGATCGTCTCGGGATCGCCGACCGAGGGCGGGTTCGCCGGATACTTCAGGCTCGGCACGATCACCAGCGCGACGTAGGCGGCCAGCGCCAGGCAGGCCGACAAGGTGCGCGGCCGCGTGCTGCCGATGCGGCCGTAGGCGAATGCGAAGGTCAGCGCGAACAGCCCGCCGAGCGCGGCGCCATATACCACCACGCCGGTGCCGAGGCCGAGGCCGGCCTGCGTCGGGCGGCCGACGAGTTCGGGCTCGGGCGCCTCGCCCCTGGCCGCATCGAGCTTCTGCTCGAACCCGATCGCCTGATCGACCTGCGGCTCGCCGGCGATGCGGGCGAAACCGAACGTGAGCAGACCGGCGGCGATGCCTGCGAGCATCCCGCGCACCAGCAGTTTTCCGACCATCGCGCGCTCCCGGTCAGTGGCAGGGGAAGCCGAGCAGATGGCGCGCGTCGTGGACGAACTCGTGGACGAGCATGCCCGGCACGAGCGAGGTCGCGCCTTCCTCGGCGCCCACGAAGTAGAGCGCCAGCAGCATCAGCAGGCCGCCGAAGACGATCCACGGCAGCAGTTCGCGCATCGGGATGGGCACCGGCGCGGCGGCCGGCTTCAGGGTGGTTTCGGACATGTTCGGTTCTCCAGGGGATTCGCGCCCCGCTCGACGAGCAATCGTCAATGGCATGAAGGAATGGCTGGCGTGCGCGTCTGGCTTGCGGGACAAGCGAATGCCTCGCTGACAGTGGCGCGACCGCGCCGGATTCACACCGGCTTGCGCACGACGCAACGGCTGGATTCTACGCGGGATGCGAGCGGATGGGGGGCGTGGCACGCATCGTGTCGAGGGCGCGTGCAAGACGGCTCACGCTGCCGCCGGCGCTCGCCCTCGCAGCGGCTCCGGCTCGGGTGGCAGGCCGGCGCGCGGGCGAGGGCGCCGGGCCGGCGAGGCGGTTGCCCCGGCCCGGCATCGCCTCGGGCCAGATCGGCCCGGGCCGCCCGTCAATAGTCCATCTCGGGCGCGGCCGCCGGCACCGGCTTCTCGTCCTTCGGCGCTTCCGCGACAGTGGCGTCGGTCGTCAGGATCAGACCGGCGATCGAGGCTGCGTTCTGCAGCGCGGTGCGCGTCACCTTGGTCGGATCCACCACGCCGGTTTCCACCAGGTCACCATATTCGCCGCTGGCCGCGTTGTAGCCGAAATTGCCCTTGCCTTCGAGCACCTTGGCGATCACGACCGCCGGTTCGTCGCCGGCGTTCGACACGATGACGCGCAGCGGCGCTTCCAGCGCGCGCAGCACGATCTGAATGCCCGCGTCCTGGTCGGCGTTCGCGCCCTTCAGGCCGGACAGCGCGGCGCGAGCCCGCAGCAGCGCCACCCCGCCGCCCGGCACGATGCCTTCCTCGACGGCCGCGCGCGTCGCGTGCAACGCGTCGTCGACGCGATCCTTCTTCTCCTTCATCTCGACCTCGGTCGCCGCACCGACCTTGATGACCGCCACGCCGCCCGCGAGCTTGGCAAGCCGCTCCTGCAGCTTTTCCCGGTCGTAGTCGGAGGTGGCCTCGTCGATCTGCGCGCGGATCTGCTTGACCCGGGCCTCGATGCGCTTCGCCTCGCCCGCGCCGTCGATGATGATCGTGTCCTCCTTGCGGACTTCCACTCGCTTGGCTTGCCCCAGGTCCTCGAGCGTGGCTTTTTCGAGCTGCTTGCCGGTCTCTTCCGCAATCACCGTGGCGCCCGTGAGGATGGCGATATCCTCGAGCATCGCCTTGCGGCGATCGCCGAAGCCCGGCGCCTTCACGGCCACCACCTTCAGGATGCCGCGCATCGCGTTGACCACCAGGGTGGCCAGCGCTTCGCCCTCGATGTCCTCGGCCACGATCAGCAGCGGCTTGCCGGCCTTGGCGGCCACCTCGAGGATCGGCAGCAGGTCGCGAACCGCGGAAATCTTCTTGTCGTGCAGCAGGATCAGCGCATCGTCGAGGTAGGCCGCCTGCTTTTCCGGGTCGTTGATGAAGTACGGGCTCAGATAGCCGCGGTCGAACTGCATGCCCTCCACGACGTCGAGTTCGTTGTCGAGCGACTTGCCATCCTCCACCGTGATGACGCCCTCCTTGCCGACCTTCTCCATCGCGTCGGCGATGATCTTGCCGATCGCCTCGTCCGAGTTCGCCGAGATCGAGCCGACCTGGGCGATTTCCTTGTTGGTCGAGATCGGCTTGGACAAGGTGCGCAGCTGGTCGAGCACGGCGCCCACCGCCTTGTCGATGCCGCGCTTCAGGTCCATCGGATTCATGCCGGCGGCGACGTGCTTCATGCCCTCCTGCACGATCGCCTGCGCAAGCACCGTGGCCGTCGTCGTGCCGTCGCCGGCCACGTCGGCCGTCTTCGAGGCGACCTGCTTGACCACCTGGGCGCCCATGTTCTCGAAGCGGTCCTTCAGCTCGATTTCCTTGGCGACCGACACGCCGTCCTTCGTCATCGTCGGCGCGCCGAAACTGCGTTCGATCAGCACGTTGCGGCCCTTCGGACCGAGCGTGACCTTGACGGCGTCGGCCAGCACGTTCACGCCCTTGACGATGCGGGCGCGCGCGCTGTCATGGAATTTCACGTCTTTTGCACTCATGTCGTTGCTCCGGGAAAAGTCCTTGACTCAGTGTCGACTCGACACGTCGCGAACAGCGTGGCCAACGAGGCGAGCACGCCGTGCGCGACCCGAACCGGCTCAGGCGGCCTCGCGCGCCTTGGCGTCGCGGCCGGCCTCGAGAACGCCCATCACGTCTTCTTCCCGCATGACGAGCAGTTCCTCGCCATCGACCTTGACGGCCTGGCCGGCATACTTGCCGAAAATGACCTGATCACCGACTTTCAGCTGCAGCGCGCGCTGGCTGCCGTCCTGCAACAGCCGGCCGCTGCCGACCGCGATCACTTCGCCTTGTTCGGGTTTTTCTGCTGCGGAATCAGGGATCACGATGCCGGATGCCGTCGTGCGCTGTTGTTCGATTCGCTTGACGATCACCCGGTCGTAAAGGGGACGAATTTGCATTTCCATCTCCTGTGCGATAGATCGATTACCAAAGGGAATCCGGCCGCACGTCAGTGCGAAAGCGGGCGCTGCCTCGGGCGCGGCGGCCGTGCCGATGATCGGCGGAATGCGAGATAAAGGCGCGGCGCGGACTCTTCAAGAGGCGCGCGCGCCAAGAGAATGTAACGAAATATTTCAACCGAGCAGAGGCGTGCTTGGCTCGCCCCGCGCGAGCGCGCTTCAGCCCGCCGCGAGGGTGGGCGTCGCGGCCGACGCCCGTGCCGCCGCGAGCTGACGCTCGAACACCGTGCGCAGCACGCCGCCGCCGCGCAGATAGCGCCATTCGGCGGCCGTATCGACACGCAGGGTGGCCGGCGCGCGGGCCAGCACCACGGCATCGCGCGATACCACCACCAGCGCGCGGGGCCGAGGCGTGTCGGCGCGCGCATCGAATTCGATCGCCACGCGTTCGGTGCCGCGCCATGCGATGCCATCCAGCGCCACGCCTTCGTCGAGCTCGACCGGAAGCACCCCGAGCAGCACGAGATTGCTGCGATGGATGCGCTCGAAGCTGCGCGCGACCACCGCCGCCACGCCGAGCAGCGCGGTACCCCGCGCGGCCCAGTCGCGTGCGCTGCCCGATCCGTATGCCTTGCCCGCGATCACCACGCTGGGCACGCCGTCCTTGATGTTCTCCAGGGCCACGTCGTAGAAACTGCCGGGCGCGCCGGAGCGCGCCGAGCGCGCGGTGCTGCCGCCGGTGATCGCGTTGACCAGACGCGGGTTCGAGAAGGTGCCGCGCATCATCACGTGATGATTGCAGCGCCGTGCGCCATAGGTGTTGAAGTCGGCCGGCGCCACCCCGCTCGCCTGCAGATACGCGCCCGCCACGCCCTGCACGGCGATCTCGCCCACCGGGCTGATGTGATCGGTGGTCACGGCGTCGCCGAACACGCCCAGCACGCGGGCCGCGTCGATCGCCCCCAGCGCCGTCTCGCGCGCGGGGGCGTGGAAGAACGGCGGCTCGACAAAGTAGCTCGATCGCTCATCCCATCTGAAGACCGGCCCCGACTGCGCACGCACGCCGCGCCAGCGCTCGTCCGCGCCCTCCGGTTGCGACGCATCGTAGAGCCCCAGGTATGCCTGCCGATCGACCAGCGCCTCGGCCAGCGCGGCGACCTCGTCGGCCCCGGCCCGCAGCTCGGCGAGATAGACCCGCCGGCCCGTGGCGTCCTGGCCCAAGGGCTCGGTGTCGAGGTCGCGCAGCACGCTGCCCGCGAGCGCGAAGGCCACCACCAGTTCGGGGCTCGCGAGATAGTTCGCGCGGATCGCGGGATGAATGCGGCCCTCGAAATTGCGATTGCCCGACAGCACCGCCGCCACCGTCAGTTCGCCATCGCGCACCGCCTGCTCCACCCCCGGCGCCAGCGCTCCGGTATTGCCGACGCAGGAGGCGCAGCCGTAAGCGGCCACGAAAAAGCCGAGCTGCTGCAGCGGCGCGAGCAGGCCGGCCCGTTCGAGATAACGCGTCAGCGCGCGCGAGCCCGGCGCCAGCACCGTCTTGACATAGGGTGCCGGCTTCAGCCCGCGCGCCACCGCGTTGCGTGCCAGCAGGCCGGCGGCCAGCATCGCCGACGGATTGGCGGTATTGGTACAGGAGGTGATGGCCGCCAACACCACCGCGCCGTGCTGCGGGCCGCCGCCGGTGGCGCCGGCCGCGGGCCGGGCGCCGCCCAGGCTCGGCGGCAGTGCCGCCAGCGACAGCTTCTGCTGCGGTCGCGACGGGCCGGCGACGGTCACGCCCACGCGCGACAGGTCCACCGCGAACACCGACGAATAATCGTGCTGCGTCTCGTCGGGGATGCCGAACAGATCCTGGATGGTGTAGTAGCGGCGGACCTGCTCGACCCACTCCGCCGCCCGGCCGGTGCGCCGCAGATAAGCCAGCGTCGCCTCGTCGACACCGAAATAGCCGGTTGTCGAGCCGTACTCCGGCGCCATGTTGGCGATCGTCGCGCGATCCTCGACCGCCAGCGCGCGCGCGCCCGGCCCGACGAACTCGATGAACTTTCCGACCACCCCGAATTCGCGCAGCGCATGGGTGAGGTGCAGGGCGGCATCGGTCGCCCGCACGCCGGCCGCGAGGCGGCCGTCCAGCCGCACCGCGACCACTTCCGGCGCGCCTTGGTAGAGCGGCTCGCCAAGCAGCGCGATCTCGGCCTCCAGCCCGCCCACGCCCCAGCCGAGCACGCCGAGCCCGTTGATCATGGTGGTATGCGAGTCGGTCCCGACCACGCTGTCGGGAAACACGAAGCCGTCCGCCCGGGCGATGACGCCCGCGAAATATTCGAGGTTGATCTGATGCACGATGCCGTTGCCGGGCGGCACCACGCGCAGCCGGTCGAAGGCCTGCGCGGCCCATTTGACGAACGAGAAGCGCTCGTCGTTGAGCCGGTACTCCTGCTCGAGGTTCAGCGCCTGGGCCGCCGCGTCGCCATAGGCCGCGGCCACCACCGAATGATCGATCACCAGATCGATCGGCAAGCTCGGCCGAATCGCCTCGGCCGCCACGCCTGCGCGGGCCGCCGCCGTGCGCATCGCCGCGAAGTCGCCGAGCAGCGGCACGCCCGATGCGTCTTGCAGCAGCACTCGCGACACCCACACGGGGATCTCCGCTCGCATGCCCGGCCGCCATGCCAGCAGGCTCGCCACCGCCTCGGCATGGCTGGCGTCGCTCACCAGGCGACGCAGCGCGGCCTCCAGCAGCACCCGCACCGTGGCGGGAAAGCGCGCGACCCGCGGATGCTGCCGCTGCACCCGCTGCAAGGACACGAATCGAAGCGGCTCGCCCGCCTCGACTGGAAACGTATCAACAAACGCATGCGCATCGATCATGATCTAGGACGCTCGAGGCGTGAATGGACCCTGAGCCGGCAGCCCCGGCTCAGACGAATTGCCCGTATCCGAGCAGCGCGCCCGCGAAGATGAACCATAGCGGATTGAGACGGCTGCGCAGGCACAGCAGCGCCACGGCGGCGCAGAGCAGATAGTCGGCGATGCGCAGCGCCGGCGACACCACGCTCGCGGACAGCACGTAGCCGGTGGCCAGCAGCAGGCCGATCGTGATCGGCGCGAGCGCCCGGCGGCCGATCCGATACCATCGCGCCTCGCGATACAGCGGCGCGTATTTTTCGACGGCGAGCGCCAGCAGCGAGGACGGCCCGCACATCCCGAGCATCGCCACGACCGCGCCGGCGAGCCCCGCCACCTGGCCGCCGAACAGCGCCACGAACAGCATGTTCGGACCGGGCGCGGCCTGCGCGATCGCATAGAGCGCGGTGAATTGCTGGTCGGTCATCCAGTGCATCACCGAGACCAAATAACGATGCGTCTCGGGCAGGGTGACATTGCCGCCGCCGAAGGCCAGCAGCGACATCAACAGGAAATGGCGGGCGAGACTGAGCAGGACGTCCATGAAGTCACCGCCGCTGGGCCAGGGATTCGACCATGATCGCGAGCGGCACGACCACCGCGAGGGAGGCCAGCGGCCAATGCAGCACGCCGATGATCGCGAGCGTCGCGGCACCGAACAGCAACGCCCGCCAGGTCCTGGGCTGCCCCAGCGCGAGCCGCAAGCCGGTGCCCAGCACCAGGCCGGTGCCGGCCAGCGCCATGCCGTGCAGCGCGCCCTGCACCCCGGGCACCGTCAGGTAGTGCTGGTACACGCGCGCGAGCAGCAGCACGAGCGCCACCGGCCAGATCAGCAGGCCGCTCACCGCCGCGAGCGCGCCCGCGCCGCCGGCGTGCCGATAGCCGAAGATCACCGCGAGATTCGTGACGGTCGCACCGGGCAGGATTTGGCCGATGCTGAGCATCTCGGTGAATCCGGCATCGTCGAGCCAGCGCTTCTGGTCGACCAGGGTTCGCCTGAGCCACGGAATGACGCCGCCGAATCCGCACAGACCGATCAGCGAGAACGTGAAGAACAACTCGGCGACGGGAATCGCACGGCCGCGCGGCGCCGATACCGCATCGCCGATATTTTCCGCATTCGATGAGTTCATGGGCAATAGGAGAAGTGGGCACCGGCGAGGCGCGCCGGTGCCCGGGGTGAAGCCGCGATCAGCGGGCGCGCTCGGCCCCGCCGTTGACGTGAATCACCTGTCCGGTGATGTGCAGCGCTTCCGGCGAGGCGAGCCAGCCGATCGTGTTGGCGATGTCGTCGGGCGTGCCGGCACGGCCGTTCACCGCTTCGGCGATCTTGTCCTGGCGCTGGCGCTCGTTGAGCGCGCCGCCGAAGAACTCGGTATCGACCACGAAGCCCGGCGCCACGGTATTCACCGTCACGCCCTTCGGCCCCAGGGCTTTCGCGAGATCGGCGCAATACGGGTGCAGCGCCGCCTTCGAGGCGCCATAGCAGCCCTGCCCCGAACCGCGGAACGCGGCGATCGAGCTGACCAGCACGATGCGGCCGCCCGGCTTCGACAGATGCGGCACCAGGGCCTCGGTCAACAGCACCGCGGACAGCGTGTTCATCCGCAGGTTGTCGGTCCAGCGCCGGGCCACCCCGGCCAGCCCGTCCGCGTAATCGCTGGCGGGCCGCTGCCGCAGCACGTGCCCGCCAGCCGCGTTGACCAGCACGTCGACCGTGCGGAACCGTTCGACCAGTGCGTCGCGCAAGCTCTCCACCTGCGCGGGCTCCGACAGGTCGGCCCGCAGCGGCAGCACGCGCGGCGCGCCGGGCGCGGCCTGCGCGATCTCGTCCACGGCGCGCGCCAGCACCGTCTCGCGACGGCCCACGATCACCACCTGGGCGCCGCGACGCGCGAAGTAACGCGCCGCTGCCAGGCCGATTCCGGTACCGCCACCGCTCACCACCACCGTCTCACTCATGGTCCTGCTCCTTTGCTGTTTGCCGTTTACTGCCTGCGATTGAGGCCTGCCGATCGCAACGCACGCCCTACCACGCCACCGGCGAGGAGCCGAGGTCGCAGGAGGGATGGTCCCAGCGCATGGCCGCGCCCAACACCTGCGCCGGCGCCCGCACACGGCGCGCCGCGCCCCAGCTCGTGTGCTCGACCCAGTCGTCCAGATCGGCCTCGGTTTCCGGCGCGATCAGCGGCTGGGCCCGGTCCTGGATGCCCTGCGAGGTCAGCAGCAGCGCGGTGCGCGCCAGTGAGCCGCGAGTCCGCGAGCCCGCCCCGGTTCTCAGCCGCTGGGTGAGGCCGCGCACCGCGGCGGCGGCCAGCAGGTAGCCGGTGCCGTGATCGAGCGCCTGGCTGGGCAGCGGCACCGGACGCTCGGCGCCGGCCTCGCGCATGCCGGTGGCCGCGATGCCGGTGCTGATCTGCACCAGGCTGTCGAAACCGCGCCGGTCGCGCCATGCGCCGCTCCATCCGTAGGCGTCGAGCGACACGTCCACCAGCCCCGGGTTGAGGCGGCGCCGTTCATCGGCATCGAGGCCGAGCCGCTCGAGCGCGCCGGGCCGGTAGCCGTGCACCAGCACGTCGGCCTCGCCGATCAACCGGCGCAGCATGGCGAGGCCGTCCCGCGACTTGAAGTCGAGGCGCGCGCAACGCTTGCCCAGCACCACTTCCGGCACATTGTTGGGCTCTTCCCAGCCGAACGGATCGATGCGCAGCACATTGGCGCCATAGCCGGCGAGAAACCGCGTGGCCACCGGCCCCGCCAGAATGCGCGTGAGGTCGAGGACCCGCACCTCATGCAGCGGGCGGGCGGCGGGAATCTGCCAGCGCGCCCGGGGCGCATCGGCCCCCACCGCGTCGTGGATCAGCAGCGGCTCGGCCTGCACGGCCCGGCCCTGCGGATGCTCGGCCCACTGGGCCTGGGTGTGCAGCGCCGCGGCGCAGCCGTGTTGCGACACCACCGCGCTTTCCAGCTCGTCCGACTTCCAGCGCGCCACCTCGCGGGCCACGGCGTCCTTGTCGAGCGGCGTGCCCAGCACCGCGAGCGCCGCGTCGCGATGATGCGGCGCATTGGTATGCAGGCGAATCCAGCCGTCGGCGGTCCGATAATCACCGGCGATCACGTCCCACTGCGGCGGCATCTGCCAGCCTTGCGGACGCAGCGAGGTCTGGAACCACAGCGAGGCGTAGCGGCGATCGACCTCCACCGCCGGCCGCGCGCCGTGCGCCTGCCCGATCAGTTCGGCAACCGCGTGAGCCGCCGCCGCGATGCTGGCCGACGCGAAATCCGTCACGTGAAAGGCCGACGGCAGCACGCCGTGCCCCTTGAAACCGACCTCGCTCAGGCCGTCCGGCGCGCCGCCCAGCGCGCTCCAGATCTCGCCGAGGCAAGCCCGGGTGCGGGCCACGGAGGTCTCCTCCAGGGCAGGGTTCGAATTCAGTTCAGACATGGATCGTCTTCTCGATGAAAGTGGGCGCCCGAAGCGGCGGCACGGCGCTACCTGCGCATCCGTGCCGGCTCGCATCCGGCATGCGGCAACGACGTCAAGACTCCATTCCCGGATGCCGGCCAGCTTCGGCTCGGCCCCGATCCGGCCTGCCTACCGTGATCTAGTAGAGCAGGCCGAGCAGTGCGGCCTGTGCTGCTGCGGCCGTCTTGTTGCAGGTATTCATCTTGGCAAGAATGTTCTGGACATGGAAATTGACGGTCCTTGCCGACACCTGCAGGATCTCCGCCAGTTCCCCGGAGGTCTTGCCGTCCACGGTCCAGCGCAGGATGGTTTTTTCCATCTCGGTCAGCAGCACCCGGTTGGCTCCCGTCATCGGCGGACGCAGCATCTGGCACAGGCGCGAATGGACGATGTGCGCAAGCCAGAGCAGTTGCGCCTCCGCCTCGACCTCCATCGCCCCCGCATAGCGGCAGGCGGTGCGCGCCACCGTCAGCACCCCCCAGTTGCCGGCGCCATCCCTGACGAGCTGCGACCAGCCTCCGCCTATGCCGGCGCGCGCCAGCATGGCGCGAAAGTCCGGGTGCGATGCGAAGGAGGCTTCGTCCCAGGCCATCGGCATCATCGAGGACTTGCACCGGGCAATGATCGGGTTGGCTTCCGATACCTCGTCGGCGCCTTCGCGCCGGCTCCAGGCCGGCGGAAAATTGCCAATCACCAGCTTGCGCGGCGCCGACACCGGTAACGAGGTATTGAAGAAATACTCCAGATAGGCGAACCCGAGGCGCCGGGCAATCGGCAGCACCGCGTCCAGCAGGCTCTCCGGGGTGTCGCCGCGCTCGCGCGCCGCCGCGGCGAGGCGATAGCCGCCACCGATGACGTGCAGCTGCGCCGACACGCGCGCTTTATCCAGCAATTCGGCCAGCGGCGAGGCGGGTTCCGCGGCGGGAAAGCCCAGATTGCACGGATTATCGACGCTTGCCATGACCGCCGCCTTGGTTGAAGTACCGAAGATATTGATCCGCCATGTCGCCACCGAAAGAGTTAACTTTGCGAAAATGCCGGGAATCACAAAATGATTATCGCCTCAGTGTATCTTTCATAAAAGGATACCGATCGGTATCTTTTTAATTCGATGCAATATTCATTCGCGTCGACCCCATTGTCAAGTTCTTTATTCGATAAAGATTTTTGCTTGCCCCGTCGCTTCGGGATGGTAGGCCCCTGTTGAAGAATACAGATTTCCCGAGGCGTTGCGATCCCAGCTTTGGTGATGGTCAGGTTTTCCTGATTACCATTACCTTTCAAAAATATTAATGAAAATTCTGCCGATTCCCGGCCAATTCCAGGCAATAACATCGTTCAAAAAAAAAGTCGACTGATAGCTGGGCCGATGCAACTGTCAATGTTGCCAGCGCGAATCACTTGCTCGCCGCTCCGCCTGACGGATATAAATAGTTCGCGGCGTGATGATCCGTATCAAACCAAGCCACTTCGTGGCACGCTCCGCCGCCGGCCATGCCTGAACCGCGAAACATTCGCATTTCGACGGCTTCGGCATACCCATCATATTTCGCATAACTTATTTACCGACGGAGTAAGACATGAGCGAATTTCTTGCCTACCTGACCACGCACGGGCTGGTGATCAGCGGCGTGGCATTCCTCGCGATCTTCGCGCTCGAAAGGGCTTTCCCGAAATACGATTACCCGCGCGACCTGAACCTCAAGCGGGTTTTCCGCAACGCGGTGGTAGGCGTGTCGTATCGCGCGATCTTCTCGCCGGTGGTGATCGCACCGCTGATGCTCTACGTGACGCGTGACCTGCCTTATCGGCTGCCGCGCCCCGACTGGTTCACCGGCGTCACGGCATTCGTCATCGACATCTTCATCCTCGATTGCCTGAACTATTCGATTCATTATTTCGCGCACAAGATCCCGGTGCTGTGGCGGTTCCATACGCTGCACCACCTCGACACGCATATCGACTCGACCACCGGCTTCCGCCAGCATTTCGGCGAGAAATTCCTGGTGCTCGCGATTCGCCTGCCGGTGATGTACGCATTCGCGATTCCCTACAAGACCGTGATCGCCTTCGAAGTTATTTCGTTTTGCGTGACGACCTTCCACCACAGCAACATCAACATTCCGGAGCGGCTGGAGCGCGCCCTCAGCAAGCTGTTCGTGATGCCGACCTTCCACAACATCCACCACGGCCGCGAAGTCGAATACACCGATACCAACTACGGCTTCATTTTCAGCATCTGGGATCGCCTGTTCGGAACCTATTCGATCGATTACCGTCCGCAGGCCTTCTCGAACGGCCTCGATCACCACGACGATTTCTCCGCCGCCAAGCTGTTGTACCTGCCTTTCACCACCACGCCCGTGAAGGAATGGAAGTAATTCCCCAGCCATGCCGGCACCGGCGGCTCCGCTCTCGCCCCGCGAGCGCCGCCGGCGCCGGCCACCCGATGACCGCCCCGTTGCGATACTCCTCCAGGACATGCCCATGCAAGCCAACATCATCGACTGCTCGCTGCGCGAAGGATGCCAGACCATCCAGTGCAATTTCGATATCGAGCAAAGCGAGATTCTCGCCAGGAAGATCGCCGAGTTTGGCGTCGACATGATCGAATGCGGCCACCCCAAGATTTCGCCGTATGAACTCGAGCGCGTGCGTGCCGTGGTGCGCGTCTCGCCGCTGCCGGTGCTGGCGCATGCGCGCTGCCGTAGCGAGGACATCGACGCGGTGGCCGAGTCCGGCGCCGCCTGGGTGGGCATGTTCGCCTCGTTCAATCCGGTATCGCTGGCCACGAAATTCGGCGGCATGGGCAAGGATCAGGTGCTGGCGCTATTCGAGGCGTCGATTCGCTACGCCAAGTCCCGCGGCCTGAGCGTGCGCGCCACCATCGAGGACGCCGGCCGGACCGAGCAGTCCGATCTGTTCCGTATCTATCAGACCGCGGTGGCCGCCGGCGCCGACCGCATCTGCTTCGCCGACAGCGTCGGCGCGCTGCTTCCGTCCGAGACCTACGACATCCTGGCGCTGCTGCGCCATGAGTTTCGCCAGGTCCAGTTCGAATATCACGTCCACAACGATCGCGGCCTGGCCCTGGCCAGTTCGCTGGAGGCGCTGCGCGCCGGTGTCGAGTGGATTTCCACGAGTTGCAACGGCATCGGGGAGCGCGCCGGGGTGACCGACACGTTTCAGTTGGCCGCCTTGCTGGAGAGCCGCTTCGGCGACGCTTCGCGCCGGCTCGACAAGGCGCGCCAGCTCTCGGAACTGGTCAGGGTCTTCAGCCGCATCGACGGCTCGCCGATGCAGCCGATCGTCGGCGACAACGTCTTCGCCCATGCCTCGCGGCTGCATCGCATCGCCTGCGAGAAGGATGCGTCGGCCTACAACATCCATTCCCCGGCCCTGGCCGGCGACGCGGAGGTCCGCGAAAAGCACCCGCCGATGCACGAGCAAGACCTGTTTCTCGTGCCCTTCGAGAAATCGTCCACCGAGCTTCGCTACCACCGCCACGGCCCCGGCAAGCGTTTCGTGATGCTCGACCACCGCCTGCTGAGCGCCTCGCCGTTCTATTTCATCGCGCGCAAGGTCGAGGTGATCGCGGAAAACGAGGAGGGCCACGTGGATACCCACCGCCACAACTGCGACTCCGTTTTCATGTTCCTCGGCGACGACGAGGACTATCGCGGGCTGACGGTCGAAGTCAGCATTGCCGGCGTATCGCGGACCCTGACCAGCCCGGCAACCGCCTTCGTGCCGGCAGGCGCGGAGCATTCCTACCGCTTCGTGGCCGGCAAGGGCTCGTTCATCAACTTCGTCCACAAGGGCGAATACGCGCGGAGCCTGCTCGAAATCGCCGCCTGAGCGGCCCATGCCGTGACCGCTGCCGGGCCTCTCCGAGGCCCAGGCCAGGCGATGCGCGATGGCCGCCGGCACGGCCTCATCTCGATTCGACAACCCATCTTTACAGGAGCGGCACCATGATCGACAGCGAGGTGCGACGTCGCACCCATCGTCGCCCCCCCGCCTGGTCCAGCCCGGCGGCACTGGAACTGCCTGGCGAGATCGCCGACGCCGTGGAAACCCTGCTTCAGGCGATCGCACGAGACACCGACGCGGAACTCGACGGCTACATGCTCGACTCGGTGCGCGACCGCATCCACGCCCAACTGGAATTCGGCAGCGGCGCCATCAAGCATGAGAGCGCGGTGCTCGCCGGACTCGGCCAGGCCGATTTCCAGCGCGTGTTCGGCCAGTTCTGCCGCTATCTTGGCCAACCGGTCGCCATCAACAAGGCCGGCGACGTGATCAAGGAAGTCAAGGATGCGGGGCACCGCGACTCGACGCTCGCCCCTGCCCGAGGCCACATGACCAATCAGGAGCTGGCGTTCCATTCCGACCGGGCCGACGTCACGGTGCTCGCCTGCTGGGAGCCGGCCACCTCGGGCGGCGAGTTCAAGGTCTGCTCGTCGGCTCGCCTGATCGAACTGATCGAGCGGCACGACCCGGCCTGGCGTGCCTGGCTGACCCGCCCCATCCCGCACGACCTGCGCGACGAAGGCGGCAGCCCCGACCAGGGCTACTGCCTGCTGCCGATCCTGACCGAGACGCGCGAGACCTTCGTGCTGCGCTATATCCGGAAATTCAACGAATCGGTGAAGCGCCACGGCATCGAGCTTCCGGACGAGGTGCGCGCGATGCTCGACGGGATCGACGCCCTGCTCGAGGACGATTCGATCTCGGTCGAATTCCCGTTCGCCAAGGGCACGCTGGTGCTGACCAACAATCACACCACGCTGCACTCCCGCAACGCCTTCGTCGATGTCGCGCCGCAGCAGCGCTGCTTGCTGCGTTGCTGGATCGCCAGCGAATACACACGTCCGCTGCCCGCCGAGTTCGTGCCGGTCTTCCATCACGTCGAGGCCGGCGTGCTGCGCGGCGGCATCGCGACCGACACCAGCGGCACCCGCCTGCAGGCCTTGAGCGCGGCCGGGCACTGATTCCGGCAGCGGGCGGCCCGGGCCGTCGGCCATGCCGCCCGGGCCGGCAACGCGGGCGGCCCGGGCCGGCGCCGAAGCGCGCCGGCGTCCCCCGGCAGATACCCCAGCCGCGTCAGCGCCCGGCCCGGTTGCCGATCGCGCCGTTTCGCGTAGTCGATCGCGTTCCGATCGAGGGACGCCTTACTGAGCGTGGCTGCCGCTCTTGTCTGCTCTCGACCGTGTCGACGCCTGCCGTCAGCGACACCGCTTGCGCCAGCCTATGCCGACCACGCTGACCGCCATGGCTGACGCGGCCACGTCGCGATGTCGTGCAGGTCGGGACCGGCCCGCCCAACGCTTCACCCGCGCCCATCACCCATACGTCGGCATATCGTGTTCGGCATAGGCCGACAATTGCCGGGGATACGCAACGCAGGCGGTGGAACTCTGATCCGAGCTGCGCTCAACGGCATCCTGTATGTGCTGCAAACCGGCATCCCGTGGGAAGACCTCCCGCAAGAGCAGGGTTTCGGCAGCGGCATGAGGTGCTGGCGACGTCTGCGAGACTGGCAAGCCGCCGGTGTATGGCATCGGCTGCATCTGGCGATACTGCGTCGGCGGCGTGAGCACGACCAGATCGATTGGGAACGCGCCAGCCTCGATGGCGCCAGCGTCTCCAGCCCCCGGGGGGCCAGCAAACCGGCCTCAACCCGACCGACCGCGGCAAGCTCGGATCGAAACGACACATCGTCGTAGCTGCGCGTGGCATCCCGCTGGCTGTCACGATCACGGGAGCCAACCGGCACGATTCGATGGCACTCGAGTCCGCGCTTGATGCCATCCCTGCCGTCGCTGGCCTGACTGATCAGCCGTGCAAGCAGCCGAGCAAACTGCACGCTGAGAAAGCGTATGACTTTGCGCGCTGCCGACGTTATCTGAAACGGCGCGGCATCAAGGCCCGTATCGCACGTCGCGGTATCGAAAGCAGCGAACGGCTGGGCAGGCATCGTTGGGTCGTCGAGCGCACGCATGCCTGGCTCGCCGGATTCGGCAAGCTCCGGATTGGCTTCGCGCGCCGCCTCGATATTCATCCCGCTTTGCTCATCCTGGCTGCCGCCATCATCTGCTCGATGATTTGTGGATGATTTGTGTTAGCGGTTCTTGGTTTGCACTCGGCTCCAACAACTGCAGCATTGATTGGCGACGATCCGCACCTGGTTGCCGTCGTCATGTAACATGACGCTCCCGGCCAAAATATACGGAGTACATGATGATGAAGAAAAGTTTTCTCACTATCTTGGCATTTCTTGCAACTCCACTCATTGCCGCCGAAGGCAGCGGCACTCAACCGCCGTCAGTCGAAGTCAAATTCGGAAAACCAACTGTCAAGCAGAAGCTGTTTTACGAGAAGATGTATGAGAAAAAACCATTCCCCGATGCAACCCTGTATTATTACGATAATGGTGTCTATAAGATAATTTCACCCGGCGAGGAGCACTATGGAGTCTATGTGGTGCAGGGGCATTTGACCGACGACGAGTACGCAGTCCACTACATTTCGCTACCCTCGTCCGATTGGGGAGGGAAAACTGCGCATCATTTTTTGAAATTCAATCGAAAAACAGGAGTATTTACACAGCAAGCGACATGGGAAGATGATCCGAACATCGCCCCCCAGCATGGGCGCTTTACGCAGGACGAGAATACCATTCATGATCCGCGCCCTATCAAATGGGATACGCACTCAGAAGTGGAGCAGCGCAATCGATAATCCTTCGCCGACAATTTATGCCGGCGTCGCATTCATTGATATCGCGACTTCCCTTTCTTGATGGGTGCCAAGACTTGTGATGCTTGCCAATCAGGGGTATCTCCCAAAATAGTGGGATATCCCCTGTTGCTGTTTTCGCACTCACCCATTCAAATAGGGAAGCTCGGAAAGAGTTAATCCTCCCGTCCAGCGTCATCAGCTACGCGGTGTGGCTGTACCACCGATTTCCGCTGAGCCTGCGGACGGTCGAGGAGATGCCGGCCGCGCGCGGTAGCGAGCTCACGTACGAAGCCGTGCGGTGCTGGGCCAGGAAGTTCGGCTTGGCCATTGCAAAGCGAATCCATTCAACGGCCCCGAGCGGCGGCAAGTTGCTCAAGCGCTACGGTCTGCCGCGCGTGATGGTGACGGACAACTGCGCAGCTACGCGGCGGCGAACGCGGCCCCGCGCCTGGGCGTTGAACACCGGCAACACAAGGGGCTGAACTTCCGTTCCTTCTTCGTCCGCTCACCGAACAACCTGACAATACCCGCCTGCCCAGCGACAGGAAGCCGGCCAATCCGCCTCGCGCGCGGAAGGCGTGACGGGAACACGGCGCATCGTCCGATGCCGCGCCCCGCGAGCAAAAACCTACCGGCATCCACGCACGGGGGCGGCCCTTATTCTCAGGAACCTTGATGTCGCCCAGACCTTGCCGCGGATCGGGCCGGAAATTCGACGCGGGCGGCAAATCGAGGACAGTTGCTCCGCCGAGCGCGTGGAATTCCTCCTCCCCTTGTCCGAGCCCTGCCTCCCGAGGCGAACGGAGCTTGTCCGCCATCACCTCGATGCCGGCAGCCGGCGCCGCCGCGTGCCAAGCGCGAACGGCGCGGCAGGGCTGCACGCGGTCGGGCCGGCAAGGAACCGCAATTTTCATGCTTATCGAAACTCGCCGTCCGGCATGGAAAATTTTTCAAATCATTTATTTAGGCAATCGCGGCGCTGCATTGGTGCGTGTAAAAACAACTTGTTGGCAATTTGCGCAGAAAGTTTCTTGTGAATTGTTGTTCAGTTCGAGAGACGATGTTCAATAGGAGGTGATTCTTGCGAAATACAGCCCATGTACGGCGCGCGTCGAAACACGTCGGATAATTTTCTTGTGCAGTTCCACCGGAGCGTCTGTTCATGCAGAAATATCTTGATTTGATTGGACAGCTTGAAAACCTGGATAAAAGAATTGCCGCTCTGCGAACCCTCGAGATCCCCGCCGCCATCGAGGAAGTACGTGCGATTCTTCGTGACTTGCATTTGCATTCCCCGCAACTTTTTGGACCGGCCAGCTCATCGGCACCGCTCATCCGGCTGGCATCCGACGTCCGCCCGACGCATCAAAACCTCGCCACCGGCGAAGCCTGGCCGGGGCCAGGGCGCAAACCTATTTGAACTAGAGCGCTGGCGATTTATGTAAAATCCGGCCTCCCAAAACCACCCTCCACCGCAGTCAGGGCGGCGATGGCCATTGCGCTCTTACGGGGCAGCATTGCGATCGTCTTTTTCAGTTCATCCGGGGGCATCGGCCTTCGCGATAAAGCGCAGCAAATTAAACACGGGAAAAACAAATCATTATCGTCATTTCAGCAGCACCTGAGAAGAGTTGGCGATTGGTGCGGCGGCACCCATGTTGCCGGCCAAATGCCGAGGGAAGAAAAGAAAGAGGTCTTGTATGGCAATGTCTCGCATCGGGCGCCGCAGGCTCGAATGTTACGAGCTGATCAAAAAACTCCAGTCTTGCCCGGGAATAGGGGCAACCATGCAGTATGAACTCGCCATGAGCGCGGTAACCTCGGCACAGCTGGTCGGGGATCGCTTCCTGGAAGCGGAAGCCATGATGCTGTTCGCGCATCGCCTGGCCCCGACCTATTGCCCGAAAGAAACGCTCGAATTTTTAAAAAAGGCAGAGTCGATTTTCCTGGTTCACAAGAACCTGCACAAATGCATGTCGGCCCGGGCACTGGTTGCTTTCACACTATGCGAGCTGGGCGAAGAAAGCAATGCCATCACGCTCGCTCAGGAAATTCTGTTGCAGGGCGTCTCGCTGCGACCAGACGATGCCTGCATCGCGTGCTTGGCAATGGCGACGGCCTATACCAAGCTCGGAGATCTTGGGCGCGCCGACAAGTTCATCAATGAAGCGGTCAAGTATTCGCGTGCGCCGAATGCGAGTCGCTCGTCCTTGCTGACCGGCCGAATTGCCTGGGTTCGCCTGCAGATCCTCTGGGAAAAATACATCATCACCGAACACCCCCGGCTGTGGCGGGGCGTGCCGTTTTTCCTGAGCGTGCCGGAGATGGATTCATCCCCGCCGGACCGGAACACGCTGGCCGGCCAGATTTCCGCGGCCAGAGAGGTGCAGCCGGACGCGAAGCACTGGAATAGCGCGCAGGTGATGGAGCTGGCCCTTTATGGTCTGACCGGAGGCGTGGAAGACTCGGGGCGCGCCGTGGCCAAACTGGAAGACCTATCGGCCCGCCTCTGGTCGCTCGACCGTCCGGTCGCCGTGAGCGCGCTGCTGTATGGCGCGATGTTGTTTGCCGATCACGGCAAGGCGGGACCGGCGCTCGAAATTTTAAAAAGGACACAAGCGCTGGCAGCCGAATTCAAGTACGAGACGGTGTTGCGCGAATCCATCCAGTTCACCTCGCAGATCCGGGAGCAAATAGGCGACAGCGTGGGCGCGCTGAACGCGCTGAAGCTGCTGAAGCACGGCAGAATCAGGAGCCTCATGGTGGATCGGCCGATGTTTCGCAATTTTTCGGATTTCATGCCCAAGTCCTCGCTCGACAATCCGGAAAACTACAACGTGACGGCCAGAAGGAACTTCGAGCCGGTGTACGTGAAGCGGGCCTTGGATTTCATAGAGAAAAACATCAGAAGCCCGTTGCCGGTCAAATGCATCGTCGAGCATTGCAAGGTCAGCCGCCGCACGCTGGAGATGGGCTTCAGGGAGTGCCTGTCGTGCTCGATTGCGGAGCACGTGCGCATCATGAAGCTGCAGGCCGCGGCCTCCGAATTGCTGCAAACCACCTACACCATCCGGGATGTTTCAAAATCCTTTGGCTTTTCCTCGGCGGCCAAGTTTTCACGCGATTTCCTGGCCTACTACGGGGTCACGCCATCCATCTGGGTCAGGCAGCAATCCAAGCTGACGGCGGCCAAGTAAATCGCGCGCGCTCGGCCGCCGGTTCGCGTCCTGCCGGCGTGATGCAGCGCCGAGGCGCCGTGCTGCTCGGGGTGGCGAAGCCGAAGCGACCGGCAGCGGCCGCTGCCTCGTCTTCGGTCTTGCCGGGAATCGCGCACCGATGCCCGCCGCTGCCGCCGGCGCCATCCGCTTACGCTTCGCTGCCGGCTCGTGTTGGCCGCGCTAGGCGGAAGGATGGCGCTGCAGTTGCTCCCGCAGCTTCTGCGCCAGGCAGATACGCGACGAGATCAGATCCGCCAGCAGCCGGAGCGCATCCATCCCCGTGTCACTGGCCTTGCGAGGCACCTGGTCGATGACGCAGAGCGATCCGAGCGCATAGCCGTCGCTGTCGCGCAGCGGCGCACCCGCATAAAACCGTATCTGCGGCGCGCCCGTGACCAGTACGTTGTCCTTGAAGCGTGAATCCTGCTGGGCGTCTTCCACCACGAACGAATCGCCCAGGATGGTGTAATTGCAGAATGCCCAGATTCGCGGCGTCTCCCTGACGCCCAGCCCATGATGGGCCTTGAACCACTGACGGTCGGTGGTCACGAGGCTGATCAGCGCAATCGGCGCCGAAAACACGCGGGCCGCCAGTCTCGCCGTATCGTCGAATATGTCCTCGTAGGGGCTGTCCACCAAGCCGGAACGCCGCAGGGCAAGCAGGCGTTTGGCCTCGTTGCGCGCCACCGGATAGGGGACGGCCGAGCCCGCCTCCGCGCCGCCGGACGCGCCATCGAGGAACGGAACCAGCGCCGCGCGCACGGCCTCGGCGGCGGCCGCCTCGGCGTCGCGGGCAAGCACGGTCAGACGCGCCGACGCAGCCGTCGCAAGATGGGCGCGGCCGCGCTCGTCGCATAGCGCAATCACGGCCACATGGGCCAGGTGCGAGTCCGATAGCAGATGATTGACCACCAGGCCGCGATCCCAGTCGGTGGCGGAGATCTCGATCACCACCACGGCGGGCTGGATGCGGCCGACGGTGGACAAGGCGGTCAGGGCGTCGCCGACGTGCTCGAACCTGGCGTCCACGTCGGCCAGCCGTTCGCGAAAGTGCCGCCAGGTCGACTCGCTCGTCAGGAAGGCGACCGGCACCGGCGCGAGGTCATGGTCCGGCGGCGCGGCCATGCGCATTTGCGCGGCAAGCACGTCGCGCTCGTGGGCACGGCGATGCCCCCCGGGCGTTTTCCAGGACTGCGGAACGTTGGCCTCGATCCAACCCTGCGCGGTCTTGATGGACACTCCGAGCCGATGGGCCACGTCCCGCGATGTCAGTACACGATCCTCCTCGGGAATGCTCATGAACACAGTCTCAATAATGGAATATTTGGCTGGGATACTATCTAGAGGCATCGAATCGTTGCAACACGATTTTCCTATCGACCCGATAGACGACGCCTCCGGATAGCGTGAGTCGAACCACACCGCGCCTGCCGTGAGGCCCTTGCCGGCGCCCCCTCACTGGCGCGCCAAACCGCCCGGAAAGCCGCCGCAGGCCAGCGTTCGGCCACCCGCGCATGGCCCGAGGGCCGCCGCTCCTAAAAAGCACGTTCGAGCTCGATCACCGAGGCCAGCGCGGCGCCGAGCGGCCCTTCCTGCAAAATCAGCGCCCGCTTGATCTCGGCATCGAGCGCGATCGGCCGCCAGAGTTCCGCGGCCGGCACGCCCTGGCTGACGTGCAGCAGCGACAGCAGCCCGACCAGGCGAGCCTTCGTGATCGCGTTGGCCGGGGCGCCCTCGGCCGCTTGCAGGTCGCTCATCTGCTCGGCGCGCAGCCGCGCGAGATCCGCGAGCGGGTCGGTCAGCACGTCCGCGCCGCCCTGGTAGAGCTGCAGCGCGCACCAGGTCAGCAGCATGTTGGTGCCGGCCAGCGAGGCGGCTTGCGAGATCGAGGATATCCTCGCCCGCGATTGCTTGGTGGCGGCGCAGTTGTTCGCAAGATGAAGCAGTTGGATGCACAGCTTTGGACACTGTTCGATCTTGATCGACAGGTCCGCGAGGTTTTCCTCGTCGAGGATCGCCTGCAGCACCCGCGCGATGACATCGAAATCGGGCGGCAGTTTCCTGGTCGCGACGATGCGAGGCCGGCTGAAAAAGAACCCCTGCAGCAAGTCGCAGCCGGCCTGCAAGGCGCGGTCGCGGTCGGCATAGGTTTCGATCTTCTCGGCGAGCGCGATCTTGCCGGCGTTCACCACGACCTCCACCAGCAGATCGCGCTCGCGCGCTTCGATGAACGGCCAGTCCACCTTCACGATGTCCATCAGCGGCAGCGCGTCCATCAGCTTCGGCGACACCGCGCGGACATCGTCGAGCGCGATGCTAAAGCCCATGGCCCTCAGCTGCTCGCAGCGCCGCAGCAGCCGTCGGTCCATCGCGCTGGTTTCGAGGATCTCCAGCACGAAGCGATGGGCCGGCAGCACATGGATCGTGGGCGACATCAGGAAGGCATCGGAGCAATTCAGGAAAAACATGCCGGTCGGCGATACGTGATGGAGGCCGACATGGCCGACCGCCGCTTCCAGCACGCAGGTGGTCGCCCGCACGTCGTCGGTGATGGCGGCCGCGGTGCCCGTCTGGCCGCGGAACAGTAGCTCGTGCCCGTACAGTTTCCCGTCACGGTCGACGATCGACTGCTTGGCGAAGATGGCCAGGCCGTCGCCAAGGGAGGTATCGCTGTTTTGCGTCTGCGTCATCGTGCTACCCGAACGTAAGCCTTGCGAGGCGGGCCGGCCCGCGCATCGCCATTGTGCGACAGCGACGTTTCCCGTCCAGTCGTGATTGGCGCGCCATTCATGGCGCGGCCATCGATGCACGGGCCGCCGTGGAGATCAAGTCGGCGCGCCGCCACGGCAACCGCCGACGCCGGGTGCAGAGCGAACCGAGGGCGACATGGTAGAGCCTGAGTCACGCCATGTCTCGTGCATGCGTTCCGTGATGCCCGCCCGCCATCGCTCAGGATTTGGCGGACGTCATCCGCGAGCCAACTCCGCCTGTCCCGACGGCGCGGCCGGCAAGCCCGGCCTCGCCCCGGACAGGCAGCCCGGGTTCGTACAAAGGATGGCTCGAAGCATACCAAAAAAAGGAAAAAGTGAAAGTCTATCGACTCGATAGACGCATATTTTCCACAAAAATACTAAGTGTTTACCCTAGTGCAAACGTTGTCTGCGGATAAAAATGGAAATTTTGATACTTCGCGGGATGAGCTTATCGTAGCCTTCGTCCAACGGCGGCACGCCATCACGTAGGCGTTCCGAACCCGTTCGGACGGCGGCCGATCGGCATCACGCGCGCAGCGCCCCAGGAGGCCCGAGATTCGGGCGCGGACCTTGCAGTTTGTGAACGAGCACCCATGAATTCATACGATTTTATCGTGGTCGACGGCGATCCGATTCTTCGACTCGGCGTCGGCGCATTGCTGGCGCGGAGCAAGAACGGGGCGAGAGTCGCGGAAATCGCGCCGGGCGAGAGTATCAGGAATGTCGAGGTCGGCGCGGCGCAGCTCGTCACGCTGGTCGCCAGCGGGCGGCTCGAATACGCGCCGGAGCGCGTGCGGGAAATCAGGAGCCACGCGCCCGACGTGCCGCTGCTCGTGCTCGCCTCGGGCGCCGACGACGACAACGCGATTCGGATGCTGCGGGCCGGCGCGACCAGCTATGTCCGGCACTCGGCCGATATTGCCGATCTGCTGGCCGCGATCGATGCAACCTGCCGCCGGCAGCGCTTTCTCGGGGCGGACGTGGCGGCGGGGCTGTCGGACCGGCTGCTGCTGGGCCAGCGCCAGCGGCACGAAGACCTGTCGAATCGTGAATTGCAGATGCTGGTTCGCCTCGCCGACGGACAAAGGGTGAAGGACATCGCCAGCGAGCTGTGCCTGTCCGTGAAGACGATCAGCAGCTACCGCGCGAGATTGCTGGAAAAGCTCGATTTCAAATCCAACGCGGATCTGACGCGCTACGCGCTGGCCAACGCGCTGATTGCCAACGTCGCGAGATAACCGGACAGACAGGATGCCGGCAGGACGCCGGCTTTCAGACGAATCATTTAGGCATCCGTTGGAATGGATGCCGCGAAGCGAACGGTCAAGAACGGCCGCATGACAACGAATGGGCAATCGGCGCGTGATCGACGAACGCAGCGCCAGATCGCCATCGATAGACGGGGAAGGACATGAATCTCGAAAAACTGACCATGCGGTCGAAGTTGGTGGGCACTTTCGGCCTGCTCGCCACGCTGGTGCTGGTGGTATCCGCCTTTGCGCTGCACGCGCTGGACCAGGCCGACGCGCGCTTCTCAGGCTACGTCAGCGGCGTGGCTGCTCGCGCGCAACTGGCGCAGGCGATCCGGGCCGCCGTCGACGATCGCGCCATGGCGGTGCGCAATCTGGTGCTGGTCACCACCCCCGCCGACACAGCCATCGAGAAGGCCGCGGTGGAAGACGCCGAGCGACGCGTCGAAGCCAACCTCGAGCGGTTCAACGCGATGGTGGCCAGCGAGAGCAACCTGACCGATCAGGGCCGCAGCCTGGCGGCCGAGATATCGCGCGTCGAAACCCAGTATCGCCCGGTCGCGCTGGACATCAACCGGCTCGCCCTCGACAATCAGCGCGATGCCGCGATCGCGGAGATCGACGTCAAGTGCCGGCCCTTGCTCACCGCCCTGATCAAGGCCGTCAACGATTATCTGGCCTACAGCAACCAGCGTTCCGCGGACATGATCCAGCAGTCGCAAGAGCGGTTCGTCAGCCAGCGCAATCTGCTGATCGGGCTCAGCCTGCTGGCCATCGCGATGGCCGTGCTGGCGGGCGTGCTGATCACCCGCGGGCTGATCCGCTCGCTCGGCGCGGAGCCGGCCGCCCTGAAGGACGCGTCCACGCGGGTGGCCAGCGGCGACATCGGTCCGGTGCGCGGCGCGGAACTGGCCGCGAGCGGCAGCGTGCTGGCCTCGATGGGCACGATGCAAGCGAGCCTCGTGCAACTGATCGAGCGCGTCAAATCCTCGGTGGACAACATCGCCACCGGTACCAGCCAGATTGCGGCCGGCAACCAGGATCTGTCGTCGCGCACCGAGCAGCAGGCGTCGGCGCTGCAGCAGACCGCCTCGAGCATGGACGAGCTGACCTCCACGGTGAAGCAGAACGCGCAGAACGCGCAGCAGGCGTGCGTGCTGGCGAACTCGGCGTCGGAGATCGCGCAAAAGGGCAGCGCGGTGGTCGGGCAGGTCGTGGAGACGATGAGCGACATCAATCAAAGCTCGGCGAAGGTCGCCGACATTACCGGCATCATCGAGGGAATCGCCTTCCAGACCAATATCCTGGCGCTGAACGCGGCGGTCGAGGCGGCACGCGCCGGTGAGCAAGGGCGCGGCTTCGCCGTGGTGGCCAGCGAGGTGCGCAATCTGGCGCAGCGCTCGTCCAGTGCGGCGAAAGACATCAAGGATCTGATCAGCGAATCGGTGCAGAAGATCCAGGCGGGCGCGCGACTGGCCGAGGAGGCGGGCACCACCATCTCCGAGGTCACGCAGGCGGTCGCGCGCGTGACCGGCATCATGGGAGAAATTGCGACGGCCTCGGGCGAACAGAGCGGCGGCATCGAGGAAGTGAATCGGGCCATCGTGCAGATGGACGAGGTGACCCAGCAGAACGCCGCGCTCGTCGAGGAAGCGGCGGCCGCATCGGCATCGCTGGAAGGCCAGGGGCGTCAACTGGCGGAAGCGATCTCGTTCTTCCGCGTGGCGGCCTGAGAACCCTCGCGGCGAGCGCCCCGGCCCCCGGACGGCGTGGCGCTGCCGCGATTGGCGGCGCACCGTGAAAAGGAGCCGGCCGCCGCCAGGCGCCGGCTCGCGCGGGCCTCGCGGGCATCGCGGCCGGAGGGCGCCGTCGCGCCTGATGCAGGCCGGCCGCGCGCAGCCGGTAGAATCCCCTCATGCCCCTCACCATCCATCTGATCGCCCATGCCGCCACGGCCGAACTGCGTGCCGGCATCTTCCCCGCCGACGAACCGCTCGACGCACGCGGCCTGGCCGACTCGGCCCAGGCGGCCGCGCACTGGCACTGGCCGCGCGACGCCACCATCCTGAGCGCTCCCGCGCGGCGCGCGCGGCAGACGGCCGAGGCGCTCGGTCTGGGCGTGACGGCGCTCGAGCCCGCGCTCGCCGACCTGCACGCCGGCCGCTGGCGCGGCCGCCGCCTCGTCGCGATCGCGCAGGACGAGCCGGAACAGCTGGAAGCCTGGATCGACGACCCCGCCGCCGCGCCGCACGGCGGCGAATCGTTCGTGGACGTGCTGCGGCGCGTCGGCGCGTGGCTCGACGCGTTGCCGCCTCAGGCGGCCGCGATCGTCGCCGTCACGCATGCGGCCGTGCTGCGCGCCGCGCTCGCGCATGCGCTCGGCACGGCGCCCGAGGCGATGCTGCGGATCGATATCGCACCGCTCACGCGTATCGGGCTGACGCGCTCGCCGCGAGGCTGGACGCTGCGCCTGGACGACGCCCGCCTGCCTGCAGCGTCTCGACCGGGCTGAGCAAGCGACCGCGGCGCGCAGCGCCCCTGGCAAGGCGCCGGCCGCCGTGATCGCATCATTACCGCAGTAGCAACGAACGCGCCGCCTAGCGCAGCGCGAGCTTGCTCGACGATTTCAGCTCGCGCATCGACACCGTGCTCAGCATCTCCTTCACGCCGGGCAGCGTGCGCAGGCGGTCCAGCACGAACTCGGAATAGCGCTCGAAGTCCTCGACGAGGATCTGCAGCAGGTAGTCGTGCGCGCCCGTGGTGTTGTGGCAGGCCACCACCTCGGACATCGCCATCACGCCGGCCTCGAAGGCGCGGCACACTTTCTGCGTGTGACTGTCGAGCGAGATGCTGACGAACGCGACGACGTTGAAACCGAGCACGTGCCGGTCGAGCTCGGCCCGGTAGCCGCGGATCACGCCGCTCGATTCAAGCCGCCGCAGGCGCTTCCAGCACGGCGAGGGCGACAGGGAAACCTGCTCGGCCAGCTCGGCGTTGCTGAGCCTGCCCTTGTCCTGCACGATCTGCAGGATTTTCATATCGGTCGCGTCGATCTCGACGCGCGGACTGGCTTTCTTCATCGGGGGGCCTGACGGGAAAGATCGTTCTAAATTATAGGATTTGCCGGAACGAAAAGGAACGAATATTCTGGCCGGGCAACTCTACACTGACTGGCGATGCTGCCGTCGCACGAAGCCGCCGCGCATCCGCGCGCGCGTGCCGGCGCTCCCATCATTCAAGGTCGAGGAGACAAACATGGCGTATTCCAGCTATCACAAGAAGGATTTGAACGGTCGCCCGCTGCACCCCGAAACGCAGATGATGTCCTACGGCTACGATCCGTTCCTCTCCGAGGGCGCGGTCAAGCCGCCGGTGTTCCTCACCTCCACCTTCGCGTTCAAGTCGGCCGAGGACGGCGCCGAGTTCTTCGACATCGTGTCGGGCCGCAAGCCGCTGCCCGAGGGCGAGGCGGCCGGCCTGGTCTACAGCCGCTTCAATCACCCGAACCTGGAAATCGTCGAGGACCGGCTCGCGCTGCTCGACGGCTCGGAGGCGGCGGTCGTCACCTCCAGCGGCATGTCGGCGATCTCCACGGTGTTCCTCGCATTCCTGCGCCCCGGCGACCAGCTCGTCCAGTCGGTGCCGCTCTACGGCGGCACCGAGACGCTGATCTCGAAGATCTTCCCCGACTGGGGGATCGGCTCGCACGCGATCCAGAAAGGCCTCGCGCCGGCCTCGATCCGCGACGCGCTCGAGGCGGCCGCGCAAAAGGGCCCGGTGCGTCTCGTCTACGTCGAGACGCCGGCGAACCCCACCAATTCGCTGATCGACCTCGAAGGCATGGTGGCCGAAATCGATGCGTTCGAGCAGCGCCACGGCTATCGTCCGATCTCGGTCTGCGACAACACGCTGCTCGGGCCGATCTTCCAGAAGCCGGCCGCGCACGGTGTCGACCTGTCGATCTATTCGCTGACGAAATACGTGGGCGGCCACAGCGACCTGGTGGCGGGCGGCGTGACGGGCAGGCGCGCGCTGATGACGAAGGTGCGCTCGATTCGCAGCGCGTTCGGCTCGCAGCTCGATCCGCATTCGTCGTGGATGCTGCTGCGCTCGATGGAAACGGTCGTGCTGCGCATGACCCAGGCCACGCGCACGGCCAGCCAGGTGGCACGCTGGCTAGCCGGCAACCCGCACCAGAAGGTGCAGGTGTTCCATCCCGAATGCATCGCCGACGACGCGTATCAGGCCGTGTACCGGCGCCATTGCACGGGGGCCGGCTCGACCTTCGCGTTCGTGCTGAACGGCGGGCGCGCGCAGGCGTTTCGCTTCATCAACGCCTTGCACCTGTTCAAGTCGGCGGTCAGCCTGGGCGGCTCGGAATCGCTGATCTGCCATCCCGCCTCGACCACCCACTCGGGCGTATCGGCCGCGCAGCGCGAGCGGGACGGCGTATCGGAAGGGCTGATCCGCGTCTCGATCGGCCTCGAACACGGCGACGACCTGATCGCCGATCTCGACCAGGCGTTCCAGGCCTGCGCGAAGGGCTGAAGCCGGCACGGCGCTGACCGCCTGCCGCCACGACAGGCAGGGCGCGAGACCTCGCGTGGTGCCGCCGGGCCCGCCGTCGGGCCGCCCGTCCTCCTCCACATGGGGCGTGCCGCTTCGCGGCCGCCCGCGCGCCTCACGGCAGCGTCGCCGCACGCGGCGTCCGGCCGGCGGCGTCGGCCGAACCGGTGTGGAAGCGCCGGCCGGCCGCGCCGCTCATGCCGGCGCTTCGGCGGCGAGGCGCTCGCCGATCGCGGCGATCACGCCCGGCAGGTCGGCGATGCTGTCGATCACGTAGTGCGCGCCCGCCTGCTCGAGACGCTCGCGCGCCGGGCCGACGCGCACGGCGCGGGCGTCGGCGTCGAGCGCGTGCCAGTCGGCCAGCGAGAGCCCCACCTCGTTGCCGCTCGCCGCCACGCCCACCGCCCACATGCCGGCCGCGAGACCCGACGCGAGACCGCTCGGGCTATCGTCCACCACCACGCAGCCGCGCACGTCGGGCGCGCCAAGCGCGAGCGCGTTGGCCAGGCACATGTCCGGGAACGGGCGGCCGCGCGCGACGTCGCTGACCGTGCAGCAGTGGTCGGGGCGATAACCGAGGCGTGCCGCCAGCGGCGCGAGGCGGTTCATGACCTCGCGCGGATAGCCCGTGGTGCTGCCGATTCGGATGCCGTGCGCGCGCAGCCTCGCGACCGTGTCGAGCGCGCCTGGGATCAGGTCGCTGTAGCGCTCGAGGTTGCGCTCGTCGGCGCTCAGGAACGCGGCGTAGAGCGCGCCGACGTCGGCATCGGTCGGGGCCGCGCCGCGTGCGGCGCGCCAGCGCGCCTGCACGGCGGCGTCCGCGAGGATCCGCTCGATGTGCTCGCGCTTGGCGGCGCCCATCGGCGCGCGCGCCTCGGCCTCGCTGATCGGCACGCCGGCCGCCTCGAACACCTCGCGAAACGCCCGGACCGGCGCGAGGCAGCCGAAATCGAGCACCGTGCCGGCCCAGTCGAAGATCGCGGTGGTGACCGGGCCGCGATAGGCGCGGCTCGGGCGCGGTGGGGGGCACGCGCCCAGGCGGGCGGATCGTTGCGGCATGCTCGGCTCCGGGAAACGGTGGATCACGGACGGCAGCATAAATTTGCAACATGACCGGTCCATGATCGAAATACCCGGTGAAAACCGCTTTGTTCAACGAAAAAACCGATCGGCCGCGTTCGATGACCCTGACGCAGATTCGCGCCTTCCTCGCCGTGGTCCAGCACGGCGGCTTCACCGCCGCGGCCCGCGCGCTCGCGATCAGCCAGACCACCGTCACCTCGCAGATTCAGGGGCTCGAACAGGAACATGGCGTGCAGCTGTTCCACCGGCGCGGCCGGCGCGTGGAGCTGTCCGCCGTCGGGCTCGACTTCCTGCCGCTCGCGCGGCAGATCCACGGCCTCGAGCACGACGCGCGCTCGCTGCTGCACGACAGCGGCGAACTCACGCGCGGCATGCTGCGGATCGGCGCCGTGAGCCCGTTCCACGTGACCGAGATCATCGAGGCGTTCCATGCCGCGCATCCGCGCCTGCAACTGGCCGTCACGCTCGGCAACTCGGAGAGCGTGCTGAACGACCTCGACGACTATGCCTGCGAAGTCGGCGTGATCGCGCGCTCGTTCGGCGACGCACGCTACGAGATGGCGCCCTACGCGAGCTATCCGGTGATCGCGTTCGTGGGCGTGGCCCATCCGTTCGCGACGCGCGGCACGATCTCGCTTGCGGAACTCGCCAGCACGCCGCTGCTGATGCGCGAGCCCGGCTCCACCACGCGCCGCGCGCTCGAGGATGCGCTCGCCAGGCTCGGTGCGACGCCGCGCGTGGCGATGGAGATCGGCAGCCGCGAGGCCTTGCGCGAGGCGGTGGCACGCGGGCTGGGAGTGGGCACCGTGTCGCTGTCGGAGTACGTGCCGGACGAGGCGCGGCTGCGGCCGGTGCGGATCGAGGGGGACCCCGTCAGCACGCACATCCATGTGTGCTGCCTGCGCGAGCGGCGCGACAGCCGGCTGGTGGACGCCTTCTTCGCGGCGATGCGGCGCTGCCGGCCGGGTGCGCCGCGCGCCGCCGCGGGCTGCACCGGCGCGGGGTGAAGGTGTCCGCCGCCGGGCGGTCGAGCACGGCGGCATCGGGGCTTGCGAAGCGACGGCGCTCGGCCCCGCCGGAGCAGCCGCGGCAAGGCCGATCCCGCCGGCCGCGATCCGCGCCGGATCAGGCAAGCACTCACGCCGCGCAGCGCCGCCGCACCAACCCGCGCCGCGTCAGATCGAACGCCACCAGATTGCCCGCCACCACCAGCACGAGCCCGAGCGCCGCGAGCGGCGACCAGCGATAGCCTTCGAAGAGGGTCGACACCGTCAGCGCCACGAACGGAAACAGCACCGTGCAGTAGGCGGCGCGCTCCGGCCCGATCCGCCCCACCAGCATCAGGTACGACGTGAAACCGATCACGGAGCCCGGCACCGCCAGATAGGCGAGCGCCCCGAGGTAGCGCGGCGTCGTCCCGGGCATGAGCGGCAGCCCGGCCGCGACCGAGCCGAGCGTGAGCACCGAGGCGCCGATCAGCATCGCCCAGCCGTTGGTGGTGAGCGGGTGCAGCCCCATCGCCTGCATCCGGCTCGACAGCAGGCTGCCGGCGGAAAAGCACAGCGTGCCGCCCAGCGCGATCACGAGGCCGCGCCAAGTGGCCGCGTCGCCGAGATGGCCGGCCATCTGCTGATAGAACAGGCAGCCGATCCCCATCAGCCCCAGCAGCGCGCCGGCGATCGCGGTGGGCTGCAGCGGGCGGCCGAGGAAGATCCGGCCGTTGATCGCGTTCAGCAGCGGCGCGATCGAAAACACCACGGCCACCAGCCCGCTCGGCACCACCTGCTCGGCATAGTAGAAGCACAGAAAGTTCAGGCAGAACAGCGCGACGCCCTGCGCGACGAGGAAACGCCAGGCCTCGCGAGGCGGCCGGATCGGCCGGCGCAGCAGGCGCAGGATGGCGAACAGCACGGCGGCGGCGATCCAGAAGCGCCAGGCGATCGACACGGACGGCGGCACGCCGTCGAGTTGCCATTTGATGGCGAGCCATGTGGTGCCCCAGATCAGCACCGTGACGGCATAAAGCAGAAGATTCATGAGTAGCGCGGCAGTAGCGGTGGCGGGAACGGGAATGCGCCGGGCGCTTCCCAGCCTGCACTGTGCCGGGCTGCGCGCCGCCGCGCTTGTCCGGAATTGCGGTCTTGATGAAATCAGCCGGGCCGGCTCGCGCGCGCGCCCCTATACTGCGCCAATGAAACCCGCCAGCGCCACGCCGCCGATCCTCCTCACGCCGCCCGCCACCGCCGCCGAACTCGCGAACGCGGCCGACCTGCCGTTCGGCATGCAGTCGGTGTGCCGCACGCTCGCCAAGGCGGACGCGCAGCTGCACCGCTTTGCATGGCTCGGCGACCATCTCGCGGTCGCCGAATGGACGCGCGCCACCGAGGTCGCCGAAACGGCCTACGAGCAGCCGGGCCACCACACGCTGTCGTGCTACCTCGCGGGCGGCTACCGCACCGAGCGGCAGAAGCTGCCGGGGCGCTACGGCGCGCCGAGCCGGCTCTGCGCGCTGCCGGGCGACCACGAATCGCGCTGGTGGGTGCGCGGCGAGATGCACTTCCTGCATCTGTACTTCCTGCCCGAGCACTTCTCGCGGCGCGCCGTGCGCGAGCTCGACCGCGAGCCGCGCGAGATGGGCCTGGCCGATCGCACCTATTTCGAGGACCCGCGCATCGCCGAGCTGTGCCGCTCGCTGCTGCTGGAATCGTGGGACGACGTGGACGGCCGGCTGCGCGCGAACGAGACCGCCCACGACGTGCTGAGCCTGCTGATGCGCGGCCAGAGCGCCCTGCGCGCCGGCCTGCCGCGCACCGGCGGCCTCTCGCCCGCGGTGCGGCGGCGCCTGCGCGACTACATCGAGACGCGGCTCGCGCAGCCGATCACGCTCGGCGAGCTCGCCGATCTCGCGGCGCTGTCCGAATACCATTTCTCGCGGATGTTCCGCATTTCGTTCGGCAGCCCGCCGCACGCCTGGATCGCCGAGCAGCGGCTGGCACGCGCCCGCGCGCTGCTGCGCGGCACGGCGCTGCCGCTCGCGCAGGTGGCCGCGCAATGCGGCTACGCGAACGCCGCGCATTTCAGCCACCGGTTCCGCGATGCGCACGGCGTGGCGCCCACCGCATTCCGGCAGGCGATGCGGCAAGCGTGACGGCCCGGCGCGGGGCGGCCCGCGCTTCGGGGCTTCGGCACGTCCAGCGCATGGCCGCGCCGGCGCGGCCGCCCGGCGCCACCGTTGCCTCGCCGCGACTCGCGGCCTAAGGCGGGGTGCCGCCGTTTGCCCGGCCGCATCGCACGACGAGGTTGCGGTTGCAGTTTTCGGACATCTGCCTATCATCGTTACCTCGCTCCCCATCTGCTCGCCGAGATGTTCCCGCCTGCCCTGCCCTCCCGTCTCCGCCCGCCCACCCGGCCCACCCGGCCCACTCGGCCCACCCGGCCCGCCTGCGCCCACCCGGCAGCGGCGCCGAGGGCCGCGCGCGCATGAACGGCCACGTCGCCTACGCCGTGCTCGACCTGACGGGCACGTTCGCGTTCGCGATCAGCGGCGCGGTGGCCGCGCGCCAGCGCCGGCTCGACCTGTTCGGCGTGGTGTTCGTCACCTTCATCGTGGCGTGCGGCGGCGGCATCGTGCGCGATGTCTGCATCGGCGCCGTGCCGCCGGCGGGCCTCGCGAACTGGAGCTATCTGGCGGTCTCGCTCGGCGCGGCCGCGCTGACCGTTGCCGCCTATCAGAAAGTGCGCCGGCTGCGCTACCCGGTGCTGCTGTTCGATGCGATCGGGCTCGGCCTGTTCGCCGTGTCGGGCGCGCAGAAGGCGCTCGCCTACAGCGGCAGCGCCGAGGTGGCGATCCTGCTCGGCATGTTCAGCGCGGTGGGCGGCGGCGTGATCCGCGACGTGCTGCTCTCGCGCGTGCCGGCCATCCTGCAGCGCGAGATCTACGCGCTGGCCGCGCTCTTCGGCGCCACGGTGGAAGTCGTCTCGCTGCGCACCAACTGGCTGCCGGTGCTCGCGCCCTGGCTCGCGATCGGCGCATGCGTGGCGATCCGCCTGTCGTCGCTCTACTTCGGCTGGCGGCTGCCGGTGTTCGGCCGGCGCCAGCCGGCCGGCGAGTGAAGGCCGCGCGCGGCCCGGCCCGCGCGGCAACAGCGCAGTCCATTCGCGTCGGGCCACGTCGGGCGCGGCCAGCAGCCGGCCAGCCGGCGCCGTGGCCCGCCAAGCCGGCCCCGGCCCGGCCGCACACGCCGCCGGCGCCGGCGGCCGGGCCTCAGCCGCGGCCGAACTCCCGCGCCGCCTGCCCGATCACCGCCGCGAGCCGCCGCGCCGCCGCCTCCATGCGCGCCTCGTCGAAACCGCCGAAGCCGAGCACCAGCCCGGGGCGCGCGGTGCCGGGCCCGTACATCGGCGACACGGGCCGCACCGCCACGCCGGCCTCGCGCGCCAGCGCCGCCACGCGCCGGTCGTCGCAGCCGGGCGCGAGCCACAGCACCAGATGCATGCCCTGGTCGCTCGGCCCGCGCCATGCCAGCGCGGGCGGCAGCGCCGCGTCGAGCGTCGCGATCAAGCGCGCGCGGCGCGCCGCGTAGACGCCACGCACGCGCCGGATGTGACGATCGAGATGGCCCTCGGTGATGAAGGCGGCCAGCACGTGCTGCTCGGCCTCGGGCGCATGGCGGTCCATCAGCACGCGCGCGCCGCGAAACGCGGCCGCCAGCGCGGCGGGCACGATCGCATAGCCAAGCCGCAGCGACGGGAACAGGATCTTGCTGAAGGTGCCGAGATAGACGACGCGCTGCGGGTCGAGCCCCTGCATGGCCGGGAACGGATGTCCGGCGTAGCGCAGTTCGCTGTCGTAATCGTCCTCGACGATCCACGCGTCGGCGGCCCGCGCCCAGTCGAGGAGCGCCGCGCGCCGCGCCACGCTCAGCGGCATGCCGAGCGGATATTGGTGCGAAGGCGTGACGAAGGCCGCGCGCGCATGGGGGGCGAGGCGCAGGCCGGCCTCGACGTCGAGCCCCTCGGCGTCCACCGGCACGCGCACCAGCGCGGCGCGCCGGCCGGTGCTCTCCAGGATCGCCGTGATGCCGCGATAGGCGGGGTTCTCCGCCCAGACGCAATCGCCAGCACCGAGCAGCACCTGACTCGCGAGAAACAGCCCCTGCTGGGTGCCGCTCGTCACGATCACCTGCTCGGCGTCGCAGCGCACCGAGCGCGAGCGGCGCACGTAGCCGGCGATCGCCTCGCGCAGCGCGGCCACCCCGCGCGGATCGCCATAACCGGACGGCACCGCGGCGCCGCGCGCGCGCAGGCGGTTGCCGAGCCGCCGCCAGGCGGCGCCGGGCAGCGTCGGGCCGCCCGGCACCGAGACCGCAAACGGCACCGGCGGCAGCGGCTCGAAATCGGCGGCGATCGCCGCGAACGCGGCGGCCGGCCCGGGCAGGCGCGCGGGCCTCGCCGGCTCGCCGCGCGCAGGCAGCCCACCCGGCGAAAGCGGCACGGGCGACACCGACGGCGAAGCCCGGCCGCCGACCGCCGCCCGCCCTGCGGCATGAACCGGCGGCTCGCCAGCGGCCGCGCGCGGCACCGCCCCGGCCTGCCGCACGCCGGCGCCCGGCGGCCCGCCGGGGGCGGCGCTCCCGGCCGGCGTCACGGCCGCCGCCACCCAGGTGCCGGTGCGCCCGCGCGCCACCAGAAAACCTTCGGCGATCAGCTGCTCGAACGCCTCGGTCACGGTCCCGCGCGCCACGCCGAGCGCGGCCGCCAGCGGCCGCGTGGCGGGCAGCGCTTCGCCGGCGCGCAGCTCGCCGCGCCCGATCGCCTCGCGCAGGCGCTGCGCGAGCTGGCGGCTCAACTGGCCCGCCGCGCGGTCGAGCGGGCCGAGCGACGGGATTTCCGGCGTCTTGGCGGTGCGTGCCATCGATTCTGGCCTGCTGAAATATCAAAAAACTGGCCCTTCATCATAAGCCAGACACGACGCAGAATGCAGCCACGCTCAACCGCGCCACCGCCCCTTTCCTCACCGGAGCCGCCATGTACCTGCCCGCCCATTTCACCGAAGCGCGCCCCGAGGCATTGCACGCGCTGATCGCCGCGCATCCGTTCGGCGCGCTCGTCACGCACGGCCCGCAGGGGCTCGACGCCAACCACCTGCCGTTCCACCTCGACCCGCAGGCCGGCCCGCACGGCGTGCTGCACGCGCACGTGGCACGCGCCAACCCGGTCTGGCAGCAGTTGCGCGACGGCGACCCGGTGCTGGTGATCTTCCGTGCGCTGGACGCCTACGTCTCGCCGAACTGGTATCCGAGCAAGCACGAGACGCATCGCCAGGTGCCCACCTGGAACTACGCGGTGGTCCACGCCCACGGCCGCCTCACGGTGCGCGACGACACGCGCTACGTGCGCGGCGTGGTGGCCCGGCTCACGCGCACCCACGAGGCCGCGCAGCCGGTGCCGTGGAAGATGGGCGACGCGCCGGCCGACTATCTGGAGCCGCTGCTCGCGGCGATCGTCGGCCTCGAGATCGAGATCACGCGGCTCGAAGGCAAGGCGAAGCTGAGCCAGAACAAAGAGGCGCGCGACCGGCAGGGCGCCGCCGCCGGCCTGCTCGCGCAGGGCCGCCATGCGATCGCCGCGGCGATGCTCGCGGGCGGCACCGGCGCGGACCCCGCGCAGCGGTCCGGCGCCGCGCCCGAGCCTCCGTCGGATCGCCAGTGCGGCGCACCGGACACCGGCATCACGAAATGAGCCTGCCGCGCGGACCCGGGCCGGGCGCCGCGCAGCGGCCTCGCGCACGGGTCGAGGCATGCCGGGCGCGGCCGGGCCGGGCCGGGCCGGCCCGGCGTGGCATGAATCGGCCGCGATCGCGCGCGGCGGCGCGGGGCATCCATTACAATGCACGGCGTTTACGTTCGTCGAACTACGACTTCCCCGCATTCAGAGGCTTTCATGATCATCAAACCGCGCGTGCGTGGCTTCATCTGCGTGACCACTCACCCCGTCGGCTGCGAAGCCAACGTCAAAGAACAAATCGACTACGTGGTCAAGCAAGGCCCGATCGCCGACGGTCCGAAGAAGGTGCTGGTGATCGGCTCGTCGACGGGCTACGGCCTTGCCGCGCGCATCTCGGCGGCGTTCGCCTCGGGCGCGGACACGCTCGGCGTGTGCTTCGAGCGCGCCGGCAGCGACAGCAAGCCGGGCACGGCCGGCTGGTACAACACGGCGGCGTTCGAGAAATTCGCCAAGGCCGAGGGCCGCTATGCGAGGACGATCAATGGAGACGCGTTCTCCGACGAAGTGAAGCGCGTCACGCTCGAGACCATCAAGGCCGACCTCGGCCAGGTGGATCTGGTGGTCTACAGCCTGGCCTCGCCGCGCCGCACGCATCCGAAGACGGGCGTGGTGCATCAGTCCACGCTCAAGCCGATCGGCAAGACGGTGCAGTTCCGCGGCCTCGACACCGACCGCGAAGTGATCCGCGAGACGGTGCTGGAGCCGGCCACGCAGGAGGAAGTCGACAACACGGTGGCCGTGATGGGCGGCGAGGACTGGAAGATGTGGGTGGACGCGCTGCGCGAGGCCGGCCTGCTGGCCGAGGGCGCGAAGACCACGGCGTTCACCTATCTCGGCGAGCAGATCACGCACGACATCTACTGGAACGGCTCGATCGGCGCGGCCAAGAAGGACCTCGACCGCACCGTGATCGGCCTGCGCGAGTCGCTCGCGCCGCTCGGCGGCGACGCACGCGTGTCGGTGCTGAAGGCGGTGGTCACGCAGGCCAGCTCGGCGATCCCGATGATGCCGCTGTACCTGTCGCTGCTGTTCAAGGTGATGAAGGAAACCGGCACCCACGAGGGCTGCATCGAACAGGTGTACGGGCTGCTGCACGACACCCTGTACGGCACCACCCCGCACATCGACGAGGACGGCCGCCTGCGCGCCGACTACAAGGAGCTGGCCCCGGAAGTGCAGGCCAAAGTGGCGGCGCTGTGGGGCCACGTCACCAACGAGAACCTCTACGAGCTGACCGACTTCGCCGGCTACAAGCACGAGTTCCTGCGCCTGTTCGGCTTCGAGATCGCGGGCGTGGACTACGACGCCGACGTCAATCCCGACGTGCCGATTCCGGGCCTGATCCAGGTCGGCATGTAAGGCCGCCGCGCGGCAGACGCCGCGCGGAGCAGACCTGAAACAGCATGGAAACAAGCGGCGCCGGCCTTCACCGGCGCCGCTTTTTGGTTCACGCGCGCCGCTCGTCAGGCCAGTTCGCGCAGCTTCGGCTCACGATCGTAGAAGCGCCTGGCCGCCGCCTTCACGAAGGCCTCGCCAAGATCGGTCACGCCCGCGTCGGGCTGGATGCCGGCCCGCTCCAGCAGCGGCTGCGCGCCCGGCGTGTGGCCGATCGCCTTCAGGTGGGCGAACGCGTCGAGCACGAACGAGAGCGCCGCCGCATCCTGCGCGAGCTTGCGCGCGGCGTCCTCGGTCAGCGCCAGCGCCACGGCATCGACCAGCACCGACGGCGAGCCGGCCAGCTGCCCGTGCGCCGTCAGCGTGCCGCCCTGCACCGGCACCCCGCCCACCTTCGGTGCGATCAGCATGGCGCGCCCGCCGGCCTTCTCGATCGACGCCACCAGCGCCTCGATCGCGGCCTTGTCCGAGCCCTCGTCGAACAGAATGCCCACCTTGCGGCCGCGCAGCGTGGGCTTGGCGTTGGCGACGATCGACAGCGCCGGCGACGGCTTCATGTCGATCGGCTCGCGCGCCGGCGGCGCGGCGTCGGGCAGCGCGATCGCTAGGCCGTCGGCCACGCGCTGCGCGAGCGATTCGTCGACGTTGCGCAGCCGCGAGACCATCCGCGAGCGCACGTGCTGCAGCGACACCTTCGACAGCTCGAACACGAACGCCGAGGCCAGATGCGCCTGCTCGATCGGCTCCAGCGAACGGAACAGCAGGCGGGCCTGGCTGTAGTGGTCGGCGAACAACTCGGCACGCACGCGCAGCTTGGCCGCGGGATCATTGCGCTCGGCGTTGGCCTGGAAGGTGGTGAAGCCCTCGGCCGGCGCCTCGCGCGGGCCGCCGTCCTCGCCCGCGTGGGCAAGCGAGTTCGGCTCGTAGTTGGCGCGGCCGGCCGGCACCTGGGTCTGCATCATCCCGTCGCGCTGCATGTTGTGGAACGGGCAGCGCGGCGCGTTGATCGGGATCTGGTGGAAGTTGGTGGTGCCCAGCCGCGACTTCTGCGTGTCGAGGTAGCTGAACAGGCGCCCCTGCAGCAGCGGATCGTTGCTGAAGTCGATGCCGGGCACCACGTTCGACGGCAGGAACGCGGCCTGCTCGGTCTCGGCGAAGAAGTTCTTCACGTTGGCGTTGAGCGTGAGCCGGCCGATCGTCTCGACCGGAATCTCCTCCTCGGGAATCAGCTTGGTGGCGTCGAGCACGTCGTAGGGCTGCTGCGCGGCCCACGCCTCGTCGAACACCTGGATGCCGAGATCCCACTCGGGGAAGTCGCCCGCCTCGATCGCCTCGAACAGGTCGCGGCGATGATAGTCGGGGTCCGCGCCGGCGATCTTCACGGCCTCGTCCCAGCAGGTGGACTGCACGCCGAGCACCGGCGTCCAGTGGAACTTCACGTAGCGCCCCTCGCCCTTCGCATTGACGAAGCGGAAGGTATGCACGCCGAAGCCCTGCATCATGCGCAGCGAACGCGGAATCGCGCGGTCGGACATCGCCCACATCAGCATGTGGGTGCTCTCGGGCATCAGGCTCGCGAAGTCCCAGAACGTGTCGTGCGCCGAGGCCGCCTGCGGGTAGCCGCGATCGGCCTCCATCTTCACGCTGTGGATCAGGTCCGGGAACTTGATCGCGTCCTGGATGAAGAACACCGGAATGTTGTTGCCCACCAGGTCCCAGTTGCCCTCGCGCGTGTAGAACTTCACGGCGAAGCCGCGCACGTCGCGCGGCGTGTCCACCGAGCCCGCACCGCCCGCCACCGTCGAAAAGCGCACGAACACCTCGGTCTCCTGGCCCGCCTGCTGGAACAGGTTCGCGCGCGTGAGCTCGGGAATCGCGCGCGTGCACTTGAACACGCCATGCGCGCCGCTGCCGCGCGCATGCACGATGCGCTCCGGAATCCGCTCGTGATCGAAGTGGAAGATCTTCTCGCGCAGCACGAAGTCCTCGAGCAGCGTCGGGCCGCGCTCGCCCGCGCGCAGGCTGTTCTGGTTGTCGGAGATCGGGACGCCGAAGTTGGTGGTCAGAATTTCGGGATCCTGCTTGCCGCGTCCCGTGTGTTGCTGATGCAGCTCGCCGCCGTGACCGATGACATCGGCATCCTGGGTCGCTTTCGATTTGGCCATGCACTTCCTCCACTTCCGGTTGTGGGGTCTATAACAGCCGATCGGCGCGCGGCGCGGCGGAGCGCCGGCGGTGCTCGAATCGGCATCGATCGCGGCGGACTCACTGCGGGCGAGAGCGCTTGCGCAGGCATGGCGCACGCCTGCAAAAACTACAAATCCGCCGACCGATGTGAAGTACGGCACGCATCCAGCGGGGGCATGCATGCCGGCCAGTGGATGGCGCAATAACCGGACCCGCTGCAACCGACGGCGGCGCGTCAGTGCCGCAGATGCGCTTCGACGAGCGGCGCGAGTGCGGCCGCATGCACGCTCGCGAGGTCGTGGCGCCCGCCGCGCACCACGTGCAGGCGCGCGTCGGGCAGCAGGCCGAGCAGCCGCTCGCCGATGGCGGGCGGGCTGAACGGATCGTGGTCGCCCCAGATCAGCAAGGTTGGCTGCATGACGCCGGGCAGTTGGCCCGTCAGATCGCCGCGGTAGGCGGGAAACCACTCGGGCAACGACGCATGGCCGGCCCGGAACGCGGCACGCCAATCGGCGGCGCCGAGCGCCTCGACGTCGATGCCGCCCGAGGTCACGCAGAGCACCAGATGCGTGACGAGTTCGGGGCGTGCCAGCACGCCGCCCATCGACTGGGCGATCAGCGCGCTGGGCCGGTCGAGGCGCGCCAGCACGCGGTCGAGCAGTTCGTCGAGGCTGCGGATCGACGGATCGGGCGGCTCGGCACCCAAGCCCGGATACGCGACGATCTCGCGCTCGGCGCCGTGCTGGAGACGTTGCGCAAGCGGCTGCCAGAACGCGGTATCGCCCGATGCGCCGGGCAGAAACAGCAGGCGGGAGGGAGACGGCATGAAGCAGGCTCCTTGACGAAGTGGCCGAGACGGCCTGGGCGCGGCGTGCAGGGGCCGGCGATGGCCGCTGGGCATCGACTGCTTCGGCCGGGGAAAACGGCGGCATCAGCAAAGGCCGCCGGCACTTCTTCATTTCGCGACGCCGAACCGAGTCAGCCAGGCCGCAAACGTTACGGACCGGCATCGTTACCGATTGCCGGTCCGTATCCTGGCCGAGACAACGCCTGCGCCGGCGGCCGGCCTCGCCCGGCCCGCCCGTCGCTTACTGCAGCAGCTTCAGGACCTGCTGCGGCAGCGAGTTGGCTTGCGCCAGCACCGAGATGCCGGCCTGTTGCAGCACCTGCGCCTTGCTCAGCGCCGCCGTTTCCTGCGCGAAGTCCGCGCTCTGGATCTGCGATTGCGCCGACGACAGGTTCGTCGAGTTGGCCTGCTGCGTTTGGCCGATGGCCTGCAGCCGGTTCTGGGTCGCGCCGAGCGTGGCCTGCAGGTTGTTGATGGTGGACAGCGCGTTGGCAACCGAGACGATGGCCTGGTTGGCGCTCGTCGTGTTGCTGATGTCCACGTTCGACACGGTCGGCGGCGCGTTCACCGCGTTGATCTGCGAGATCATGTTGGCCGCCGCGCTGGCCTGGGCCGTCGTCATGCCGCTGGTGGCAGCGGTGGCGAGCGTCAGGTTCGTGACCGCCGTGCCCGTGCCGGCTGCCGTGCCCGTCGTGAAGATCGCGCCGACTGCCGTCGCGCTCAGTGCCTGGCCGTTCTGGTCCGTGAACGAGAAGCCGCCCTTGCCGTCCGACAGCACGTTGACCGAGGTGATGGCCGGTTGTGCCGCCGTGGTGGCCGCGCCGTTCGCGTCGAGGCTCAGGTTCTGGATCGAGCCGACGTTGGTGCCCGCTTGCACCAGGCCGCCGCCGATCTTCGCCGCCGACAGGCTTTGGCTCAGGTCCAGGCTGACGGTCTGGCCGACGTTCGCGCCGATCTGGAAGGTGAGGATCCCGGCCGAACCGTCGAGCAGGTTCTTGCCGTTGAAGTTCGTTTGCGAAGCAATCCGGTTCACTTCCTGGATCTGCTGGGCCACTTCCTTCTCGGCCGCGGCCTGGTCGCTCGACGACAGCGTGCCGGTGGCCGCTTCGGTCGCCAGCGTGCTGATACGCTGCAGGCTGCTCGTCAGCGACGAGAGCTGGCTCGACGTCGTCTGGATCAGCGAGACGGCGTCGTTGGTGTTCTGCACGCCCTGGTTCAGGCCGTTGATCTGCGTTTGCATGCGCGTGGCGATCGCCAGGCCGGCGGCATCGTCAGCGGCGCTGTTGATGCGGTTGCCCGAAGACAGGCGCGTGATGGCTTGCGACAGGGCGCTCTGCGAGCCGTTCAGGTTTTGCTGAGCGACCAGCGAGTTGACGTTGGTATTGATTCCGAGCATGTTGCCTTCCCAATGTACAAATCGAAAAAAATATCGTGGAGTGCTTATTCCGACATCACATCGATAATGGAATTTCCACTCATCACTCGACCTATGCAATAAAACAGCAACCGCCGATAACGCCTACTGCGCAAACCCTCTGAAGAACCCGAATGACGTGTTGCCATCCCATGTCGGTCGGGGCCGGGAGCCGCGATGCTTGGTGCGGTGCTTGCAAGCATTTTTACGGCATGGCTCGTTAAAACTTGAGGGCCTGTCGAGCGGGCCTGGCGCGCGCTGCGCGGCCCGCCAGACGCCGGGCCTTGCTCCGCGCGAGGACACGCCGAACCCGAAACCTGTAGACAAAAAAAGGGCCACCCCAGGCGGCCTGGAAACCCATCTGCAATGGGCTCCCACAAGACTTTCATGCTCCGGAGCACGGTAGCCGCGGCTGCGGGAACGGAAAAACCTGGCAGAAGATCGATTTCATCAGACAAAAGCCGGCTGCTCGCCGGGGGCCTGATCTGCCGGCCAACGCCTCAGCGGTCGAACGATCCCGTTTGCCATTCACTGTTTGACCATTCTTTTTTTAGAATCGCATACTGCATGGTGTTTTCGAAAACCGGGTTGCCATTGCTGTCGTTCTTGAAGGAGATGAACTCCATGAAGACGCCTTCCTTGCGCATGCCCAGTCGTTCACACAGGCGCCGCGACGCCAGGTTTTCTTCTTCCACGTAGGCATACAGGCGCCGGGCTTGCTTGGCGGCGAACAGGTAATCGAAAAGAGCATGCGCTGCTTCGAAGGCGAACCCCCGTCCCGAGAAGGCCGCATTGAAATTCCAACCGACCGAGAAGGTGTCGTCTTCCTGCATGAAAAACAGGTCTCCGATGAGCTTGTCGGGCGCCTTCAAGCACACCGCGATATATTCGTCGCTTTTGCTGCGCCTGATTGCTTCGATCTTCGCCGCATTTTCATCCTCGAGCTTCATGGACAGATAACAGCTCGCCCGCGGCTCTCGCAAGTAGGACCATAGATCCAATGCGTCGCGCTGCTCGAAATTTCTCAGAATTAGCCGACTTGTTTCAATCTGTTCCATGATTCGCTTGACCGACCGGCAAAGCTGGATTCGACCCGCCGCCGGCGCTCCCGTTCAATCGAGCGGCGACCTGCGGTCGAACAGCGGGGCAAGGGCGGGGCAACGCGCGCCGCCGCGATGCGCGCGAGCGCGCCGGCGGACGGGCTGATTGGACGCCGTCGTGTGAATCGCCGACAATCGACACACCATCGATCAAGCCGGCTTCACCATGACAAAACCCGAAGAACACATTTCTCGACGCGGCTACCGGGGATGTCGCTGCCTGCTGCCTTCGGAAAATGTTTGGCCTGAATCGAAGCGAACGGTCTTGCGTCGACACATGGAATAGCCGGACTGGATTGCGCTACCCCGAAGAGGAGAGGAAACGGGTGGGATGAAACGCCGGCGAGCGGGCCGGACCGGCGCCGAATTTGCCGCGGCAGGCAAGGCGAGCCGCACATTCGGGTTTGAGGACGGACCAGCGGGGTGGCCAAGCGCTGCCGAACGCTCGCCGCAAACGCGGCCGAAGGGTTCGTCCCGGAGCCGCGTCCGAACCAGCGCGGCCACGTCAAATGCACGACCGCCGCCTGTCCAATCATTTTCTCATCGCCTTCAGACGTATTTCAAAAAATGCACAACTTCGTCCCCGATCTGCGCCAGTGGTACTACTTCGTCGCTGTCGCCGAGGAGCGGCATTTCGGTCGAGCCGCCGTGCGCCTGTCCATGACTCAGCCCCCTCTCTCACAGGCGATTCGCTCGCTGGAGCGCGAGCTCGGCGTCATGTTGTTTGCCCGCACGAACCGCACGGTCACGCTCACTGCGGTCGGCGAAGCATTGCTCCCCGAGGTCCGTAAGCTACTGAGCGCGGCCGAGGCGCTTCCCCCGCTGGCGCAGAGTCTCGCGCGGGGCGAGAGCGGGAGCCTGTCGCTGGCGTTTGTGTCAATTGCCGACTATGGCCTGCTCCCATTGCTGCTACGCGAGTTCGGCGCGCGCTATCCGCTGGTGCGGTTGCACCTCACCGAGGCCACCAGCGATGTGCAAATCGACGCGCTGGTGGCCGGCCAGATCGACGCGGGATTGATCGTCCCGCCAGTGCCGCCCCGCTACTCTTCGGAGCTGTCGTACCTGCCGGTCCTCAGGGAGCCGTTGGTGCTCGCGATACCGGCCGCCGAATCGGATGCGGCCGAGGACGTGCCGATTCATCTGGCAGAAGTTGCCGAGCTCCCGCTCGTGATTTTCCCGCGGCGCCTTGCGCCAAATTTTTACGATTCGATCATGGAATGCTACCGCGTTGCGGGCGTGGTTCCGCGGATTGGCCAAGAAGCGATCCAGATGCAGACGATCGTCAGCCTCGTTTCCGCCGGCATCGGTGTGGCCGTGGTTCCGCAATCACTGCGAAACTTGCGACGCACGGGCGTCATCTACCGCCCGATCGCACACGAACCGTTCATCGTCGAAACCGGCTTGGCATGGCGAAAAGCCGACACCGGACATGTGTTGACCAGTTTTATCAATATCGTGCAAACCCTGACGTCCAGGTAATGCAGGCGCAAGCGAGCCAGGCGCCGGTTTGGTCGCGGGGCCGCGGCCCATGGCGCGGCACGCGCGCGAATCGTGCGGACCGCCGCAGACGGGGATGGCCGCACGCGGCCCGCGCCGCGTGCTTGCCGGCGCGCCGGCGCACGCTCAGGCCTTGCCGTGACCCTGCGATCCGGGGCCGGACGAGAACTCGCGCACGCCGTCTCGGTTGATTCCGAAGCCGAGCCCTGGCGCATCGGGCAGCGCCAGCGTTCCGTCCTGCTCGGCCGGCAGGCCGGCGAACAGGTTCCGGCAGATGTCGACCGCCACCACGTGCCACTCGACCGAGCCGCCGTTCGCGAGCCCGCCGTGCAGGTGCATGTTGTGGAACGGGAAGGTGCCGCCGTTGTCGATCGGCACGCCGAACGCCTGCGCGAGCGCGGCCGCGCGCGTCGCCACCGAGAAGCCGCCGCACACGCACACGTTCGGCTGCAGGATGTCGACCGCATCGTTCACGAGGAAATCGCGGAACCGGAACAATTGCCCCTCGCTCTGGCCGGTGGCGATGGGAATGCCGCCGCGCTTTCTCAGGTCGGCAAGCTTGGCGGGGTCGTTGTCCGCGATCGGCTCCTCGAAGAAGCCGATGTCGCAATCGGCGACGCGCTCGGCAAGCCGCAACGCGTGGTAGTGATCGAGCCCGCAATTCGCGTCGATGTAGATCTCGGCGGCGTCGCCCACCGCGTCGCGCACGGCGCGCACGCGTGCCACGTCATCCGCGACCACCTGCTCGAGCGGCCTTCCTTCGTTGCGGCGCGCGAGCGCGTGATAGCCGACGATCATCTTGATGCGGCGCTGCCCCGAGGCGACGAGCGCGCGCGCCGCCTGCACGAGCTCCGCGCGCTCGACCGACGCGAAGCCGAAGGTCGTGTAGAGCGGCACCACCGGGCGCGCACCGCCGAGCATCTTCCACACCGGCAGGCCGGCGATCTTGCCGATCGCGTCCCAGACCGCGATGTCGATCGCGGAGATCACATGGCCCGCGTAACCGGTCTGCCCGCGCGGGCACAGCAGCCAGACCAGCTTGTCGAGAATGCGCTCACGCGCCATGAGGTCCATCCCGATCAGGTTCGGCGCCGCGACGTGGTCGATCGCGGCGGCGACGACGGCCTCGTCGGTGATCGCCGTGAAGCCGTGGCCCGTGACGCCCTGCGAGGTCTCGATCTCGACGATCACGCCCGACAGCTTGCCGGAAAAACGGACGCCGGCGATCTCCGCGTTGCCGTGCGCGAACACCGGCGTCGCGGTGATTTTCTCAATGGTGTGCTGCATGTTGTCTCCGTTGGTTTCGAAGGTGACTACAGGACTGCTGCGGACCGCATCGCCGGCCGGCCTCACGCGGCCGGCGCGCGGCGCAGCAGGAAGGTGAGCCCGACGCCGGTCAGCAGCCCCCAGAACGCGCCGCCGATGCCGAGGAACGCATGGCCGGCCATGGTCACGAGGAAGGTGAGGATTGCCGCTTCACGCGCGTCCTTGTCGGCGAACGAATTGAGCAGCGCGCCGCCCAGCGCGTTCATCAGCGCGAGACCGGCGACGGCTTCGATGATGATCGGCGGCGCGACCGCGATGAACAGCGTCGCGGCGCTGGCCGCCAGCCCGTACACGATGTAGGCGGCGCCGCAGACGATGCCGGCCCAGTAGCGCCGCGCCTGGTCGGGGCCGGCCTCCTCGCCCGCGCACAGCGCGGCGGTGATCGCGGCCAGCCCGATCGGCGGACCGCCGAACGGCGCGGCGATCAGGCTGCACAGCCCGGTGGCGGTAAACAGCCGCGACGCCTCGGGCCGGTAGCCGTTGACGTTGAGCACCGCGACGCCCGGGATGTTCTGCGACGCCATCGTCACGATGAACAGCGGCACCGCGACGCTCACCATGGTCGACGCCGAGAACACCGGCCCGACCAGCGCGAGATGCGGCAGAATGCTGGCCGCGCCGACGCTGCCGGTGTGCGCGATGAACGCGATCACCACCAGCGTCGCCACGGCCGCGCATGGCACCGCGAGGATCTTGCGAATCCGCATCATCACGACCCAGACCAGCAGGATCGGCGCGACGTAAAGCGGATAGCGGGCGATGGCATGCACCGGCGCGACGCAGAGGTTCAGGATGATCCCCGCGAGCATCGCGTTGGCGATCGGCAGCGGAATCTTCGAGATCGCGCGGCCGAGCGGCCTCCACAGCCCGGCCAGCGTGAGCAGCACGCCGGTCAGCACGAGCGCGCCGACCGCGGCCGGATAGCCGCCCTTCACCGCGCCCAGGCCGAGCAGCAGCGCGGCGCCCGGCGTCGACCACGCGACGCTGACCGGCATCCGGGTGCGGTAGCTGAGCACGATGCCGGCCAGCCCCATCACGATCGAGACGGCCATCAGGCCCGACGCGGCCTGCGCGCGCGTGGCGCCGACGTTGGTCAGCGCGTTCACGATCAGCGTGAATGTCGAGGCGAAGCCGACGAACGACGCCAGCGCGCCCGCGCCCGCTGCGCGCATCGAGAAGCCGCGCTCGGTTTTCAATTCCGCGATACTGCTCATCTATCCTCCGTGAGATCGGTTGCATGCGGCGGCTGCCGCGTCAGTGCGTCGTGACTGGGCTCGCCCCATTCCTGGTTCAGCGTTCCCGCCTGGTACGCGGCGAGAAACGCGTCGAAGTTGCCGATCTGGGTGCGCTCCAGCTCGGCCTGCCGGCGCAGCGATTCGGCGGCGGCCGCCTCGAAGCGGGCCTGCACCTGCGCCGGCAGCGGCCGCGCGCGAAACGCCTCGGTGTGGGCGAGCGACTGCCGCATCCCGAACGCGAAGCAGGCACCGCGCGGTTCGTTGCGCAAGCTGCGCAGCTCCTCCAGCACCCGTGCCGACGGCGTCGCCTGGGGATCGTCGAGCTTGGCGCGCTGCGCGTCGAGCGCGGCGGTCGCAAGCGTGTGGCCGCGCTGCTGGTCCAGCACGCAGGCGGCCTCGTGTATGCGCGCGAGCAGCTCCCGGGCCCAGCTGCGCAGTGCGACGCGCTGCTCGCCGCATTGCAGCGTCAGCCCCGGGCGCCGCCCTTCCCGCGCGACCGCCGCGAAGTTGCGCCTGCAGATGTCAGACTCCCCGGCGGCGAGGCACGGGCTGTTGTCGAGCGCGCAGAACAGCAGGAACGCGTCGACGAAGCGCAGCGTCGCCTCCGCGACGCCATGCGGCGCGAACGGATCGATATCGAGGCTGCGCACTTCCACGTATTCGATGCCGCCGCTGCGCAGCGCGTCGAGCAGCCGCTCGCCGCTGCGCATCGTGCGCTTGGGACAAATCGACGAATAGAATTCGTTCTCCATCTGCAGCAGATGCGTGTTGAGTTGCAGCCACTCGCCGTCGCGCTTCGCGCCGACGGCCTGATATTCAGGACAGGGCTGCGCGACTGCGCGCGCGAGCCCCTCCAGATAGGCGTCGAGGTCGTTCAGGCACGGCGCGACCGCCTCCTGCACGCGGTTCTGGTAGCCGAGGTCGCTCATGCGCAGGCTGGTCGCGTAGGGCAGGTACAGCGTGGCCGCGTCGAACGCCTCGAGCCCGTGCCGGTCGCCGGCGACGAAGCCCGAGCACAGCGCAGGCGACGCGCCGAACAGGTAGAGCAGCAGCCAGCCGTAGCGATGGAAATTGCGGATCAGCGCGAGATAGCCGGTCGAGCGCGTGTCGCGGTCGGCCGGCGCGCACCCGTCGCGCACCTCGCGCAGCAGCGGCCACAGCGAATCGGCGAGCGAATAGTTGTAGTGAATTCCGGCGATGCACTGCATCGCCTTGCCGTAGCGCAATGCCAGCCCGCGCCGGTATACGTGCTTCAGGATGCCGGGGTTCGACGTGCCGTACCAGGCGATCGGAATGCGGCGGTCGTCGTCGAGCGGGCACGGCATCGACTGGCTCCACAGCAGCTCGTCGCCGATCGCCTGGCAGGCGAAGCGGTGCAGCTCGTCGAGCCGCTCGATCACGTCGGCCGCGTCGTGCTGCGGCGGCGTCACGAACTCGAGCAGCGGCTCCGCGTAGTCGGTCGTGATCGACGGATGCGTGAGCGCCGCGCCGAGCGCGCGCGGATGCTGCGTCAGCGCGAGCCGGCCGGCGGCATCCACGCGCAGCGCCTCGCGCTCGACGCCGCACCGCCCGTGGCCGAGCAGCGGCAGGTGCGCGGCGTCGCTCAGCACGCAGAGCCGGCGACGGTATGGCGTCGTCATCCACGTCTGTCGAGGTGAATCATGGGTCATCGCGGTCTCCGGGAACGATGTCTGGCGGCGCGCCGTTCAATCGAGCGGGCTCTTGGGCCGCGGCAGGCCGATGTGCTCGCGCAGCGTCGCGCCTTCGTAGCGCGTGCGGAACAGCCCGCGCCGCTGCAGTTCGGGCACCACCATCGTCACGAAGTCGTCGTAGCCGTCGGGCACGGTGTAGAACACGACGATGAAGCCGTCGCACGCCTGCGTCATCAGCCACTCCTCCATCTGGTCGGCGATCTCGCTCGCGGTGCCGACCATCTCGCCGGTGCCGGATTCCGCGGCGCGCTTCGCAAGCTCGCGCACCGTCAGCCCCTCGCGCCGCGCGAGCGCCACCCATTCGCGCTGGTTACCCTGCCCTTGCTCGGTATGCGGCAGATCGGGTAGCGGCTTGTCGGGATCGAACTTCGAGCAATCGACGCCGAGCCGGATCGACAGGTTCGGGAGGTTGCTGTCGACGTGCACGAGATCGTCCATGTGGCGCTTCTTCGCGAGCGCCTCGGCACGCGTGCGGCCGACGTACACCTGGTTGGCCGGCAGGATCTTCAGGTGCTCGGGATTGCGCCCGGCCGCCACCGCGCGCGACTTCACATCGCGATAGAAGGCGCGCCCGGTCTCGATGCTGCGTGCGTTGCCGAACACCAGATCGGCCGACCGCGCGGCCATGTCGCGCGCCTCCTCCGACGCACCGGCCAGCGCGATCACCGGCCAGCCCTGCACCGGCCGCGCGATGTTCAGCGGCCCCTTCACCGAGAAGAACCTGCCCTTGTGGTTGAGCGGCCGGATCTTCTCCAGATCGGAGAACACGCCCGTCTCCTTGTCCATCACCAGCGCGTGATCGGACCAGCCGTCCCACAGCCCTGTCACGACCTTGAAGAACTCCTCGGCGCGCTCGTAGCGCTCCGCGTGACGCAACGCGGTTTCCAGCCCGAAGTTCAGCGCGGCCTCCGGGTTCACCGTGGTGACGATGTTCCAGCCCGCGCGGCCGCCGCTCAGGTGATCGAGCGACGCGAAGCGGCGCGCGAGCAGGTAGGGATCTTCATAGCTCGTCGTGCCGGTCGCGATCAAGCCGATGCGGTCGGTGCACGCGGCGATCGCCGACAGCATCACGAGCGGGTCGTACGACGTGATCGTGCCGCTGCGCTTGAGCGCGTTCGGCGGCATTGGCATCACCGCGAGGTGATCGGCAGTGAATACCGCATCGAAGCAGGCATGCTCGAGCTTTTGTGCGAGCGACCGAATCACCGGCCAGTTGAAGTTCGCCAGCGTCGGCGCGCTCGGGTGCCGCCACCACGCCGTATGCAGGCAGATGGGGCGCATGAATCCACCCAGGCAGAGTTGCTTCGTCATACGGGCTCCTCGTGATTGGAAAGCTGCATCATGTGTGCGTCCGGAATCGGGCGGCCCCGTCAGCACGCGTCGTTGAAGCGGGCGAAGCCCGCGTCGAGGTCGCCGATCAGGTCGTCGGCGTTCTCCAGGCCGATGTGAAAGCGCACGCACGGGCCGCCCGGGTCCCAGTGCGAGGCGGTGCGGTAGGCGGTACAGTCGAACGGCATCGCGAGGCTTTCGTAGCCGCCCCACGAATAGCCGAGCCCGAAATACGCGAGCCCTTCGAGCAGGGCGGCCACCGCCTGCGGCGGCGCCGGGCGCAGCACGACGGAGAAGAGCCCCGTCGCGCCGCGGAAGTCGCGCGCCCATAGCGCGTGGCCGGCATCGTGCTCCAGCGCCGGATAGCACACGCGCTGCACTTCCGGGCGCGCGGCGAGCCAGCGCGCCACCTGCAGCGCGTTGGCCTGGTGCTGGCGAAGCCGCACGCCGAGCGTGCGCAGGCCGCGCAGCGCGAGAAACGCATCGTCGGGGCTCACGCATTGCCCGGTGTCGCGCTGATACTGTTCGAGCGCCGGCAGCGCGCGCGCGGAGGCCGACACCATCCCGATCATCAAGTCCGCATGGCCGGCCAGATACTTGGTGCCGGCCTGGATCACGAGATCGACGCCGTGCGCGAACGCGTCGAAGAACAGCGGCGTCGCCCAGGTGTTGTCGAACAGCACCGTCAGCCCGCGGTCGCGCGCGAGCGCGGCAAGCGCCGGCACGTCGCAGATCTCCATGCTCTGCGAGGCGGGCGCCTCGAGATACAGCGCGCGCGTGTTCGGCCGGATCAGCGCGGCGAGCGCGTCGACCGAGGCGCACGGCGCGAAGTAGGTCGTCTCGATGCCCGCGCGCCGCAGCACGCCGTCGCACAGCTGCCGCGCGGGCTTGTACACCGCATCCGTCATCAGCAGATGGTCGCCGGCCGCGAGGCACGACGACAGCGCGGTCGTGATCGCCGCGAGACCCGACGGGCACAGCACGACGCCCGCGCCATGATCGAGCGCGCGCACCGCGTCCTGCAGCGCGACGGTGGTCGGCGAGCCCCGCCGGCCGTACACGTAGGGCTGCGTGTAGCCGAGCAGGTCGGCCACGCTCGGCGCGAGCACCGTCGAGCCCCGGTACACCGGCGGATTGACGAAGCCATGATGCGCGGCCGGCGCGCGGCCGCTCGTGACGAGCACGGTGTCGACCTGCGGGTCGGCCGACGGACGCTTCGGGGCGGGCCGCATGGTCAGCCCTTGACGATGCGCACGGCACCGCGCGCCGCGCTCGTGGTCATCGCCGCGTAGGCGCGCAGCGCGCCCGACACGCGGCGCTGCCGCTTCTCCGGCTGCCAGGCGAGCTTGCCGCGCGCCTCCATCGCCGCGCGGCGGCGCTGCAGTTCCTCGTCCGGCACCAGCAGGTTGATCGAGCGGTTCGGAATGTCGATCTCGATCGCGTCGCCGCTCTCGATCAGCCCGATCTCGCCGCCCTCCGCCGCTTCGGGAGACACGTGCCCGATCGACAGCCCCGACGAGCCGCCGGAGAAGCGGCCGTCGGTGATCAGCGCGCACTGCTTCGCGAGCCCCTTCGATTTCAGGTAGCTGGTCGGATAGAGCATCTCCTGCATGCCCGGCCCGCCGCGCGGTCCTTCGTAGCGCACGATCACGATGTCGCCCGGGCCGACGGCGCCGCCGAGAATGCCTTCGACGGCCTCCTCCTGCCCCTCGAACACGCGCGCGGTGCCGGTGAACCTCAGCATGCCGCCGTCGACGCCCGCGGTCTTCACGATGCAGCCGTCGCGCGCGATGTTGCCGAACAGCACCGCGAGCCCGCCGTCGCGCGAGAACGCGTGTTCGGCATCGCGGATGCAGCCGGTCCGGCGGTCGAGATCGAGCTCGTCGTAGCGGTTGTCCTGGCTGAACGCAACGTGCGAGCGCACGCCGCCCGGTGCCGCGCGATAGAAGCGCGACACCGAATCGACGCGATTGCGCATCACGTCCCAGCGCGCGAGCACGTCGGCGACGCTCGGCGCGTGGACGGTCGGCAGCGTCGTGTTCAGCAGCCCCGCGCGATCGAGCTCGCCCATGATCCCGATCACGCCGCCGGCACGGTGCACGTCCTCCATGTGCACGTCCTGCACGGACGGCGCGACCTTGCACAGCACCGGCACGCGGCGCGACAGCCGGTCGATGTCGGCCATCGTGAACGGCACTTCGCCCTCGTGGGCGGCGGCCAGCAGGTGCAGCACCGTGTTGGTCGATCCGCCCATCGCGATGTCGAGGGTCATCGCGTTCTCGAATGCCTCGCGCGACGCGATCGAACGCGGCAGCACGCTCGCATCGTCCTGCTCGTAGTAGCGACGCGCGAGCTCGACGATCACTCGCCCGGCCTCGAGGAACAGGCGCCTGCGCTCGGCATGCGTCGCCAGCACCGAGCCGTTTCCCGGCAGCGCGAGGCCGAGCGCTTCGGCAAGGCAGTTCATCGAGTTCGCGGTAAACATCCCGGAGCACGAGCCGCAGGTCGGGCAGGCGACGTTCTCGACCGCGCGCACCTCGTCGTCCGTCACCTGCGAGTCGGCGGCCACCACCATCGCGTCGATCAGATCGAACGCGCGCCGCTTGCCGCGAAACGTCAGCTTGCCGGACTCCATCGGCCCGCCCGACACGAAGATCACCGGAATGTTCAGGCGCATCGCGGCCATCAGCATCCCCGGCGTGATCTTGTCGCAATTCGAAATGCAGACCATCGCGTCCGCGCAGTGCGCGTTGACCATGTATTCGACGCTGTCGGCGATCAGCTCGCGCGACGGCAGGCTGTACAGCATCCCGTCGTGGCCCATCGCGATGCCGTCGTCGATCGCGATCGTGTTGAACTCCTTGGCGACCGCGCCGGCCGCTTCGATCTCGCGGGCGACCAGCTGGCCGAGATCCTTCAGGTGCACGTGCCCGGGCACGAACTGCGTGAAGGAATTGACCACCGCGATGATCGGCTTGTCGAAATCGGCGTCGGTCATCCCGGTGGCGCGCCACAGGCTGCGCGCGCCGGCCATGTTGCGGCCGTGGGTGGAAGTGCGTGAACGATAGATGGGCATCTTGGCTCTCGATAGATTCGGTTCGGAAAAACGGGCGGGCTGCCGTCAGTGCGGCTGTCCGGCTGCGCCCCAGTTGTTGTCGTTCTTGGCAAGCGTCGGCAACACGAACGACAGGACCTTTCTCCGGTCGAGCTCGGACGAAACGCTGAGCTGGTATTCCAGCGCCGTCAGCTTGATCACGATGGACCTGAGCGCCTGGGTCAGACGCTCGTAGCCGCCTTCGAAATAGAACGTGCCGCCACGCTGCGCGATAACGCCGTGGCGGGACAGGTAATGAAACAGCGCGACCGACGAGCGGGCGTCGTAGTTGTCGAGCGGCGGCGCCTGCAGGGGATAGCGGATCAGGCGCTCGGCCAGGATGTACTGTATCGACGCACGCAGCAGGCGGTCGTCCGAGCCCAGCCGGAACAGCGCGAGGATCGACAGGATGTCCACGCGCAGTTCTTCCGCGCCCGCGCCGTTGCGCGTGCTCTTCGCCTCGAGGTGCTCCGGGATCGGCAGGAAGCCGGTGCGATGGTGATACTCGTGCAGATGGACCCAGATCGCGCTGGCCTGCGTCAGCAGCGTGTCGTCCGCCGCGATCAGGTCCGGGAACGCGGTAGGCGACCAGTGCGCCTCGATCGCCGGGCGCGTGTAGCGCTTGAAGCGTTCGACGAACTTGTCGATGAAGTAGTACGCCTTGTGATACGCGCACAGCTCGGCGTCGATGAAGTTCTCGCCGAACACCGCCACCGCGAGCGGATTGCGAAAGCCGTCCGTGCACATGCGGATCTGCACCGGCAGCGCGTTGCCGTCCGGCGCGATCGCCAGCACGCTCGGCGGAATCGGCACCGGCGCGATCGCGGCGGCTTCGAGGAACGCGTCGGCGTTGTACGGCACGTCGAAGAACCCGAGGATGAAGCTCGGGTCCACCGAGTAGGTGAGGTCGAGCAGCGCGCCCGAGGCAAGGCGGCGATTCTCCAGCGTGACGAGCAGCGCACGCACGTGCGGGTTGTCGGCGTAGTCGCCGAGGTGCGCGCGCGCACATTGCGCGATGCGCGCGACGTCGCTACGAAAACCGCCGGCGAGGATCTCGCTGCGGCAGCGGTTGGTGGCTTGTACGATTTCGCGTTTCATATCGATCGTCCGGTCGGCGCGCGCCGTCATACGGCGCGGAATTCGCGCTGCAGATAGACGAGCGCCTCGTCGTCGGGCGCCGCGCAGCGCAGCGCCACCACTTCGCCCACCAGCAGCTCGTGCGTCGCCGCGCTCAGCGTTGCCACGAGCCGGCAGTCGAGCGCGACGCGGGCGCTCGACAGCACCGGTGCGCGCGTCGCGAGCTCGCCCCACTCGCCCGCCGTGAAGCGTGCGTCGCGCTCGTGCGCGGTGCGGCCCGCGAACACCTCGGCGATCGAGCGGTCGGCCGCGCCGAGCGTGTTCACGCAGAACACCTCGTTCGCGATCAGCCGCTGCGCCGACACGCTGCCGCGGTTTACCGACACGAGCACCGTCGGCGGTGCGTCGGACACCGACAGTACGGCGGTGGCCGTCATGCCGCAGCGGCCGGCCGGCCCGTCGCTGGTGAGCACGTGAACGGCCGACGCCACGCGGCACATCGCGTCTCGGAACTGCTGCGGCGATGCCGCGAGCGGCGAATCGGGAAACCGCGCGGGTTCGTTGTGGATCATGTCCTGTCTCCGTGCATGAGAGAAAAGGCCGCGCGTCGCGCTAGCGGTTGACCAGCGTCTTCGGCAGCGACAGCGCGAGCAGGCCGCCCAGCGTCATGCAGCCTGCCATCAGGTAGAGACCGGCATCGTTCGACGCGGTCCATTGCGCGAGCAGTCCCATCAGGTACGGGCCGAGGAAGCCGGCGAGATTGCCGATCGAATTGATCACCGCGATCCCGGCCGCGGCCGCGGTGCCGCCCAGGAACGCGGTCGGCAGGCTCCAGAACAGCGGAATCGCGGTCAGGATGCCCGCCGTCGCGAGCGCCAGCGCCGCGACGGCCAGCCCGGTCTGATGCGCCCAGCCGACCGCCAGCACCAGGCCGATGGTGCCCATCGCGCCGGGCAGCGCGAGATGCCAGCGGCGTTCGCGATGCCGGTCGGAGCTGCGCGCGACAGCCGTCATCGCGACCACTGCCAGCGCATACGGCACCGTCGACAGCAGACCGATCCGCAGTGGATCGGCCACGCCCGTCGCATGAATGAGCGTCGGCAGCCAGAATCCGACGCCGTACAGGCCGATCACGAACGAAAAGTAGATCGCGCACATCAGCCACACCCGCGGATTCACGAACACCGCGCCGAGCGACAGCTGCGACTTGACCGCTTCCTCGGCATTCACGTGGCGTTCGAGCAGCGCGCGCTCGTCTTCGCTGAGCCACTTCGCATGCGCGATGCGATCGTCGAGCCGCGCATACACGAGCAGGCCCGCGACGATCGACGGCAGCCCTTCGAGCAGATACAGCCACTGCCAGCCGTGCCAGCCGTGGATGCCGTCGAACGCCTTCAGGATGTAGCCGGAGATCGGGCCGCCAACGACACCCGACAGCGCGACGGCCGTCATGAACAGCGTCGTGATCCGCCCGCGCCGCCGGGCCGGATACCAGTAGGTCAGGTAGAGGATCACGCCCGGAAAGAAGCCGGCCTCCGCGGCGCCGAGCAGCAAGCGCATCGCGTAGAAGGCCGCCGGCGTCGTGACGAACATCGTCAGCGCCGACACCGCACCCCAGGTCACCATGATCCGCGCGATCCACACGCGCGCGCCGACGCGGTGCAGGATCAGGTTGCTCGGCACCTCGAAGAGGAAATAGCCGAGGAAGAAGATGCCGGCGCCGAGCCCGTAGGCCGCGTCCGACAGGCCTAGATCGCCGGCCATCTGCAGCTTCGCGAAGCCGACGTTGACGCGGTCGAGGTACGACACCAGATAGCAGAACAGCAGCAAGGGCATGAGCCGCCATGCGACCTTGCGATAGGCGGCCTCCTCCGAGACCCGCAGGGCGGGCGATACGGCCGACATGAGTGTCTCCATCGTTTTTTTCCTTGCGATCGGTTGTTTTTCATGGCGCACGGCGCCTGCACGCCCGGCCCGACTCCCGCGTCCGCAGTCGCGCACGGCGGCGGGCCTCCCGCCCTCGGCCGGCGCGTTCGCGTGCGCGCCATGCCACGGCCCCGCCCACGTGTGCGCGGGGTCCGTCAGGCGGGGTGTCGAATCCGACTCGTGTGTCGCGGCTCAGGCGCGCGCCGGCCTGGCGCGCGCCGACGGCACGGATGCCGTGCCTGCCGGGGCTCGTTGTACGTCGTTATGCCAGGCAGCCGTCTCGCCGGCCAGTCGCCACGCGCGCGTGGCGCGCGGGTAGTCGAAACTGTTCCTCATGGTTCGCCTTTTCCTCTCATGCCCGCTTAGGGCGCCTTTGAAACGTTCACCGACGTTCCAAGTCGGAAACGCAGCTTTGGCCCGAGCGCTCTTGTGGAGCATTCGATGCCTTGATCTCTCCCGGCCGCGCACGGCGGCCGTCACTGCCTTTCGGACGGACGTTCAGGCAGCCCGGCCAGGTACGCGACCGTACGGTCGCGATACGCCGCCGACACGCCGGCATCCGCCATGCCCGCAACCAGCAGGTCACGGTAACGCGCACTCGGCGCCGCGTCGCGATCGAGGGTCACCGCGCCGCGAAACGTCAGCGCACGCATGCGCACGCCGTCTCGCGCCAGCACCTCGACTGTGCAGCGCAGGTAGCGGCCGAGATGCACGCCCTCGCGGCGCTCCAGCGCGTCGAGCACCGGCATCGGCAACCGGTACAGCGCGCCCTCGACACTCGCACCGGGGGCCGGTTCGATGTTCGCGCAACAGACCGGCTCGTTGAGCGACGCGTAGTTGAACGCGAGACGATGGCCGTCGAGCTGCGCCGCCCCCACGAAATACGGTGCCGCGTCGCAGCCCAGCGACGCAGACAGGCTTGCGAGGTTCATGCACGATCCGTATGCGAAGTACGTGAAGTACTCGCCCTGCAGCCAGTCATCCGCCCTCATCGCGCCGCCCGCTCGAGCCGCGCGAGCGTGGCCGCTTGCGCGCGCCTCAGCACGATGCCCCCGCGGCGCTCGGCATCCCGAGCACGTAGTGGTCGTAGATCGCCGCAACCGAGGCGATCGAGTCGAGCATGAAATCGCCGATCGGGATGTCGATTCCCAGGGTCTGCTCGATGAAGATGACGAAATGCACGAGCGACATCGAATCGAGCAGGTCGGTGTCGAGCAGGTTGGTCTGCGCGGTCACGCGCGCCGCTGCGCCTGGGTCGATACCGGCCAGAAACGTTTTCACCTGGTCGATCAATTCGTCGAGACTCGTCATTGGCATCATGATCACGCTCCAAAAACACTCGTTCATCCCCGCCCGCGAGCAGCCCGCCGCGGGCACCACCTTCCGCTTTTGACTTTCGATCTGGCGTCATGCACCATGCCACGCGTCGACTCCACGAACCCGGACAGTACCTCGATCCGATTTAAATAGGATACTTAATCAATATGAAAACTCATACGCTGTTCTACTGCCCCGGACATCTTTCATTTGCACCCCACGTCATCCTGCGCGAGCTGGGCGAACCGTTCGAACTCGCACTCGTCTCGATCAAGGACGGTGCGACGCAGAGCGCCGAATTCCGCCGGCTCAATCCGAAGGGTAAGGTGCCCGTGCTGCATACCGGCGACGAGGTGCTGACCGAGTCGTCCGCGATCCTGCTCTATCTTGCCCTGCGCTTTCCGCAGGCGCGGCTGCTGCCCGATACGGCGATGGGCGTCGCGCGCGCCGTCGAATGGATGAACTGGCTCGCGTCAGTGCTGCCCGGGACGGTCGCGCTCAATTTCCATCCGTCGCGCTTCAGCGACGACACGGCCGCCCACGACGGCATCCGCGAGAAAGGCCGCACGCTCATCCTCGCCGCGTATGCGCAGATCGACGAACGGCTCTGCGCGCGAGACTGGGCGCTCGGCGAGCACTACTCGATCGTCGATCCCATGCTGCTGATCTTTTTCAAATGGGGAAACATGCTGCAGCTCGACATGCGTGGTTTTGCGCACTGGGCGGCCCACACCGAGCGCATGCTTAGCCGCCCCGCCGTCGCCACGGCATTGGCGGTCGAGCAGCTGTCCGTCTGGGCATAGCAGCCAAGCCGGGGCGGGTTCGCACCCGGCCTTCAACGCCAATCGCGTCCATCCCGTCTCCATCATCTTCTCCGGTCCTGTGTGCCGCTTTTGCTTTTATTTGTCGGATGCCCCGGTCTGACGCACCGACATGAATTGCGGTGCCTCGCGGACCAGCGCCGCGACTCGAGGAACAGGAATCGCGGCCGCAATCGTGTATCGCACTCTCTCATTGCTCCAGACCTACGACACAGTGTCTGCGATCACGACGAATGCGTGAACAATGCAGCATCCATTCCGAGACGTCCAATATATTTTCGATACTCGATTAAGTCGGAGAACATATTATTCTTGCGATTCGCACACGACATGAAGCAATCGAAAACATTACATTTAGATTATTGATGCCGACGTAAAGCCGACTCGCGGCAACGCGAATCAGAGCGCGGGCGCCTTGCCAGCTCGCCCACGACGGGCCGGACGTGTGCCCACCGGATTGAGGCGAGCGCAAGGCTTGCGAGCCATGCAGGCTCGGCGCCGAGGGATCGATCGCGGCGGCGGGCGAGACGGGACTCGCGGCGGGCTCAGCTCGAGCCGGCCGCGGCCGGCGACGTGATCTTCAGTTCGCGTGCGACTTCGGCAAACAGGATCGGCAGGCGCACCGGTTTTTCTTCGCAGCGCGCGTTGTAGTGCGACACGATGTGCGCGATCTCCTCCTCGCTCGCCTCGCCGGTCGAGATCTTGCCCGTCAGCAGGAAGATCGGCGCGCCGCTGTTCTCGCTCGAGCGGATGCTCCGCACGAGTTCGGCGGCCGTCTGGTCGCCGAGCATCCAGTCGAGGATGTAGGCGTCGAAATCCTCGCTCGCCAGCGCCTTGCGGAAGCTCGCACCGTCGAAATACGGAATCGCGTTCACCCCTTTCTCGATGAAATACTCGCACACCGTCTCGGCGACATCCGGCGCATCGTCGACCACGGCGATCCGCGCGGCATAGGCGGTCGGCTGGGCCGAGCGCAGCTCGATCAGCTCGACCGGATAGGTGCGGCCCTGGTGCGCGTGGGCCCGCTCGGTGACGATCCAGGCCCCCTGCCACTGCGACGCGACGAAATCCGTTTCGACCTGGCTGCTGGCCTTCGTCGAGATCGCGGCGCGGCAGCGAAAACGCCGCGATTCCACCACGAAGGTCGCGTCGATCATGTCGGCCGCGGCCGGCTGGGTGCCCTTGTCATCGAGCAGGATCGCAGGCGGCACGCCGAAGTGCGTCGCAATATCCTGCAACTGCGACAGATTCCACGGGATCAGGCCTTTCATCTTGCGCGTGACGACCGAAACGCTCAGGCCCAGCACGTTCGCGATCGTCGTGTTTTGGCTTCGTGGCGGAATGCCATGCCGGCTCAGCAGATCGCGCACCTTGTTGGCGGTCACGAGATCGACGTTGGCCTGCTCGGAAGTGGGCATCTCGATGGGGTCTCGGAAAGGATGGGCGGAAAAAGCATATCAAAAATGACGCGTGGTGCAAGTTTCAAGATGAAGTTGGTCTTGACAGGTCATTTTTCTTCATTATTATTGCTAACCGCGTCATTCTTGTATGGCGCGTCATATTTGAAGGCCGAGGTCGGCCGCAGACGGACAGCGAAAACCGCCGTGCTGGAACCGTGCCCGGGCGCCTCGCAAGGGGAACCGGGTGAGCCGTGGCTGCGCACCGGCGCTGACAAGTGAAATGGGTTCGGCTGCGCCGCGCGCAACCGGGTACGAGGGCACTGCTTGGCATGGCTCGACGCATCGCGATGCCAATGTAACTTGAGGAAGGTATCAATGTATCGCCGCTTACTCGCATCGGGGATGGTGTTGCTGTTGGCCGCTTGTGCACAGAATCCGTCCGCCACCAGCAACACGGTGCGGATCTGCGACGACAGCGGCTGTTCCGATCGCCCCAAGGACCAGGTTTCCTACCAGAAAACGGACGATGCGGCGGAACCGGAAGACCCCCGCATCACGGCGCTAAAGCAGACCGCGAAGACCCAGCCCAAGGCCGCCTACGATCTCGGCCTGCGCTATTTTCGCGGTGACGGCGTGCGTCAGGACAGCTATCAGGCGCTCAAGTGGATGCGAGATGCAGCCGAGCGCGGCGACCTGAATGCGCAGAAGGCGCTCGGGAGCTTCTACCTGTTCGGCCTCGAGGAAATGGGCTCCGACTCGCGCGAAGCGGAGAAGTGGCTGTCGATCGCGGTTGCCCGCGGCGACAAGGAGTCGAAGAATCTGCTCGAACTCGCGCGCAAGGCCAAGAAGGAAGACGAAGAAGACTGGAAATGGCGCACGCAGTGGCGTGACGTCTATTACGGCTACTGGCACTCCGGCTATCCGTACTACGGCGTCTGGCAGCAGACGTACTGGTATTACTGACCGGGGGTCGGCGCAACGGGGAAGGCAGCGAGGGACCACCATCGCATGGCACGCCAAGGGGGGCTTATGGAAGTTCGCACGAGCACATAGGCCGAACAACGACTCTAATCGATCGACAACGATATGAAGACGAATTTTTCCCAACATCTGATTCGAGGTTCGCTGGTTGCAGCGCTGGTTGCGGGCGTCTCGGGTTGCGGCGGCATCGTGACGCCGGGCGGGCAGAACGCCGGCGTCACCGGAGCCGCAGCAGGGGGGGCGAGCGCCGGCGCCGATTCGCAACTGCAGCGCTGTGCCTCGCCGCTCGGCACGATCGCGGTCGACGATGGCCGCGATGCCGACTGGTGGGGTCCCTTCGGCAGTGCGACAAAGGTGACGAGCATCGATCCGCTGCTGCGCTTGGCGGTTCAGCAGTCTAACTGCTTCGTGATCACGTCGATCGGCAACCAGAAGAGCGACGCGCGTCTGTCGCGCATCACGCAACTTCAGCGCGAATCGGGCGAGTACCGTGCCGGCTCAAAGCAGCAGAAGGGTCAGCGCGTTGCGGCTGACTACTACATGGAACCACAGATCGTGATCAACGATTCAGCGATCGGCGGAATCGGCAGCATGATCGGTGGATTGATCGGCAACAGTGCGGTGGCGGCGGTGGCAGGCCACCTGCAGACGAAGGCATCGGTGGTAACGCTGACGCTGTTTGACGTGCGCTCCGCGGTGCAGATCGCCGCATCGGAAGGCAGTTCGACAGCGACGAACTACGGTGCGGCACTGGGCGGCCTCGGTGGCGGCGTAGGCGGCGGGCTCGCCGGTTTCTCGACGACGCCGGAAGGCAAGGCGACGGTCGTCGCGTTCATCGACGCATGGAACAAGATGGTCGTCGCGCTGCGCAGCTACAAGGCGCAGGACGTCAAGGGCGGCCTTGGCCGTGGTGGTCAGCTCCAGGTCAACTGACCGCCTGAATCGGCTGGGCGCGGCGACGCGCGAGAGCTTCGTGCCCTCGCGCAAGCGTCGTCCGGCCACGTCGCCGCGGCGGATTGGCTGATCGCCGGCCGGTTGCGTCCGCTTCGGCCCCTGGCACCGCCGGAACCGGGAAGACGGGCACGCAGCGCGTGAGCGCTGCGCCACAAACGCGGCAGAGGCGCCGGCCAAGCTGCTGCACCCAGAGCGTCACCGCCCCTCGGGCGTTTTTCGGTTCGTCGCAGTTCAGCGGGGAACGCGTCCCGTCACCGCCGGGGCCGCATGCCCGCTGCCGTGGCCGGCGGGGCAACGGCTAGTGGGCCGAGTCCGCTTCGATCACCTTGCTCAGCTTTCCGAAATCGAGGCTGCCAAAGCCGGTTGCGTTGTCCCATCCCGCCTTCGCCGTGTAGCCATGCCCTTGATAGCCGTTATTGCCCTCGGTGACGTCGCGAAACGTCGAGTGATGGCGCAATACGTTCGCATAGAGCCACGGCGTGGGCAAGCCGATCGCGTTATCGTGGGCCGTTTCGACACGGGCGAAGCCCCCCACGAAAATCGGCGAGGCAAGGCTGGTCCCGGCATGCATCTCCGCCTTGCCGTTCACGATAATCCAGGCGCCGGAACTACGCGAAGCGGCGAACGAGACGTCGGGCAGCGCGCGCCGGGTGAAGGACGAGCCCAGCGCGAGCGTCTGCCACGCCGGCGCGTCCTCGAACTTGCTGATGCCGCTCCCGGTCGCGAGCAGGCGGACATAGTTGTCGGCCGGCCGCCCCTGCCCGTCGAGGTCCGCGTAGAACAGGCCATCGTTCCACACCGTCTCGCCAGCCCAATGCGTCGCGCCGATGGTCGAGAGCTTCGTTCCGCCCACCGCCACCACATACGGTGAATTGGCGGGCCATGCCACGCTGTACTGCGTGAGGTCGACCGTGGGCGTGACCGTCGTGCCGTCGAACGTGCCGATCGCGCCTGATTTGCCCTGCGGAGAAACAGCGGCTTGATAGGGGCCGCCATCGCCCGAAGCGACCGAGAAGATTTGCCCCTGAACGGCGGCTTGCTTGAACAATTCGTCGGTCACGGCTTGGACGCCCGCGGCGTTTTCGGCAGTCTCGTCCAGGCTCAAAGACACATTGATGATTTTCGCCTGATTATCGGTCACCGCCTTATACATCGCCTCGACCAGCCGGCCTTCCGTCAGTTGGCTGTCCTCGCTGTCGCCATTGATCGCCGAATAGAAGATCAGCTTCTTGACGCCGCCCGAGGTTCCGACGATGGCTTGGCTATCCAGGTTCCACTCCGCCGGATTGCCGTCGTCGGCAAGCGTCCCCTCGCCGCCGGGCACGACGAGCGTATCCACGGTCGGCAAGCCGGCTTGCGCCGTGAACGTCTTTAGATCGGCAATCGTTTGACTGACGTCGCCCCAGGTGATGATGCCGACCGTCGTACCCGTGGCAGGCGGCAAATGGCTCGCACCGTAGATCTTCGCAAAGTCCGTCACGGCATGGACGACCGGCGTGCCGGTTTCGGTGCGGCTCGTCGGATCGGCCGCCTGAGCGGCAACGTCGCTGGCGATCCGCGACGACAGATGCTTCGGGCGCACGACATCCTGCAAGCCCACGATCGCGTCCACCACCGAGCCCAGCTTGGCTGGAACAAATGCGCCGGTATCGTTTGCATAGACGGTTCGGCCGTCGTAGCTGAAACGTTTCAGGCGCGCATGGAAGGCCGCTTGAACCGTGCTGGCGTTGCCCACCGCGGTCACGATGCCGTTGCCCGGCGCCACTTGAATATCCGAAAAGCCGTTCGAGCGCAGATACGACGCCACCGCCGCCGCGTCCGTATCCAGCGGCGCGAAGCGCTGCTGAAATTCGGCCCGGGTGATGAACCGGCCGTAATCGCGATTACCAGGGGTGCTGACGGCACTGACGAGTTGGTCGAGCTGCGTTTGATTGCGCAGCTTCAACGTCACGGCGATGCGCACCGGCTGGCTGATTTCGAGCGGCGCGATTCGCGTACCGGCAAGCGCGGGAGCACCGTTCATCTTCATCCTATAGGCCGGTGCCGACACCGCCGACGCCGTCAGCGACTGCATGAGAAGGCTGCTCGCCGGATTCGCCGCCGGTGCTGTCGGCACCAGAAACGCGGCGGTATGCGTCGGCACCCAGTCGCTCGCGGCCTGCGCCAATGGTGCGTAGAGTGTCGCGGCGACGACAAGAGGAAGACAGGCCAGGAAATCCGGACGACATGAGAAATCGTACCGCGGTCGTTGTTGCATATTTTTTGAGCCTCTTGCTTGGTAAAAGTGCCCCGCCTGCCCGCTGCACCGCCCCGGCTCACGAGGAGGCCGGCTGGGTTGATTCAATGCGGGCATCGAGGGAGTGTGACTTGGCCACGCTTCACGGACAGCAAGCGATCAACGCGGCCTCGGAGTCAGCGGGAACGATACAGACGATCGGGGTATACGAATATGACCAATTATAAATCGAATAAAATCAATTAATTCTCAGCAAATGTATTTCGATCCGATTCGTGAATAATGAAAATCATGTCCCGACCTTTTCCCGGCCATTAATACAGTGGGAAAAGTGGAAGCGCAGGCGTAAGGCTTGGCAAAGCCGGGCGGCATTGAAGCGGCTACGCCGCAGCGTGTCGCTCGTCCGGCGACAGTGACAGGGGGCGTGGCGACGGCCGGGAGCGTCGCGGCGGGCTGTCATGCCGTCGCGCTACGAACCGTTTTCGACAGATGCCGGCGCGCAAGAGGCCGTGGCGCGGCTGATGGCTGAACAGGCCAGGGCGTGCTTGACGTCCGGCAGGCCCGATCGCAGCGCCCGGTTCCGGCCGCGCGGACCGTGTCGGCCAACGCGTCGATGTCCTGCGCTTCGGTGATGAGAGATGGCTTTGAAACAGGTCGCGCGCGGTCGGCGCGATGGAGGGCCCGTTTTCAATCCGCGCCGATCGCATGGCTCGAAGCGGGGCCGGCCATGATTCCTGCCGCCCCGCCTCGGCCTAATCGATATGCGTTCCGCGTTTGCGCAGCCGGGCGAACCGGCGGGTTCCCCCGCCGAAAGGAACACGCCATGAAACCACGACGGACCGGCATCGTTGCCGATTGCCGGTCCGTATCCTGGCCGAGACAACGCCTTACCGCCGTCGGCCAGCCTTGCCCGGCCCGCCCGTCGCTTACTGCAGCAGCTTCAGAACCTGCTGCGGCAGCGAGTTGGCTTGCGCCAGCACCGAGATACCGGCCTGTTGCAGCACCTGCGCCTTGCTCAGCGCCGCCGTTTCCTGCGCGAAGTCCGCGCTCTGGATCTGCGATTGCGCCGACGACAGGTTCGTCGAGTTGGCCTGCTGCGTCTGCGCGATGCCTTGCAGACGGTTCTGGGTCGCGCCGAGCGTGGCCTGCAGGTTGTTGATGGTGGACAGCGCGTTGGCGACCGAGACGATGGCCTGGTTGGCGCTCGTCGCGTTGCTGATGTTCACGTTCGACACGGTCGGCGGTGCGTTCACCGAGTTGATCTGCGAGATCATGTTGGCCGCCGCGCTGGCCTGGGCCGTCGTCATGCCGCTGGTGGCGCCGGTGGCGAGCGTCAGGTTCGTGACCGCCGTACCCGTGCCGGCTGCCGTGCCCGTCGTGAAGATCGCGCCGACTGCCGTCGTGCTCAGTGTCTGGCCGTTCTGATCCGTGAACGTGAAGCCGCCCTTGCCGTCCGACAGCACGTTGACCGAGGTGATGGCCGGTTGTGCCGCCGTGGTGGCCGCGCCGTTCGCGTCGAGGCTCAGGTTCTGGATCGTGCCGACGTTGGTGCCCGATTGCACCAGGCCGCCGCCGATCTTCGCCGCCGACAGGCTTTGGCTCAGGTCCAGGCTGACCGTCTGGCCGACGTTCGCGCCGATCTGGAACGTGACGATCCCGGCCGAACCGTCGAGCAGGTTCTTGCCGTTGAAATTCGTTTGCGCAGCAATCCGGTTCACTTCCTGGATCTGCTGGGCCACTTCCTTCTCGGCCGCGGCCTGGTCGCTCGACGACAGCGTGCCGGTGGCCGCTTGCGTCGCCAGCGTGCTGATACGCTGCAGGCTGCTCGTCAGCGACGAGAGCTGGCTCGACGTCGTCTGGATCAGCGAGACGGCGTCGTTGGTGTTCTGCACGCCCTGGTTCAGGCCGTTGATCTGCGTTTGCATGCGCGTGGCGATCGCCAGGCCGGCGGCATCGTCAGCGGCGCTGTTGATGCGGTTGCCCGACGACAGGCGCGTGATGGCTTGCGACAGGGCGCTCTGCGAGCCGTTCAGGTTTTGCTGAGCGACCAGCGAGTTGACGTTGGTATTGATTCCGAGCATGTTGCCTTCCCAATGTACAAATCGAAAAAAAATATCGTGGAGTGTTTATTCCGAAATCCCGTCAACAACAGAAATTTCACTCATCACTCGACCCATGCAATAAAACAGCAACCGCCGATAAAACCTACTGCGCAAACCCTTTGCAGATCCCGATCGACATGTTTCAAGCCCATGCCGGCCGGGGCCGGAGCCGCGATGCTGGTGCGGTGTCTGTAACCCAATTTACGGCGCGGCTCGCCAAAACTTGAGGGGGGCCTGTCGAGCGGGCTCGGCGCGCGCTGCGCGGCCCGGCAGGCACCCGGCCCGGGCCTCGCGCGCGGCGGCGCGAACGCCGGCAGCACGGGACGAGCCGGGCGGCGGGACATCTCGCAGCGGCCCGCTTCCGCCACGTTCAGCGGCGCAGGCACCCACCTTTGCCCCTGCGGGCCTTCGCCCGCCGCGCCGGCACCGTAGCCGGCCGCCTGCCTGGCCCGGGCGGCCTTGCTGCCGGCCAGATGCCGGAGGCCGCATCGATCATCCCGACCGGAGTCAGTTCCGGCCGGGTCACGCCCCGGGCGGCCCCAGCCAGGGCCGGGCGCCGGTCAGAACAGCTCGATGCGCTGCGTGTCCGGCTGGCGATGGCGTGCATGATGGGAATCCTGGCTCAGGTACTCGACGACCAGTGCGGCCGGATCGTCGGTGCCGGCCTCGCGGCGGCGCAGCGCCAATTGGACCCGCTCCAGGCGCTGCCGCACCACGTCCTGATACTGGATGTCGCCGAGCAGGTCGCCGATGCCGGTGGCCAACTGCTGGTTGTAATCGGTGGCGTTGGCGGTCAAGGTGTCGTGAAACTTCTTGAGCTCGGCGTAGCTGGTCTGCATCTCGACGACGGTGCCCGCCAGCTGGCATGCATTGCGCAGCGACGCGCTCTCCTTCAGTTCCTTTTCGAGCGTGAAGCTGTCTATCGCCAGGCGCTGCGCATTCTCGATATTCTTCTGGATGACCTGCGCCGCGCTGGTCAATCGGTTGGCAAGGCTGCGCACCTCGCTGGCCACGACTGCGAAGCCGCGCCCCGCCTCGCCCGCGTGCGCGGCCTCGATCGATGCGTTGAGCGCGAGAAGATTGGTCTGCATACTGATCTCGCGCACCAGGTTGACCAGCTGACCAAGCGCCGCGATCTCCTCGACCAGCCGACGCACGTTGGCGTATTCGTTGCTCAGCATCTGCGGCAGCGCCAGCAGGAACTCCCCGGTCTCCTCGATGAGTCGGGTGCTGGCGACGATGTCATCCTGCAGGTTGACATTGCTGTGTGCCGAGCCGCGCAGGTAGTCCAGCAATTCGCTGGAGTGATTGCGCAGGGTATCGACTTTTTTCAGGATGTTCAGCGCCGACTCTTCGGTTTCCTGAATCACGTCTTGCAGTCGGTCGTACATCGCCGCGTCGAGTTGCGCGCTGGCGTCGGCAACGCCCTGCCGGGTAGGGTGCGGCACCTGCCGTGGCTCGGCCGAAGCCGCCGTTTTCAGCGGGTGCCAGCCGGCGGCGGACAGCAGAAACAGCCAGGCCGCCAGCAGCGCAAGGCCGACTGCGGCGACGGCGGTGGCGGCCGCTGCCGGCGCGATGGCGCCACCGCCGACAGACGAGCCCAGCAAGCGCATGCCCAGGAACTGCCAAGGCAATTGCAGCGCGAGGCCGAGCAGCAGGTGCCGGCGAAAGCGGCGGGACGAATCGAAGCGGAGGGAGTGATTTGGCATAGGACCGTCCTTTCCGGTTATACGCCGGGCAGCACCTGCTTGATGACCTGCAGCAGCGCGGCGGTGGCCACCGGCTTGACCAGCCAGCCGGTGGCGCCCAGCGCCTTGGCTTCATCGCGGCGAGCCTGCTGGCTCTCGGTGGTGAGCACCAGCAATGGCGTGAAGCGCAGGCCGGGCAGCTGGCGGGCCTGGCGTATCAGTTCCAGTCCGTCCATGTTGGGCATGTTGATGTCGGTGATGATCAGGTCCGGACGCGGCCCGCTACGCAGGCGCTTGAGCGCCTGCACGCCGTCGCTGGCGGTTTCCACGCTGAGGCCGCCGGCCATTTCCAGGCTGCCGCGCAAGCTCATCAGCATGGTGACCGAATCGTCGACGAGAAGAATGGATTTCGACATGGAGAGGGAATTTCCTTGGTTTGGGGTCATGGATCGAGCGCGGCGTGCAGCCATTGCCGCAATTGCGGATTGCTGGGCCAGGCCGAGATACCCGCTTGCGTGGCCATGAGCGCCTGCAGCGCCGCCGCGTGCAGGTGTTCACAGTCGGCGCAGTCGAGCGCGGCGCCGGGGTTGGCCTGCAGCCACGCCAGCAGCGGCTCGGCGTCTTCCACGCTGATCACGCCGGCCAGCGTGGCCGCGCCTTCGTGGTACTCGATGGGCATCAGAGCAGCTCCTTGGGGTTCAGCACGATCAGTACGGAGCCGTCGCCGAGCAGGGCCGAGCCGGCGTAGCCGCCCAGTCCGGCGAGAACGCCGCTCATCGGCTTGAGGATAATGTCGGTGGTGACACGGAATTCATCGACCAGAATGCCGACGTGCTCGCCTTCCAGGCGCACCACCAGCGTAGCCAGCTCATCGTCGGCGTTCGGGCGCGGCGCGGCGTCCAGCGCCAGCAGATCGTTGAGCGCCACGAGCGGCACGATCCTGTCGCGCAGGACGGCGGTGCGCCGCTGCTTGATGGTGCGTATCACCGACTGCGGCACGCGCACGGTTTCCACCACCTGGTCCATCGGAACGCCGAAGATCTGGCCGCCGGTCTCGATGATCATCACATTGCTCACCGCCATCGACAGCGGCAACGTCAGACGCAGGCGCGTGCCCCTGCCGGGGGTACTGTCCAGCGCGATGCTGCCGTTGACCTTTTCCACGGCCGATCGCACCGCGTCCATACCGACGCCACGGCCCGACAGGTCGGAGACGACCTCCGCCGTGGAAAAGCCCGGCGTGAAGACCAGCCGCTGCGCCTCGACATCGCTGAGGCTCTCCAGCGCCGCCTCGCTGATCAAGCCCTTGCTGTAGGCCTTGCGCTTGACCGCCTGCGGATCGATGCCGCGCCCGTCGTCGCTGACGTCGATCAGCACCCGGTCGGCCTCGTGCTGGGCGCGGATCAGCAAACGCCCGACCGCCGGCTTGCCCGCGGCGATGCGCTGCTGCGGGGTTTCCAGTCCGTGGTCCAGGCTGTTGCGAAGAATATGGATCAAAGGGTCGGCCAGCGCCTCGACGATGTTCTTGTCCGCCTCCGTCTCGTCGCCTTCGATCACCAGCTCGACTTCCTTGCCGAGCTTGCGCGAGATGTCGCGAACCAGGCGCGGGAAGCGTTGGAAGATGAAGGAAAGCGGCAACATCCGAACCTGCATGATCGCGTCCTGCAGCTCCTCGGCGATGCGATTGATCACGGCGTATTGCGCCTTGATTTCGCGGCCGAGCTCGCGAACGCCATAGTGCTCGTCGGCGCGGCTGGCGAGGTACGGCAAACCGTTCTTGGCGACCACGATCTCGCCGATCAGGTCCATCAGGCGATCGATGCGGGCCTGGTCCACCTTCAGCACACGCGCGCCGCCGGCACCGTCCTCGCCGCGCTTGGCGGCGCCGCCCGGATCCGGCGAATCGACGGCCGGGGGTTGCGGCAGGCCCTGCGTGCCGGGCTGGCTCGGGCAGGAGGCCGGCGTGGACGACGGCAGAGCCGCCGCGGCCGGCAGCAAACGGTCGGCATGGTGCTGCAGCCAGCCGAGCAGCGGCTGCGCCGATTGACCGGCCACACTGCTGGCCAGTGCGTCGCCCAGCGAGGCCCGCAGCCCCGCCTCGCCGCTGGCCGCGCAACAGGCCGACAAGGTGGCGCCGATCGCCTGCAAGGCGCCCTGCGCAAGCGGCTCGACCCGGCGCAGGATGTCACGCTGCGCCTCGATCAAATTGCGCAACGCGGTGCGCTGGGTCGGCGACAGCGGGGTCGCGGCGATCGCGGTTTCGGCCTGGGTCTCGCCGTCGGCCTGCTGCAAGACATGCCGCAGCAGCGCCGTGTCGTGCGCCGCGCAGTCCAGCGCCAGATCCAGCCAGCGCAGCGTCGAGGCGACGGGGTCCTGCTCCGGGTAGCGTGCCAGTTGCGCATGCACGTACTGCCGCAACCCGTCCGTGTCGCCGCCGTCCAGCAATGCCCGCGCCCGGCGCGGAAAATCGCGGTCGTCGGGCCAGCTTCCGGCCTGGCCCGGCGGCCACACCAGCGCCGCCGCCGGCAGCGGATGGCACACGACTTGTTCAGCCACATAGCGGAACAGGTGGTCCAGTTCATCGCCGTCGGCACCGCTCAGTGCATGGAACACGATCTGGCAGCGGTAGATGTCGAGCTCGGCCGGCTGCGTCCACGGCGCCGGCGCCCGCACGCGCATCCAACGGGTGTCGGGGATCTGCCGGACCAGGTGCAGCGGATCCTCGCCCCTGAAGAAGCAGTCCGGCTCGGGCTGGTAGACGATCCATCGCAACCTCGCGCCCGCGCAGGCCTCGCGGAACAGCCGCATGCGCAGCGCCTCGGGCAGCTGCGCCAGCTCGCCTTGCACGCGCGCGTCCGCGATCGCCGGGAATGCCGCGGCACCCGCCGGCACGGCCAGCGCAGGCGGCTGCGCCGCCGCGGCCCGGCCGCCGCTCAACGCCTGCAGCGCGGCACCCAGTTGCCCGGTGGACGCGGATTCGGCGATGGATTCGGCGCCCTGCTCGAGGGCGTCGAGCTGCGCGGCGATCTCGTCCATCGCTTCGAGCAGGGTGTCGGCCAGCTCGCGCGAATAGGCGACACGGCCGTTGCGTACCGCGTCCATCAGGTCTTCGGCCGTGTGCAAGAGCCGGGTCATGCCCGGTAGCTCGAACAGGCCGCTATTGCCCTTGAGCGTATGCAGCAGGCGGAACAACTCGTTCATCAGCGCGCCATCGTCGGGCGCCAGCTCCATGTCGATCAGGTGCCGGCCGATCGACTGCAGAATGTCGCGCGATTCGGCGATGAACTGGGCAAGCAAAGGCGTCACGCTGCATTCTCCCCGAGCAACAGGCCGACATAGGCCAGCAATTCTTCGGCCTTGGCCGGTTTGACCAGATAGAAATTGGCGCCGGCGGCATAGGCCTTGTGCTCGTCGATCGGGTCCGCCTCGGTGGAGACCATCAGCGCCGGTGCCTGCACGATCGGCTGGTTGCGCAGCTCACGCAGGAAACCGTAGCCGTCGAGCTTGGGCATGTTGACGTCGACCAGGTAAAGGTCATACGGCGCGCACAGGGCCTTTTCGAGCGCCTCGATGCCGTTGATGGCCTCCTCCACCGCATGGCCCGCGCTTTCCAGGATGCTGCGGTGATAGAAACGCACGGTTGATGCGTCGTCGATGATCAGGACGCGCTTCATCGATCCTCCAATGGCTTCTGGTAGACAATGGCTTCGGGGAACTTGCGCACGCGAAACAGCGGAGAAATCCGGCTCATCGATTCGGAGTGGCCCAAGCAGATGAAGCCGCCGGGAACCAACGCGTCGTAGAAGGTCTCCGCCGCCTGCCGCCGCGACAGGTCGTCGAAATAAATGAGCAGGTTGCGGCAGAACATCACGTCGAAGTCCCGATAGCCACGCACGTCGGCGGCGTCCATCAGGTTGACCCGGGTGAAGCTGACCGAATTGCGTATGTCTTCGCAGAGTTCGAAGCTGTCGGCCTGCCTCTTGAAGTAGCGCTGCAGCACGCTCGGCGGCAGATGCTGGATCGAGCGCGCGCTGAACAGGCCGCGCTGCGCCTGTTGCAGGATTGCCGTGTCGATGTCCGAGGCGATGATCTCGACGTCCCATTCATTGATGCCGCTCCAGTACTCGAGCAGATACAGCGCAATGGAATAAGGCTCCTCACCGGAGGAGGACGGCAGAGACCAGATCCGGATCGGCTTGCGGTCGGTCTTGCGGCTCACGACCTCCTCCAGCAACGAGCGGACCAGGCAGCGAAACTGGTATTCCTCGCGGAAGAAATAGGTTTCGTTGACCGTCATCAGGTTGGTCAGCGTCTGCAGTTCCTGCCCCGAGCTCTCGAAGCGCAGGGCGACGAAGTAGCTGCGGAAATCGCCGCTATCGGTCTCGTGAATGCGTTCGAGCAGGCGCTTGTCGACGAAATAGCGCTTGCTGTCGTCGAAGCGGATGCCGGTCTTGCGATAGAAGAATTCGCGGAATTTGCAGAAATCCGCATCGCTCAGCGACGTGGGCGTGTCACGCATCTTCCAGGCCTTGTAATGCGATGCTCGCTGCGAAGCGGATGAACGGCTCGTCCGGAAAGCGCTGCTGCAGCCGCTGCAGCGGCGCACGCGCGCGCGCGCTGCCCACTTCGCCGAGCAGGTCGACGGCCGCGGCGCAAACGTTGACATGCGGGTCCTGCTCGATCACCTCCAATAGCCAGGCCTCGACGCTCGGATGGCGCAGCGATTCGAGGACGTTGACGGCGAAGATGCGGACGTCCGAATCCGGATCGGCCAGCAACCGGCTCATCAGCGGCGCCACTTCCTCCGGCAACTGCTGCATCGCGGCGATGGCGGCGTTGCGCAACGCCGCGTCTTCGCTGCGCAGGCAGGCCACCAGCCCGTCCAGCGCAACCTGATCGCGCAGATGCACCAGGCTCAGCATGATGGTTTCCCGCACGCTCGCGCTGCTCTCGCGTTGCAATTGCGCCACCAGCACGGCCGCGGTGTCGGGATGGGCGGCCAAGGCGCGCGCCGCGTCGCGCCGCTGCGCCGGCGAGGCCGAGCCCAGGCTCGCCAGGAGAAGTTCGCGGTCGGTCTCGACATGGACAGGCGCGGCGGTGCGGGACGGAATCAGGGGCATGGCATGGGTCCACTCAGGAAAGCCAATCGACGAGTTGCTTTGCGATCCGATCGGCCGGCAGCACCCGGTCGGCCGCGCCTTGGTTGATGAGCCGCTCGGGCATGCCGAAAACGACCGCCGATTCCGCCGACTCGGCGATCGTGCGTCCGCCGCGCCGATGGATCTCGGCGAACGCCTGGGCCCCGTCGTGCCCCATGCCGGTCAGCATCACCCCGATCAATTCTTGCGCCGGGTAGTGTTGCAGCGCCGAGCGCCCCAGCAATTCCACCGAGGGATGCCACAAGTGCTCGGCGTGCTCGGGCTGCGGCAGCGCCACGCGTTGATCGCGGCGCTTGCTGACCACCACATCGCCGCCGCCGCGAGCCACATAGATTTTGCCGGGCGCCAGCGCCATCGGTTCGGTCACCTCCTGAACCTGCAACGCACAGAGCCGGTCCAGCCGTTGTGCAAACAGGCTGGTGAAGGCCGCCGGCATATGCTGGGCGATCAGCACCGGCCACGGGAAACTGGCGGGAAGCTGCGGCAGGATATCCTCCAGCGCGCGCGGCCCGCCGGTTGACACGCCGATCAGCACCAGGCCGGTTTCATGGCTCGGCACGGCAGCCGGCGCCAAGCGCAGCGGGGCCCGCTCGCGCACCGGCGCCGCACGCACCGGCGGCGCCGGGCGCAGCCTTGCCTGCGCGGCGTGCCGGACCTTGGCCAATAGCTCGGCCTCGATCCGCGCCAGATGCAGCGAAATGGTGCCGTCGGGCTTGGCCACGTAGTCCACGGCGCCCAGCGCCAGCGCCTCGAAGGTGGCCAACGCGCTTTTCACCGTCAACGAGGACACCATGACCACCGGCGTCGGACGCTCGGCCATCACCAACGAGAGCGCGGTCAGCCCGTCCATCTCCGGCATGTTGATGTCGAGCGTCATCACGTCCGGCTGGAAAACGCGGTTTTCCTCCACGGCTTCCCTGCCATTGCGCGCCAGGCGGATGTCGAATCCCCCGGCCTGCTCGAACAGACTGGATAGCTTGCGCCGCATCAGCGCCGAGTCATCGACGATGAGAAGCTTCGTCACACCGCCTCGCCCAGTTGTTCCAGCGCGCTCAGGTCGTTGTGCTCCAGCAGGCGATCCGGCTCGATCAGCAGGATCAGGCGGCGTTGCCGCTCCAGGTTGGCCACGCGGGTAATCAGCTGGGCTTGCCGATGGCCCAGCTGCGGCGCCGGCTCGATGGCCTGCCGGGGCAGCTTCAGCACTTCGGTGACCGCGTCGACGATAAAGCCGGTGCGCATGCCGCCAAGCAGGAACACCATGATCCGTTGCCGGTCGTCGCGCGCCACGCGCGCCAGGCCCAGGCGCCGCCGCTGGTCGATCACCGGCAGCACCGCGCCGCGCAGGTTGATCACGCCCTCGACGAAGGCGGGCGTCCGCGGCACGCGGGTCAGGTCGGCAGGCACGCGCACGATTTCCTGCACGCTGGCGATCGGCACGCCGAATTCCTCGGCGTCCAGGTGGAACACCACCATCTGCTCTTCGTCGTCGAGCTCGTCGTCCAGCACTTCACCGGCCCCCGCCGCCTGCTCGGACGTGTCGATCCGAAGGGCGTCCTTCACCTTGGAGTGGTCGAACAGCTTGCCGGCCTCCATGACCGACACCAGGCGCTTGCCTTGATCGAGCCGGCAGATCTGGGTGATATCGGCCATGTCGCTGCCGCGTGCGAGCAGCGCCGGGACCGGATCCACGTCGTGCTTGTGGACGCGCAGCACCTCCTTGACGCTGTCCATCACCACGCCGACGGATAGCTGCCCGCTGTTCATCACCACGATGCGGCTGCGCTCGTCGAGCCCCTGCATGGGCAGGTTGAACAGGCTGCGCAGCGACACCAGCGGCAACAGCCGCTGGCGCAGCGTCATCACACCCAGCACGTGCGGCTGAGCGTGCGGCACCTGCACCAGGTGCTCGGGCACCTGCACGATCTCCTGCACCTGATCGATGCTGACCGCGTACTCCTGTCCGGCCACCTCGAAACTCACCAGTTGCAGCTGATCGCTGCTGGCGTCGTCCTCCTCGGTACGCACCTCTTCGATGTAGCGGGAGCCGCTCGCCTGATTGACCAGCGCGCCGACGGCGCTGAACTGGCTGGAGATCAGGTAGGCGAAATCGAGCACCATCACCATCGGGTGGCCGGCCACGTTCTTGAGCAGCCCGGACAGCATGGCGCTGTCGATGGTGCAGTTGATCGTGCCGATGTCTTCGATGGCCTCGGGCTGCACCTCGACCACGCTGGCGACGCGATCGACCACGAACCCCAGCGGGTGCCCCAGGTCGATCACCACCGCGCGCGAGCTGTCGTCGCTCGGGCGTTCCGGGAAGCCGAAGATCCGTGCCAGGCTGATGATCGGCAACACGCGGCCGCGCAGGTTCGCCAGGCCGTCCAGCGCGGGCGGCGCAAGCGGCACGCGGACCATCTCCGGTACCCGGATGATTTCCTGTACCGGCGCCATATCCACGGCAAACACCTCGCTGCCGACCATGAAGGTGACGAACAGCCGGCCGCTGGATACGTGGTCCTGTTCCGCGTCCACCGCGTCGCCGGCCGGCGGCGATGCTTGTGAGGAGAGTTGATCGCTCATGGGATCTCGCCAGCGCTCAGGCGCTTTGCAGTTCGTCGGCCAGCGAGGAGATTTCCTCGATGGCGGCAGCCAGCTCTTCGGTGCCTTGCGACTGTTGCTGCGCCGCGGACGCGGATTCGGCGGCGGCCTTTTCCGCCTCCTGCGCGGCGGTCGAAATCTGATTCATGCCGGTGCGAACCTGGGCAATGGCGCTGGCAATGTCATTGGCGGCGCCCAAGACCTCGGCGGCACCGGTCTCCACGGCGGCGATGTCGGTTTCGATCGAGATCAGATTGGCGGTGCTGGCCTTGGCCTTTTCGGTTTCGTTCGAGGTGATGGCGGCGATATCGCTGAGGTCGCGACCGACCACGCCGATTTGGTCCTGGACTGCCTTGACCAGGTCCTTGATGCGATCCGCGTTCTCGGCCGAGTCGTGCGCAAGGTTGCGGATGTCGGTCGCGACCACGACGAAGCCCTTGCCGAACTCGCCGGCACGGGCGGCTTCGATCGAGCCGTTGACCGCCAGCATATTGGTCTGGATCGAGACCGTGGTGATCGCGTCGACGATCTTGTCGATACGCCGCGAGACCAGTTCCAGTTCCCCGATCTGGCGAATGCTCACGCGTGCGGCGTCCACCGACTGGCCGATGCCGGCGATCAGCGCGTCGACCGCGTCCTTGTTGACCGTCAGCAGCGCCTTGATGGCGCTCACGCGCTCGCCATTGGCCTGGGCGCGTGTCTGCGCGATCTGCAGGCCGGACTCGATCTGCACCACGGCCGCCACGGAGTCCTCGATGGCGCGGGCCTGGACCTGCGCGCCTTTGCGGATCTGGTCGATCGCGACGAGGATCTGAGCGCTGGAGCGGTTGATTTCCTGCACCGCGGAAGACAGTTCCTCGGCAGCCGAGGCCACTTCCTCCGCGCTCTTGGCCACGTCGGTGGAACTCTTCAGATCTTCGGCCAATTCCGACAACGCCTGCGTGGTCTGCTCGCATTCGTTCAGCGCCCGCGCCTGCTCGCTCACCGTCTTGGCCGACTCCTCGGCGGCCGCCGATTGTTCTTCGGCTGCCGCGGCGATGCTTTCCGAGCCCTTGAGCGCCTGCTGCGTGGCGGCGGCGGACTGCTGCGCGCCATTGGCGATCTCCGTGGCGCCGGTCATGATCTCGATGGTGTCCTTGCGGATCTGCTCGAGCTGTTCCGTAATCGCGGCGCCTTTCGCCACCTCCGTTTCAATGCTGCGCGCCGAAGCATTGATGCCTTCGGCAACGATCTTCACTTCCTGCTGGATTTGTCCGACCAGATCCTGGATCTGCTTGGCGCTCTTCTCGGAGGTCTCGGCCAGCGTGCGCACTTCGTCGGCCACTACCGCAAAGCCCTTGCCGTGCTTGCCGGCGCGCGCCGCCTCGATCGCGGCGTTGAGCGCGAGCAGGTTGGTCTGATCGGCGATGCGCACGACCGCCTTGACGATGTCGCCGATGTTGGCGGCCTGCTGCTCCAGTTCCTGCACCCGCTGCACCGAAGCGGCCTGCCGTTGCGCGACGAAGCCGACGTTGGTGACCAGGCCGCCAACATCGGCAGTGGTGCGCGCGATCAGGATCTGCGTGGTTTCCACCCGCGCCTGGCTCGTATCCGCGCTTTGCCGTTGGCGCGCGATCGCGTCCTCCATCAGCTTGAACGCGGTAAGCGATTCCTGAGCCGCGCCACTGGCCTCCTCGGCGCCGGTGGCGATCTGGTCGGCCGCGCGCTTGAGCTCCTCGGCCGCCGAGGCGGCCTCGTTGATGCCGGACGCCAATTGCGTCGTGGCGGCTGCGATCCGTTCGGCCGCCTGCTGCTGCTTGGCCAGAGTACGCGCGCGCTTGCGCTGGGCCTCGGCGTCGCGGGTGGAGCCCACCGCGCGAGGGCCGTCGGATGCGCCGTCAGCTGTTTTCTGGGAGTGCCTCACGAGTGCCATTGCATGTCCTTATTAGTCGGGAAGAACCGGTACGACGAAGACCGACGCGGCCGCAGCCACGACAGGCATGAAGTGGGAAAAGAAGAGCGGCGGGGCTCAGGCAAGCGGCCTGAATTCGTCACGCAAAGAATTCCTCATACCAAGCGAACATGAAGTTCACTCTCCGTCTCTAATAACGACAGATAGGCAGCAATCTTTAAGGAAATTTTGAATCGCGCCGCGCACCGGGTTTCAGCATTGGGATTCGCGGACAATTGATGCCCCATGCCTGTCAGAAGCCCATGACGCCGGCCTCTGGCGGCCCTCCGCATTCCCTCCCTTTGATTGTTATTACCAATATATTGGCAACCCAGGGTTGGGAATCTCGGAATTACCGAGAGTGACGGCGTGTACCGATTCATGATTTTTCAATTTCTTTTTCATCAATAGTTCAAGATTCGATTGCTTGAATTTCTCAACCACATTATTCAGATGACGCGGGATTTTAATAATGCGCATATAATAAAATTGTTATCGATTCACGCAGAAATTTTCTGCCAGCCGCGCGGCGCTTCCGAGGACGGGAGACCTGGTTGCTTGATCGCGATCCGCGCTAGGCTGGTGTTGATCCTGGGCAAACCCATTTGGAGGGCCTGCATGGCGCATCGATCAGACGACATCTCCACCTTTATCGAGATCGCTCGGCACCTGTTCCGCTCCACCTCGCTGCCGAGCGCCGGCAGAGATGTCGCGGCACGGGTCTTCGAGCGGCTGCGCGTGCCGTCAGACGACCAAGTCCGACATCGCGCGCGATATCCCGCATGCGATTGGCTCGACCTTGCGCTCGCCACGGTGACCGCGCAGAGCGCCGAAATGGGCGCGGTCGCACGCGCCATCAAGTCCCTGGAGCCGCAACTGGGATGGTCGCGCCGCACCTCCGGTTCGCACGGCAGCCCGCGGTATATCGAGGATCACGTTCACGGAATGGTTTGCGGCCCCGGCGGCGCCGAAAGCCGCTATGACATTCAACTCGGTTTTTCGCTCATGGCGCCGCATACCCGCTATCCCGACCACCACCATCCGCCGGAGGAGGCGTATGTGCTACTCACGCCCGGAGAATTTCGTCAGCAAGGCGGGGAGTGGTTCGATCCAGGCATTGGCGGAGGCATTCACAACGAGCCGCATCACGTCCATGCGATGCGCTCGGGCAAGACGCCGTTCCTTGCCATCTGGAGCCTGCTGACCTAGTCGCGGCACGGCATGCCGTGCCGCTTGCCGTCGCAGCCGTCCGGCGCTGCCGAGCATCAGGATCGACGGCAGCAGGCGCAACTGCCGGCTTGCTCGGCGCGACGGCGGCGGCCGAGCTAGGGCCGCCTGCTTCGGCGCGCGTCCGGACGGCCTCGACAGCGCGAGGGGCGCCGCCCGCGTGAACAGCACCGCGCTTCTCGCATGACGGCTTCGTCTTCAGCGGCCGCTGCTCGGCATCCAATTGGAAAATGAGCATGCCGGATCCGTGTCTCGCGTCTGCGACGCTCCGCCAAAAGCACGGAACAAATTACCATTAATTATTAAAACAATTCGATAAATTTTACTTTTATCGAAATGAAAATCGAATCCAGGCTCCGCATGGCCGCCCCTGCCAGATCCTCCAAAACCCTTTACCATCAAGCATTTCCATCGGATTCCCCTGCTTTCAACAGCGTTTCGATCACATGCCAAACCACATCGCGAAAAATCCGTCTCGAATCCAATAATCTATAGCGAAATTCCCTTCATAAATATGACATCGAACTTGAATCAAGATATCGCCATCTTGAATTCGAACCGAGTGACAGGTCGGAAAAATGAAAGCATCGAGGTTTCTGGTGGCGCTGGCCGTGATGCCGGTGCTGGCCGGCTGTGACAAGGCGAATCCGGTCGGCGCCGTATCGTCCCGGCAGGATTTCGCGGCGCTCTCGCTGCGCCCGGCCGATCACGCGGCTGGCGCCAGCCGCTTCGGCACGACGCTCGATTCCGGCGCTCCCCTTGCCACAGCCACCGCCCAGGCGCCGCACGACACGTCCCCGATCGACCCGCCCTCGCCGGCCGTCGCGATGTCGGCGGGCGTGACCGAGACCGTCGATCCGCCGCGCGCCGCGCGTGCGCTGGCGCCAACGATCCGCCCCACCGACGGCGAGCCCTCGCCGCTGGCATTCGAGCAGTCCCCCCCGGTCGTCCACTACCCGCCCGAGCCCGCGGCGGATTCCAGCAACTGACCGGCAAGCAGTCCTCGGCAGTCCGCCAATAGAAAGCCGCCCACCCACGTTTCACCGTATCTCTCACGAGAGGCCCGACCATGTCTACCTACAATCGACGACGCTTCCTGCAGACCGCCGCCTCGACGGCCGGCGCGGCAGCAGCCCTGACGGTGTTCCCCGATGCCATCCGCAAGGCGCTCGCCATTCCGGCGGCGTCGGGCACGGGCTCGATCCGGGACGTGCAGCACATCGTGGTGCTGATGCAGGAAAACCGCTCGTTCGACCATTACTTCGGCCACCTGCGCGGCGTGCGCGGCTACAACGACCGCTTCCCGATCCCGCTGGCCAGCGGCCGGCCGGTCTGGTTCCAGCCATCCAAGGCCGATCCGGCCACGCCGGTGCTGCCGTTCCGCTACGACGTCAACAAGGTCAGCGAATGCCTGGGCGACCTGGACCACAGCTGGTACCCGACCCACCACGCGATCAACAACGGCCGCATGGACGCCTGGCCGGCCAACAAGTCCGACCTGACGATGGGCTACCACGTGCGCGAGGACATCCCGTTCCATTACGCGCTGGCCGATGCGTTCACGATCTGCGATCACTACTTCTGCTCGATGCCGGGGCCGACCCACCCGAACCGCACCTATCTGATGACCGGCATGGTGGACCCGACCGGCAAGCAGGGCGGCCCGCTGCTGGACAACAACGACGCCATCGACGACGACCTGCCGCCGAAGTGGGATCTGCTGACCTGGACCACCTACCCGGAGCGGCTGCAGGCGGCCGGCATCTCGTGGCAGCTCTACCAGCAGGGCGTAAACGGCAACGACCCGGTGAACGGCAACTACGGCACCAACATGCTGCCGAACTTCGCCAACTTCATCAACGCGCCGGCCGGCTCGGCGCTGCAAACGCGCGGCAACGCCGTGCGCACCCTGGCCGACCTCAAGAACGACGTGCTGGCCAACCAGCTGCCGCAGGTCTGCTGGCTGTGCCCGCCGGCGATCTACTCCGAGCACCCGCGCTATACGCCCGCCTATGGCGCGACCTATATTGCCCAGATCCTCGACGCGCTGACCTCGAACCCGGCGGTGTGGAGCAAAACCGTCTTCTTTCTGATGTACGACGAGAACGACGGCTTCTTCGACCACCTCGCCCCGCCGCAACCGCCCACCCATCGCGGCCAGGGCCTGTCGACCGTGGACGTCAGCGCCGAGATCCACAACGTGGTGAACCCGCGGCGCGGCGGCAGCTACACGGCCGACAACCTGCCCTACGGCATGGGTCCGCGCGTGCCGATGATCGTGATCTCGCCATGGACCAAGGGCGGCTACGTGAACTCGCAGGTCTTCGACCACACCTCGGTGATCCGCTTCATGGAGCAGCGCTTCGGCGTGATGGAGCCCAACATCAGCCCGTGGCGCCGCGCCGTCTCGGGCGACCTGCTGAGCTGCTTCGACTTCGGCACGCCGGACGCGGCCTTCCCGGTACTGCCCGATACCAGCAACTACCAGGCGAAATCCGACGCGTCCTGCCAGAACCCGAAGGCGGCGGTGCCCGCGGTGCCGAGCCCCGCCTCGATCAAGGAGCAGGAAGCCGGCGTGCGTGCCGCGCGCGCCCTGCCCTACGAACTGCACGCCAACGGCCGCGAAGCGATCAAGGAAAACGAATTCCAGATCCACTTCTCGAACACGGGCAAGGTGGGCGCGTGCTTCTACGTGTACTCGACCAACCGCAGCGACGGCCCATGGCGCTACACGGTGGAAGCCGGCAAGTCGATCGCCGACACCTTCAATCTGGCCGGCACGGGTGGCGTCTACAACTTCCTGGTCTATGGCCCGAACGGTTTCGTGCGCCATTTCGTGGGTGCCATCCCGCAGGACCAGAAGACCCGGCACAGGTCGGCCAGGCCGACGGTGGTGGTGGGCTACGACGCCGCCAACGGCAACGTCATGCTGAAGATCAGCAACAAGGGCGGCAAGGCCGTGAAGCTGTCCGTCACGGATAACGCCTACGGGGCGCAGACGCGCCGCTTCTCGATCCCGTCGGAAGGATTCGTCGAGGAAGTCTGGACGCTCAGGCACAGCCACCAATGGTACGACCTGACGGTGTCCGACGGCGCGGCCTTCGCCTGGCGCGCCGCCGGCCACGTGGAGAACGGCAGGAGCAGCTTCAGCGATCCGGCCGCCACGCAGGTGGTGACCGAGCTGTCGAGCTCGATCGTCACCTCGCCCACGGCGATCGCGCTGCAGGACCCGGCCCTGCCGGACATGCCGACGGTCTGAGCGGCCGCGTCCCGCCGCAAGGGGGCTGGGAGGCCGGCGACTCGCGCCTGCCGGCCCCGCACGCGGGCCCGGGCTGTTTGCCGGCCGAATCCGGCGCCATGTGCCGCGCGGCGCGGCACTCCGCGCTCCACTTCCTCATCTCTCGACACCCTCTGCACCCGCGCGGCGCAGTGCGGCCCCACGCAGTCGGCTCGTGCCGGCCGCGAATGCCTTGGCGTGGCGCCCCCACCGCGACGATTGCGAAAACTGACAGTTTCTCCGTCCCGATGTTTTGGATAGATTGGACACACCCCATCCGCATCGCATCAGGGACGCCATGAACTTCGAATTCACGCCCGATCAACACGCTGCTGCCGCGACCTATCGCGCCATCGCGCTGCGTCACGTCGCGTCGTCACCGCGTCGCGGATTCGACTGGGCAAGCTGGCGGGCGCTATCCGAGGCAGGTTTGTGGCGCACGCTGGGCGCCGACCGCGACGCCGGCCCGGACACCGCGTCGAATGGGTTCATCGCCGCGTTCGAGGCGATCGTTGCAACGACGAGATCGATCGGTTTTGCGATGGCGCTCGCGAATCAGGCCACCGTGATCCGCGCCCTGCTGCGCCACGGCACACCGGCTCAGCGCGAGCGCCTGCTGCCGGCGCTGATGGCCGGCGCGGTGGCCGCCACGGCGATCTCGGAGAAAGGCACCGGCACCGAAATCCGCGCCCTGCAGACTCGCGTCACGCCGGACGGCCAGGCGCTGCGGCTGGACGGCCACAAGTACAACATCAGCCACGCCCCCGACGCGGCACTCGTCCTCGTCGCCGCGAGCACCACGCAGGACGGTCGCCCCGGCACGGCGCTGGTTCTTCTCGATCCGCAACGCAGCGGCGTGACACGCAGCGATCCTCAGGACACCCTCGGTGTCGCCGATCTGCCGATCGGCGACATGAACTTCAACGGCGTCGCGCTCGGAACCGACGACTTGCTTTGCAGCCCGAAGGACGGGCTGCCTGTCCTGATGGACATCGCTTCGATGAACCGGGCGCTGTTCGGCCTGCTGTGCGCGGACGTGGTCGGGCCGTTCCTCGACGACGCGCTCGCCTACGTTCGCGAACGCGGCGCGCTCGGCGTGACGCTCGACACGCATCAGCACGTCCAGCGGCGGCTCGTCGACATCCACGTCGGTTCGGAACGCTCGCGCTGGATGGCACTCGCCGCGCTCGACCAGTTGCGAGCCGGCACCCCGTCTGCGCTTGCGAGCTGCTCGGTGGCGAAACTGGGCGGTGCCCGCGACCTGATCCAGGCCGCGTTGCACCTGCTTGCGATCTACGGCAGCGACGGCTATCGCCGCGGCCCGCTCTCGACTTTCGTTGCCGACGCGCTCGCGATGGGAACCGCGGGCGGCACCGAAGAAATGCACGCACGCAACATCTTCAGCCAGTTGCAGCGCCGCGCCAGCGCCGCGCACAAGCAAGCCGCCTGAGCGCTCATTTTCTCTCTCGTCCCGAAGGAGTCTGCCGTGTCCATCCAGCCCGGCCTTTGTGCCCGCGCCACGCATCGCGTCGATACGATCTCGCTTGCCGATCAGTGGGGCGGCGAAGCGCACGCGCTGGCCAGCCCGATCATGATCATCTTCATCGAGCAGACCTGCATGCAGGCAACGGACCACCTGCTCGGCGCCGACCTGATGACGGTCGGCTATCACTTCGAGATCAAGCATCTCGCGCCCACGCCGCCCGACTGGGAGGTCACGGTCGACGCCGAGCTGATCTCGGTGGATGGTCGCATGATGACCTACAAGGTATCGGTTAGCGATGCGGCTGGCGTAGTCGGCGAAGGCACCCATACACGCTGCGCGGTCGGCCGCGACAGTTTTCACGAGCGGCTTGCCGAACGCCGTGACAGCGCGCCGGTCGCACCATGAGCGCCGCGGGAGGAGGCACGCCGATGCGCTCGCTGCCGCTGCAGGGTCTGCGCCTGCCGCTCATCGCGTCACCCATGTTGATCGCCAGCTACCCCGAGATGGTGCTGGCCCAATGCAAGAGCGGGATCGTCGGCGCCTTTCCCGCCCTCAATGCTCGACCGAGCGCGCAGCTCGGCGACTGGATCGATCGAATCGACGAGGCGCTGGCCGCCCATCGCGCCGCCCATCCGGACGCGTGCGTGGGGCCGTATGCCGTCAATCACATCTGCCACCAGAGCAATACGCGGCTCGAGGCCGACCTGCGGATCTGCATCGAGCGGCGCACGCCGATCCTGATCACGAGCCTGCGGGCGCCGTCGCGCGAGATCGTCGATGCCGTGCACGCCTACGGCGGCGTCGTGCTGCATGACGTCACTACCGTACGACACGCCGAGAAAGCGCTCGAAGCCGGCGTCGACGGCCTGATCCTGGTCGCGGCCGGCGCGGGCGGCCATGCCGGCACCCTGTCTCCGTTCGCGCTGGTCTCGGAGGTTCGACGCTTTCACGACGGCTTCGTCGCGCTGTCAGGTGCGATCGCCACGGGCGCGGCGATCGCCGCGGCGCTTGCCCTGGGCGCCGACTGCGCCTATATGGGCACGCGCTTCCTGGCGTCCCACGAAGCCAACGTCGCGCCGCGCTACAAGGACACGATCGTCGCGGCCACCGCCGCCGATATCGTCTACACCGACGCCTTCACCGGCGTACATGGCAACTATCTGCGCCAAAGCATCGAGGCCGCGGGCCTGGACGTCCGCAACCTGCCCCGCGCCGAGCACGCACGCCTCGATTTCTCGCCCGAGTCCGGCGCCAGGCAGTGGCGCGATATCTGGGGCGCCGGCCAGGGTGTCGGTTCGATGGACGCGGTGCTGAGCGTCGAGCAGATCGTCGCCCAACTCGCGGCCGAGTATGCCGTCGCGCTCGAACGCGTTCATGAAGCGTCCGAGCGCATCGGCCGGCCGGCCCTCGCGCGCTGAGCGCACACCGCCCTTCCCTTCGCTACCTTCACGGTCCCGTCATGCCTCTTTCCGACACCGCCTCGCCCGCTCACGACCCGGTCGCCCTGCAGCGCGCGCAGATCGATGCAATCGACCACGAACTGCTCGCGCTGATCGCGCGCCGGATGCAGCACGCCGCCGAGATCGGCCGCGTCAAGGCGTGTGACGGCCGGACCATCCGCCAGCCGGCGAGGGAAACGGAAATCGTCGCGGGGCTGTGCACTCGGCCGCTCGGCTTGCTGCGGGAGCGCCACGTCGCGGCGATCTGGCAAACGCTGTTCCGCGTCAGCCGCGAGGTGCAGCAAGCGCCGTCGATTGCGTTCCTGGGCCCGTCCGGCACCTTCACCGAAACCGCCATGCAGCGCTACTTCGGCGATCCGATCCGCCCCCTCGCATGCGACACGCTCGAGGCGACCTTCGCGGCACTGGCGGCAGCCAAGGTCGAACATGCGGTGGTGCCGATCGAGAATTCGACCGAAGGCACCGTCAGTCGCACGCTGGACCTGCTGGCCGAGGCAAGCGCTCCGATCGTCGGCGAGGTCGTGCTGCCGGTCGCCCACTGTCTGCTGAGCGCATCCGGCACGCTCGACGGCGTCGATTGCGTGCTCGGTCACCAGCAAGCGCTGGCGCAGTGTCGCGCGTGGCTCGACGCGCACGCCCCGCAGTTGCGCCGTGTCCCGGTCGCGAGCAACGCGGCGGCGGCCCGCGAGGCGGCCAGCATGACGGATTGCGCCGCCATCGCCGGCGAACCGGCGGCCGACCGATACGGCTTACGGATCGTGGCGAACGCGATCCAGGACGAGCCCGGCAATCGCACTCGCTTCGTCGTGCTCGGCGGGCCACCGGCCGAGCCGACAGGCCACGACCGCACCAGCCTGATGCTGCAGCTCAACGATAGGATCGGCGCGCTCGCGCGCGTGTTCGACGCGTTGGCTCGGCACCGGATCTCGGTGCTGTGGCTCGATTCGCGTCCCGGCCGCACCGCGGGGTGGGCATACCGCTTCTTCATCGACATTGACGGCCACCAGAACGACACGCACGTCGGCGCCGCCCTGCACGATATCGGCACGATCGCCGCCGACCTGCGAATCTTCGGCTCCTACCCGCGCGCGCCGCTCGCCGGCTGCCGCGCCGCCGCCGAGCCGGGCGCGGCATGAGCGCAGTCGCCACCCGGGCCGCCGTCGCGCGGCGGGTACGGGCCATCTGCGAAGGCCATGACGATCGCCTGCTGGTGCTGCTCGGTGTCGCAACGCCGTCACTGCGCCGCGACAGCGGCGCCTGGCTGCGTGCCTTGCGCGCCGACTACGAGGACGAACTCGAGCTGCTGGTGCGGGTGCAGCACGACGCGACGCCGGAGGCCGGCGACGACGCCCGGGCCGCGCTGCTTCGCCGGCTCGGCAGGCTAGGGCTGCCGACCGCGTCGGTCGTCGCCAGCTGCGCGGCCACCGACGGCCGCTGGTGCAGGCAGGACGGCGCCATCGCGCAGCGCTGGCGGCTGCTGGAAACCGCGCGCGGCGCGGCGCCCGTGGGCGGCATACTGGTGCCCTGGCAGGAGTGCCTCGCGCCGCCCGTGACATCGCGCCGTGTGCTGGCCGATTTCGGCAAGGCATGGGCCGGCATCGGCACGAGCGTCGCCAGGCTGACCGACGCCCTGCTGGCGAACGACCTGCAGTTCGGCGGCATCGCGCTGGACGATCATTTCACGCCAGCGGGCGCCGCGCCGGGCTCGCCCGGCAGGATCACCGAGGTCCTGGATCGCCTCGCCAAGACGGTGCGCCTGCGCCGCATCACGGCGGCGACGCGCCGGACCGATTCGCTGCGGAGCCGGCTGTGAGGGCAGGGCGCCATCCGAGAATCGCCTTGATCGGCATGCCCGGCGCGGGCAAGACGACCGTCGGCGCGGCGCTGGCGGCGGCACTCGGCCGGCCGTTCGCGGATTCGGACCGGGAGCTCGAGCAGCGCTTCGGCGCCCCGCTTTCCACGCTGTTTCCGATGCCGACGTTCCGCGCCCGCGAAGCCGACGTGATCGACGCCCTGTCGCGGCGCGACACGCTGGTACTCGCCACCGGCGGCGGCGCGGTGCTGCGCGACGACACCCGCGCGCGCCTCAAGGCGCGCTGCCACGTGATCTATCTGATCAGCGACATCGACGCGCTGTATCGGCGCACCCGCCGCCATTCGGCGCGCCCGCTCCTGAACGTGCCCGATCCGCGCGCCATGCTGAGCGAGTTGCAGCGGACCCGCGATCCGCTGTATCGGGCCTGCGCGCACCGCCTGCTCGACACGCGCGACGCATCGATCGAAGAAATCGTCGCGGCCGCCCTCACCGAGCCTGCCCATTCCTGACGGCCGCGCGTGCGCTTCCCCGCGCCGCGCCCGGCTTCGCCCCGCCCCGTCCGAAACCCCGGCACTGGCATTTCTGCCAGTTGCTGCTTGTTCAAGAATATCTAAAGATATATTTTTAGATAGGTTGCATTCGCCAATCGGACTCGTGGAAACCGATCATGTCCAAGTTCCTTGCTTCGATTCGAATATGGGGTCCGGTTGTTTCAGCGACCGTCGCGGCGGCCGTCATGGCCGGTTGCGCGCCGTTCGGCCAGCAGCCGGCGCGGCAGGCGATCACCCCGCTGGCGCAGTTCGATCCGGGCCTCGCGCTGCGCTCGGCCAGGGGCCGGGCCGACGTGGACGCGCACTGGTGGCGCGCGTTCGGCGACCCGCAGCTCGACCGCGTGCTGGCCGACGCGCTGGCCGACGCGCCGTCGTTGAAGGCGCAGCGCGCCCGCGTGGACGAAGCGCTCGCGCAAGCCGACGTCAGCGCGGCGGCTTCGCTGCCGCGGCTCGGCGCCTCGGCCAGCGCACTGCCGCAGCGGCTGCCGCGCAGCTACAACGTGCCGCCGCCCGCCGCCGGCCACTGGCAAGTCAACGCGCAAGCGCTGCTGAATGCGTCGTTCGATCTCGACGTTGCCGGGCGCCTGCGCGCCCTGACCCGCGCCGCCACACTGCGCGCCGACCAGCAGCAGGCGCTCGAACGCGCGGCCACCGTGTCGTTGCAGGCCGCGCTGGTCGAAACCTATCTGCAGCTCGCGCTCGAGCTGCAACTGCTGGAGATTGCGCAGGATACGCTGCGGCAGCAGGACTATCTGCTGCGCCTCACCCGCCAGCGCGCCGCCGCGGGACTCGACATGCCGGCAGCGGTCGCGCGTGCCGGCGAGCCGCTGCCGCTCGCCGCGGCCGAGGTCGAGCGGCAGCACGCGGCCGTCGCCCTGCTGCGCCACCGGCTCGCCGCGCTCGTCGGACGCGGGCCCGGCTATGCGGATACGCTCACCCCAGCGCCGGGCGTGCTGCGCGCGCTGGCGCCCTTGCCCGCGACGCTGCCGGCCGCGCTCGTCGGCCGCCGGCCCGACATCCTGGCGGCCCGCTACCGGGTCGAGGCCGAGTCGGCCGGCATCGATGCCGCCCGCGCGTCGTTCTACCCGGACATCAACCTGCTGGCGTTTGCCGGCGTGCAGAGCTTTGGCTTTCGCGCGCTGCTTCACGGCAGCAGCGGAGCGTTCGGCGCAGGCCCCGCCATCACGCTGCCGATCTTCGAAGGCGGCCGGCTGCGTGCCGGCCTGCGCGCGCAGACCGACGCCTACAACGCCGCCGTCGCCGACTACGACGACACCGTGGTCCATGCACTCGCGCAAGTCAGCGACTCGCTCGTCCAGCTCGACTCGCTGGCCCGGCAGCGCGACCTGACTGTCGAGGCACTGGCGCGCGCGCAGTCGACCTACGAGATCGAAACACGGCGATACCAAAAAGGCATTTCCGGCTACCTGGACGTGCTGCTGGCTGAAACGCGGCTGCTCGAAGACCGCCGATCGGTCGCTCGCGCCGACACCTCACTTGCCGTCGAACACGTCCGGCTGATCGCCGCGCTCGGTGGCGCAACCAACCCAGGAGCCCAGCCATGAACCGCACCGACAATCCGCAGGCTGCCGCGGGCGCGGCCGCACCCCCGCCCGCCGAACCCGCGCTGCCCGACAGGCGCCGCCGCTACTTCCGCTGGTTCTTCATCGCGCTCGCCCTGGCCGCGCTGGCCGGCGGCTACTGGTGGATCGCCTCGCGCGACACCGAGACGACCGACGACGCCTACGTGACGGGGGACGTGGTACAGGTATCGCCGCAGGTCGCCGGCACGGTCGACGCGATCATGGTGCAGAACGCCGAATGGGTGCGTGCCGGCGATCCGCTGTTCCGCATCGATCCGACCGATGCGAGGCTCGCGCTCGACGACGCCGTCGCACAGCTCGCCCGCGCGGTGCGCGAGTACCGCACCGCGCGGGCCGACACCGCCCGCGAGGCAGCACAGATCCTGCTGCGCAAGGCCGAACTGTCGAAGGCGTCCGACGACCTGCAGCGACGGCTCGGCCTGGCGCAGGACGGCGGCGTATCGCGCGAGGACCTCCGCCACGCGCGCGACGCCATGGACAGCGCGTCCGCCGCGCTCGACGCGCAACAGGCCGCATACGACGCATCGCGCGCCCGCATCGACGGCACCTCGATCGACTCGAATCCGCTGGTGCGCGCCGCAGCCGCGCGCGTGCGCAGTGCGGCCCTCGCGCTGCGCCGCACCGAGATTCGCGCGCCGCTGGCGGGTCTCGTGACACGCCGTGCCGTGCAGGTCGGGCAGCACGTCGCGCCCGGCACGCCGGCCATGGCGCTGGTGCCGCTCGAGCATGTGTGGGTCGAGGCCAATTTCAAGGAATCGCAGTTGCGCGGCATGCACGCCGGGCAGGCCGTGACGCTGCGCTCCGACCTGTATGGCGCGAGCGTCGTGTTCCACGGCCGCATCGAAGGCGTCGAGGCCGGCACGGGTTCGGCGTTTGCCTCGGTGCCCGCGCAGAACGCGACCGGCAACTGGATCAAGGTGGTGCAACGCGTACCGGTGCGAATCGCGCTCGACCCCGGCGAACTGCGCGCGCATCCGCTGCGCATCGGGCTGTCGATGAACGCATCGGTCGCGCTCGGCGACGGCGCGCCCGGCACCGCGTCGGCCTCCATGCAGACCACCTCGGCCGCTGCTCGGCGCCCGGTCGACGCGACCTCGATCTTCGACGACGATGCCTCGTCCGGCGATGCGCTCGTCATCGACACGATTCGCGCGAACGACGGTGCGGCCGCCGCGCGCGCGCCGGGAGCCTGACGATGGCGCACGTCACTCGGGGGGCGGCGCCGAAACTGCCGCTGGGGCCGATGCAAGGCCCGGCTCTCGTGCTCGTCGCGATCGCGATCAGCGTCGCCAACTTCATGCAGACGCTCGATCTGACCATCGCCAACGTCGCGGTACCGACCATCGCCGGCGATCTGGGCGTCGCGCCCGACATGGGCACCTGGATGCTGACCTCGTTCGCGACGCCGCTCGCCATCACGCTGCCGCTGACCGGCTGGCTCGCCCAGCGCTTCGGCCAGGTGCGGCTGTTCCGGGTGTCGGTCATGCTGTTCGTGCTGACCTCGATCCTGTGCGGCCTCGCACCGAATTTCGAATCGCTGCTGCTGTTCCGCGCGCTGCAGGGCGCGGCGTCGGGGCCGATCACCGCACTCTCGCAAGCACTGCTGATCGCCGTGTTTCCGGCCACGCGCCGCAACGTTGCATTGTCGGTCTGGCAGACCACCACGTTCGTCGCGCCCGTGCTCGGCCCCATCATCGGCGGCTGGATCACCGACAATCTCAGCTGGCCTTACATCTTCTACGTCAACGTGCCGACCGGCGTGCTGGTCCTGCTCGTCCTGACCCGCTTCCTCGGTCAGCGCGACAACCCGACCCGCCACCTTCCCGTCGATGTCGTCGGGCTGCTGCTGCTCGCCGCCGCATTCGGCTCGCTGCAGCTGATGCTCGACCGCGGCGAGAACCTCGACTGGTTTGCGGCGCTCGAGATTCGGGTGCTCGCCGTGATCTGCGTCGTGTCGTTCGTCGCGCTGGTGCTCTGGGAACTCACCGATGCGCATCCGATCGTCGATCTGCGGCTGTTCGCGGATCGCGGATTCACCACCGGAACGATCGCCGTGACGGTCGGCTTCGGCGTCTACTACGGCGCGCTCGTTCTCGTGCCGCTCTGGCTGCAGACCGAGCAGGGCTACACGGCGACCTGGGCCGGCATCGCGACCGCCCCGCTCGGCATCGCGGGCATCGTGATCGCGCCGCTGATCGGACGCATCCAGGGGCGCAGCGACCCGCGCCACCTCGCGACCGTGGCGCTGGTCGGCTGGGGCGCGGCATCATTCTGGCGCATGGGCTTCAATACCGACGTGACGCTCGGCGACATCGCGGCCAACTCGCTGCTGATGGGCGCGGCAACGGCCTTTTTCATCACGCCGCTCGTGTCGCTGTCGATCGCCGGGCTGCCGCGAGAAAGACTGCCGGCAGCCTCCGGCCTGCAGAACGCGCTGCGCCGGATCGGCACGAGCGTCGCCACCTCGCTCGCGCCGACCTATTTCGAACGGCGCTCGCGCATTCACCACACCTACCTCGTCGATCGCATCACGCCCTACGATCCGGCCGCCGGCGACTGGCTCGCCCGGCTGGAACATGCCGGCATGTCGCCCGCCGGCGCGCTCGCCTCGGTCAGCCGCTCGCTCGACACGCAAGCCCACATGCTGGCGCTCAACGATTTCTCGTTCGCTTGCCTGCTGTTGTTCGGCGCGACCCTGTTGACCGTCTGGTCCATCCGCTACCGGCGTCCGTGACGCCGATCACCCGGTACCTTCCGATGAGCACCGACCTCCAGGATCTCGCCACGCCTCACGCCGCCGCGGCGCGCACGGCCCGGTTGATCTGCTTTGGCGTCTTTCTCGGCGCACTGACCTTCGGCCTGCTGCTACCCGTCGTGCCGCTGTACGTCCACGACACGCTCGGCTTCGGCACACTCGTCGTGGGCGCGGCAGTCGGCGCGCAGTTCCTCGCCACCGTCCTCACGCGAAGCATCGCGGGCCGCCGCGCCGATCACCATGGCGCAAAGCCGACGATGTGCGCGGGGCTCGTGTCGTGCGCCATCGCAGGCGGCGTCTATGTCGCGAGCGCCGCAGCGCCGGCCGGCCCGGGCACGCGCCTCGCGCTGCTGGTTGCGGCGCGGCTGCTGTCCGGATTCGGCGAAAGCCAGCTCGCCACCGGCGCGCTCGCGTGGGGCATCGGCACGCTCGGCGCGAACCGCGCGGGCCGCGTGCTTTCATGGACCGGCATGGCCCTTTACGGCGCGATCGCGATCGGCGCGCCATGCGGCATGGCGCTCGCGCGTGCCGGCGGGCTGACGGTCGTGGCCGCTGCCACGATCGCACTGCCCTGCTTGGCACTCGCGGTCGTCGCGACGCTACCTGGCGTCGCGACGCAGCAGGGCCGGCGGGTGCCGCTGGCTCGCGTGCTGCGCCTCATCGCGCCGCCCGGCTGCAGCCTCGCGCTGCAGGGGGTAGGCTTCGCGGCGATCGGCGCGTTCGTGACCCTGCTGTTCCAAGCGCGTCGCTGGGACGGCGCGGGCCTCGCCCTCAGCTGCTTCGGCGGCGCCTTCGTGCTGGTCCGTGTCCTGTTCGGCCATCTGCCCGATCGGTTCGGCGGTTATCCCGTCGCGCTCGCTGCGCTCTTGGTCGAGGCGATCGGCCAGCTTCTGCTCTGGGCCGCCCCGGTATCCGGCCTCGCGCTCGTCGGCGCCGCCGTGTCCGGCCTCGGCTCCTCGCTGGTGTTTCCCGCGCTCGGCGTCGCCACCCTGCGGCACGTGCCGGCGCAGGCGCGCGGCACCGCCCTCGGTGGCTTCACGGCGTTCCAGGACGTCGCCTATGCGTGCACCGGCCCGCTCGCGGGCTGGGTCGTCGCGCGCACCGATTACCCGTCCGCCTTCGCCATCGGCGCCGGCGCCGCGTTCGCCGGGGTCCTGCTGACAGCGTGGCTGATGCATGCCGATCGGTCGCCGAGGTGAGTTGCGCCGGGCGCCCGCTGCCGGACCGGCCGTCCATGTGTCCGTGGCCGGCACCCTGGTGGCGCAGTCGGGCAGTCCTGCCCGGCTCGGCAAGGCGTACCGATCGCGGCAAGCCGAACCCTCGGCGCAACCGCCTTCCCGGTCGAGGTTCCCGGTCGCGGCACTCCGGCGCTCGACGCCGGCATCTCGATGTTCGACTGCGCGAACGCCGGCTCGGCCGGCCTCGCCGCAGCGCTGCTCGGCGAGGCGCCCGCCGGCAGGCCCGGGCGCGCCATCATCGGTGCCCGACATGCCGAGCGGCGCGAAGACGCGCAAGCCGCCAGTCGGGCATCGACACCCGAACGGGCCGGGCGACTCGACGCTGCCGGCGCGATGCCACCTCCTTACCGATACCGGCATCAACGCCGCGTCGAGCCCCCGTGTGGCGCCGGTCTAGTATGTGACCGGCGCGTGCGGGCTCGGCGGCGAGGGATGCGACGCCACCGCGCGCCGCGCTGCGGCCTGCCTGCGCGCGGCGAGCGGCGACGGGCCGACCAGCCAGTCCAGTTCAACGGGTAACGAGGGCAGCGCGGCCGACGCGTGCGCGGTCAGCGCATCGTAGCCGAACACCCAGTCCGGCTCGGTCGGCCCCCGCATGAAGGTATTGGCGGCGGAAACGCGATGCACGTCGCCGAGTCGGGCGACACGGCACTGCGCATAGGTCGCGAACGCGCTCGCCGCGCTCGACGCGCCGATGAGCGAGCGCAGCAGGACCGTCGCGTCCTCGAGCGCCATGGCCGCGCCCTGCGACATGAACGGGCGCATCGGATGACAGGCGTCGCCGATCAGCACGACGCGCTCGTTGCCGAACTCGAACTGCGGCGAACGTTCGAACAACGCCCATTTCATCACCGACTCGCGTGGCGCGCGCGCCAGCATATGGCGCACCGCCGGATGAAAATCGGCGAAGATCGCCTGCATCTCGTCGACGTCGCCCGCCATTGACGAGGCTTGCGTGGGCCACTCGGCCTGCGGCGTCATGGCGGCGAAATAGAACTCGCGCCGCGCGCGATCGAGCCAGTACGACAGCACGAACTTCCGGTCGCCCCACCACTTGGTGAGATCCTCGACCGCCAGCTCGCCGAGCAGCGCGCGTGGATAGGCGCCGCGAAACGCCACCTGTCCGGAGAACTCGGGCGCCTCGAAACCGCGCAGCGCCTCACGCACGCGCGAGCGCAGGCCGTCGGCGCCGATCACCAGATCGGCGAGGTCGCTCGACCCGTCCTCGAACGTCAGCCTGATCGCCTCGCCCGCCGTGTCGAGCCCGGCGAGACGCTTGCCCCAGGCGATCGTCCCGGGGGCGACCGCCGACAGCAGCGCGGCATGCAGGTCGCCGCGTTTGAGCGTCAGGAACGTGGCGCCAAAGCGGCGAATCGCGCTCTCGCCGAGCGGCAGCCGATACAGCAATGCGCCGTCGGCCGCCTGCCGATTGACGAACGCGTCGGGCTCCTGGGCCGCCCACAGTGCCTGGCGATGCACGCCGAGCAGCCGCAACACCCGCATCAGGTTCGGGCTCAGATGAATGCCGGCCCCCACTCGCGCAAAGGCCGGCGCCTGCTCGAACAGGCACACGGCATAGCCGATCCGTTGCAGCATCGCGCCAAGCGCGCACCCGCCGATACCCGCGCCGACGATCGCGACGCGTGTCGCCGAAGTGGTCCTGCTCATCCCCGCTCTCCCGCCGCGGCCACCTGCGCCGCGCCCTGCACGATGATGCCCGTGGTGCGGGCGGTGCGCTCGCGAATGTCCCGCGCACGACGATAAGCATCGGACTCGTACCACGCCTTCGCGCGGTCGATCGAATCGAATTCGAGCACCACGATGCGGCGGGGCGACCAGCCGCCCTCCAGCGTCGCGGCCTCGCCGCCTCGCACCAGGAAGCGCCCGCCGAACTGCGCGACGGTCGGCGCGCCGATCTCCCGGTACTGCTCGTAGCCGCTTGCGTCGTGAACGTCGATGTCAAACACGATATATGCCGTCATGTCTTCTCTCCACTGGGTCCGGCAGGGCCGAGGCTCGGCCTCACAGGCTCGCGAGCGCGATACTGTGGGTATCGGCTGCCTCGAGCCGCAGCTGCCTTGCGCGCTGATACGCCTCCGAGCCGTGCCAGCGGCGCGCCGCGTCGAGGTCGTCGAATTCCAGCACGACCACGCGCCGCGGCGCCCACTGCCCCTCTAGCACGACCACCTCGTCGCTGCGCGCGAGCACGCGGCCGCCGTGCGCCGCGATCGTCGGCACGCCAAGCTTTCGGTACTCGGCAAATCGTGCCTCGTCGTAGACGTCGACATCCACCACCACATAGGCACTCATGCGTGCTCTCCCGTCGATGCGCCGGGGCCGTCATTGTCGAGCCCGGCGTCGAAGCGGACGAACACCCGGCCCGACTCGATCCTCACCGGGAACGTCTTCACGCAAGCGGTGACCGGCGCGCACAGCGCGGCCCCGGTGCGCACGCTGAAACGCCCCTGATGCAGGGGGCACTCGACTTCATCGTCGAGCAGAAAACCGTCGCTCAGGCGCGCCTCCCCATGCGTGCACTGGTTGTCGGTCGCGAAGATCTCGTCGTCGATCGCGAACAACGCGATATCGCGCCCGCCGACGATCACGCCCGTCAGCCCCTGCTCACGCACCGCGGCCGTCTCGGCCGCATAGGTCCATTCCGTCGTCACGCTGCCTCCTCAGATCGGATAGATGATCGAATTCGGCACCATCTCGCTGTCGTACACGCAGATGCGCGACTCGAAGCGCAGCCCGTGCGGGGTGCGCCGTATCCGGTCCAGATAGCGGCCGGTGTTGTACACGTCGCTCATCTGCTCGCACTTGGTGCGCAGCACCGCGTAGTTCGTCTCGGTCTCGATGACCGATTCGTCGAGATGCGTGATGAGCGGCATGCCGATCAGGTGGCGCTGGTAGTACGGGTCGTAGAACAAGGTCTCCTTGATGCCGTAGACGCGATCTTTCAGCATCCCCTTGCTCTCGAATGCGAGCAGCGCGAGCGGAAAGTCACGCTCATGGTTCTCGCGCGGCAGCACCTGATAGGTGCAATCGTCCTCGAAAAATTCCGGCCAGGCATCCCAGTCGCCGCTGTCCAGGACGGACGCGTAGCGCACGTTCAGCTCCACGATGCCGTAGAAGTCGGCGAAGCTCGCCGCCACCGCTGCGGTGCCGCGCCTCGCGACCCGCGCGTCGGCCAATACGGATGAAATCGTCATTCATGCCTCCATCACGTGGCGCCAGTACTGGTACATGCCGCGCACGAGCGTTTCGCTGACCATATGGTCGGTGCGCTCGTCGACCTGGCGGCCGCCGAGCTCGTTGTACACGTTGCCGTGCCGGATCTGCTCGAAGCTCTGCTGCACGCATTCGATCACCTCGCCGTCGTCCGCGGAGACGAAGCCGGCAGGACCGAACAGGTTTGCCTGGCGCAGCCGCCGGCGCGTCATGTCATCGTCGTCGGTCTCGAAGCCGAAATGCGTCCATACGTAATCGAACACGCCCGGGCTGACCGGGCGGATGCGCCGCGTCGACAGCGCATTCACCTGCTGCTGGATAATCACGCTCGGCATCAGGGTCAGCATCACGACGGTCGGCTCCCCCCACCACGGCTCGTGCACGACGTCGAGGAAGCGGTCGTCGTTCAGCGTCATGCGCTCCTTGAAGCTCGTCACGTTGTGCGTGACCTCGCCTCCGCCCCCGCCGCTGCGGATCGAGATCATCGCGCCGTGGCGGTGATGCGCGTCGGTGACGAGCTGGGCCGGGTTGTCCGCGCGCCACAGCCCGAAGTTGACGAACCAGGTGTGCAGCAGTCCCGCGTGATACGGGTCCTTGATGTTCTCCACCATCAGCTTCCAGTTGCTCGGCACTCGCTGGCGCGTGTAGCCGAGCACGGTCAGCTTCGGCCCGTGGAACAGGCGGTCGTAATAGCGCAGGATGTCGGGGCCGAGGAAATCCTCGAAGGACTCGACGTCCTGGTCGAACGACGCGAACACCGCACCGCCACGCGTCGACACCCGCAGCCGGCGCAACGCGTGATGCCTGGGATCGAAATCCGGCGGCATGCCGCCGTTGATCTTGCCGCTCTGCCGTACCCCACGGCGAAACGGCACGCCGATCAGATTGCCCTTCAGGTCGTAGTTCCACTGGTGATACGGGCAGTGGAAGTCCTTCGCTTTGCCCGCGCGCTCGCGGCAGAACTGCATGCCGCGATGCGCGCAGGCGTTCTCGAACACGACCACCTCGCCGTCCTCGGTGCGCGTCATCACGACCGACCGCTCGCCGACCTCGGTGCGCTGGAAATCGCCGGGAGACGCCACCTCCGCCTCCAGGCCGATGTAGCACCAGTGTTTCGAATAGAACAAGCGCTCCAGTTCGCGCTGGTAAAGCGCATCGCTCGTATAGGCCTCGAACGGTGTCCGGCTCGCGCCGTCCCCCTTCCAGTCGAGCGCGTGTGCGATATCGATGGGTGAGTTCAAGAAAGCTCCTTTCAGTAAGAAATGGCTTGCACGGCGCCGGCCGGAACGCCGGGTAGCGGAAAGCCGACTCGGGAGTGCCGCCGCGACGCAATCGCGGCGGCAAACAGCTCGATCAGCGCCGCCGTGTCCTCCCAACCGAGACAGGCGTCGGTCACGCTCTGCCCGAAGGTCGGCGCGGCGCCGGGTACGATGTCCTGGCGTCCCTCGACGAGGAACGACTCGATCATCACGCCGGCAATCGCGCGCTGCCCGTTGCGCAGCTGCCCTGCCAGGTTCTCGCATACGCCGATCTGCGCACGGGTCTGCTTGCCGCTGTTGCCGTGGCTCGCATCGATCACGAGGTGCGGCGGCAATTGCGCGTCGCGCAGCGCCGCACAGGCAGCCGTCACGCTGAGGTCGTCATAGTTCGGCGTGCGCCCTCCGCGCAGCACGATGTGCGTATTCGGATTGCCCGGCGTGGACGCGAGCTCGAGGCCGCCTTCGTCGCGCGGCCGTAGATAGCGATGCGCCGCCCGCGCGGTGCGAACCGCATCGATCGCGATCTTCACGTTGCCGTCGGTACCGTTCTTGAAGCCGATCGGCGCCTCGAGACCGGATGCGATCTGCCGGTGTATCTGCGACTCGGTCGTGCGTGCGCCAATCGCGCCCCAGGACACCAGATCGTCGAGGTAAGGCACCGTGAGCGGATCGAGAAACTCGGTCGCGACCGGCATGCCCAGCAGGTTGATGTCGAGCAGCAGGCGGCGCGCAAGACGCAGCCCGTCGTCGACGCGATAGCTGCCGTCGAGCAGCGGATCGTTGATCAATCCCTTCCAGCCCACCGTGGTGCGCGGCTTTTCGAAGTACGTGCGCATCACGATCTCGAGCCTATCGGCGTAACGCGCCCGCAACGGCGCGAGCCGACGCGCGAATTCCAGCGCGGCGACAGTGTCGTGAATCGAGCATGGCCCGACGATCAGCGCGAGGCGATCGTCCCTGCCCGCGAGGATGCCGGCGAGCGCGCGCCGGGTACCGCGTACCACGCTGGTAACGGCGGCGTCGGCATGCAACTCGCCGCGCAGCTGCACCGCCCCGATGACCGGCGCCGAGCCTTTCAGATGAGGCTGCTCCACTTGACTCTCCGAGTTGGATCCGACAATACGAAACTCACGGGAGCCAATTAAAACTTCCCTAAATCAGATTTGATACTGTCATTTATATCAGCCGCCGCCCCGGCCCGCCGATCTGCCAGTTTTTACAGTAGCCGGAATTATTAATTCAATATATTTTCACCTGGAGAAAATGCGCCGCCGGCGCCTCGCACATGGAGATCCCGATGACCAAGAAATGCTACTCGACGGTAATTACGGTTAAATACCGGGAAACCGACGGACTCGGGCACGTCAGCAGCCCGGTTTATTACGACTACCTGCAGCATGCCTATCTGACGTTCATGCATGATTTGCTGGAATTGCCTTATTCGGAGAAGTTACCGCACGTCATGGTCAAGACGTCGTGCGAGTATCTGAAGCCCGCTCATTACGGGGATACCATTACGGTGCGCAGCAGCATCACCCGGTTCGGATCGAAAAGCTTCGAGCTCGAACACCTGATGACGCGGGACAACGGCTCGGCCGGAGACGACGCGATCGTTGCCCGCGCGCTGTCGACCCATGTGATGTTCGACTACGCGCGCAATGCGACGATGCAGGTTCCCGAAGAATTCAAGGCGCGGGTTCTGGCGTTCCAGGGCGCCATCTGACAAGCGGATTGCCGGGGCGGGCGCCCCGGATCCCTCCTATGCGAATACGATCAAGCCCATCAGCACGGCCTTCACGACCGCATTTGTCCGGTTCGAGGCGTTCAGCTTGATGATCGAACGGGAAATGTGAAAATTGATCGTGCGTTCGGTCAACCCGAGGATTATGCCGATCTCATAGGCGGTCTTTCCTTCCGCCGCCCATCTCAATACCTCACACTCTCTCGTGCTCAAAACCTCTGCAACGGGGGGGGCCATGTTCGATGCCAATTGATTCATCCAAACCTCCAGAACAATAAACCAAGCTGGCCGACTCGGCGCACGCCATTCCTGCAAGACGTGAATCATCCTGTGCAGCCCTCGAAAGCTCAACGACAGGGCCTGGCGCGAAAGCGCAAGCCCGTTTTATTTATTGGAATCCCGATTTAGGCGATTCAAAGACGCTCCATCCCAACCCATCGAGATCAAAGCCTCATCGTATTATTCATATCAAACACGCCGCCGATACCGCACTGGACAATTGATTTTCGGCGGCGGCTGCATGCGGTGGCTGGCGAAACATTCCCGCGCTCGGGTCGGGCTGCATTGAACGGCCCGTCGATACGCAGCTTGCGTGGAACCGTCCGCCGATTGTAGTTGGCGTCGCACTACAATCGCGTGAAATGCCCCACCCGGTTTTCCTCTTGGACAACTGCTCGGGCAGCTCGGCATCCGCCGGGCAGGCGATCGCCCGCTCCGTCACGGTCGTATCGAAATCCACGGCTGACCGGGCGACGCGCCCTCCGGCATCGCGCATGCGAGCGTTTTCCGCTTGATCAGGTTCACTAACTACATCGAAAGCATCAGGCGGATAAGGCCGAGCATACCGAGTTGCCCTCCCCCCCGGAAGATGCGTCACGCTCAATTTATTCGTGCAGTTGACGCGCGTGCCGCGGCGTGTGCACCGTCATGGTTCAGCCGCGCCAACATCGTACAACGACGATTCCTGATTTGCACAAACAAGTCGCAGGCAACTGCGCAGCCAGCGATGCGCGGGGTCGTTATCGAAGCGCGGATGCCAGATCTGTGAAATCGTCAGCGTGGTGGTCAACACCGGCAACGTGAAGCTGAGCATCCCCCCCCGCGATTTCCTGGTCTGCCGCTCCGGAACATTGGCGATCAAATTCGAATCGCGCGCCAGCGACAATGCGGCGGGAAAGCTGGACACGACCGCCGCAACGGTTCGTTGCAGTCTTAGGGTCTCGAGCAGGTTGTCGATGGGACCGCTGACCTGCCCCCGCCGCGACACGCTGATATGGCCGAAAGAGGCATATCGGTGTGGCGTCACGTGCTCCCCCGCAAGCGGGTGATCCGCCCGCACGACGCCGATGAAGCGGTCGCGGAATAGCGCCTGTACGCGCAGTTCGGGGCCGGTATGGCCCACCACGCCGACTTCGAGATCGACCGCCCCCGTGCGCAAGGCCTCGACGTTCTTATCCGGCTTCGGCGCGAAACGCAGCCGGACGTTCGGCGCGGTTGCCGTGACCAGCGCTATCAGTTCGGCCCCGAAGGTATCGACGAACCCTTCGTTGGCACGAATCGAGAACGTGCGCTCGAGCTCGCCGAGGTCCGCGCTGTTGCACGGACACAGCACGGCGTGGGCCCCGTCCACCAGCGCGCGAACCTGCGCACGCAGTTCGAGCGCACGAGGCGTCGGCACCAGATCGCGTCCGGCCCTGACGAGCAGTTGATCTCCCGTAGTCGCCCTCAGACGGGCCAGGGACCGGCTCAACGCCGAGGAGCTTAGGCCGAGCGCCTTCGCTGCCCGCGCGACACTGTTCTCGGACAGCAAGGCGTCTAGCACAATCAGAAGATTGAGATCAGGGGCATTCGTCTTGTTCAATTGGTGTCGCTCCGGGATACCGCTTGGACTTGCGATTGACGCGTACCACGCAGTCAGCGTGATAGCCATGCAGCGCCCGACGATGGACGGGAACGCCAGCCCGGCGATCGGGCGGCATGGGAGTCCGTCATCGTGCGCTGGCATCAATAAAGGGGAAACGGCCGGTTTGCACTCCGTATTTCCGGTGCCGGACGGCGCATTGCACGTGGTTCGATCCCAGCCTCGCTTTCGACGCGGCTCCCCCCATCGGCCGCAGGCGCCGGGCGACGGCGAGCACCAGCCCGCCGTTGCGAGTCAGCGGCTCTCCTGCGTTCAGCCGGCGCCGATTTCCCTCCCGCTCGCGCGCGCACGTGCCGTCGGCACTTCCCGGCGCGCCATCGTTGCCGGCCGGCACCGGCAAGCGGCCTACCCGGCCGTCCGGGAATCCCACTGGATAAGCTGGCTTTTTTAATTCGCTCGGCAGATTGCGCCATGCCGCTGCCGATGGCGTTTAATCCCAACCGGCACGAGTCGCCTGCCCATCGCGAGCCGCCGACAGCGGCAACCGGGTCGAGCAGAGCGAGCCGAATCCCGAGGCCGCCGTGCCGGCGGCTCGCCAGCTCCGCCGCAACGACGCGCGATGGACGGCCGGATGCCGCGCGATAGCGGACCACGTCGGCAGTCGGCAAAGGCGTCTCTCAAGCATCTCCGGCGATCGGTCGTTTCGAGCGAGACATGCCGATTTCCTTGCAGCTCCGATCCGGCATCAGGCCGGGCGATTCGAGGCTGCGCCGGATGGGCTCGCGGATTTTCCGGTACCGGATCGACAGCAAACCGTTGCGCGCATTCGAGGTGCCGCGAGCGGCCGGACTCGGCACTGGCTGCTTGGCGTGCAGCGCTTGCGCCTGCAACAGCGTGCCGATCTCGTCGCGCCGGCTCCTCAAATAGTGGTCGAGGAACGGGCCGATTCCGCCGCTGAAGACGGTGTCATCAACGCGCGCCGGAGGAAGGCGCGGCGGCACGTTGCGCGCAATCGGCAGCGCGCCTGCGCTGCCCGCCTCGATTTCACGGTGCTGGGGACGATCAACTTTTGGCCCTCGATGACGTGTTTTGGTTTGCTGAATTATAGAGAGATTTCTTGAGAAAATGCGACATGCAAACGGGGCGCAGTTATATAGTTTTTTTCTATCATATAAATCCTTCGTTGATTCCGATTGATTAAGAAATGACAGCATGTCAAGCGCTTCCATGGAGATTCATCCTCCGGCAGCGGCCTGAAAATTAATAATCGCTTCCGCCGGGCATTAATGGAGAAAGATTCATTTTGATTTTATTAAACCGTCTACGCCGTTACGGTGCGCATTTTCTTTCGATTTTCTTTCAATACTCGTCCGGTCCGCCGTGGAGCATCCGGGCAGCGGGCCTGCTCTCACCCCGACGTGCCACCGACCATCCGCATGAATATGACGAATCCGTTGCTCGCCGGAACCATGCTTCGGCTGGGGCAAGTCGCTTGGCCCGCTGCCACAGGTGACCGTGCAGGGCCGGGAGAACATTGCTCGGTTGCCGAGGCCGAGCATGGCCGCCTACAAACTGGCAGGCTCGAGAACGCCGGCGGCGTGGCGCCCGCGGGCCGCCGGGGGGGAGATAAATGCGTCAGTCCGTTCGGCATTTCAGCCGCCGGCTAACGTGACAGCGCCTTGTCGAGGGCACGGTACAGACGACGGCTGAATAACCGGACGCGTCGGTCGGCGCGTGGGCGGACTGGTCAAGAAGCTTCTAATTGCGGCAATTTTCCCGACGCGCTTCGTCAAGTTCGTTGGCAAAGGCCCGGGCCAGGATCTCGCTGTTGAAAATGACCAGCTCGTTTGCCTGCGCCCGCGCGGTCGGTTCGGCGGGGAACGCGCTGCCCTCGACGAGGTAGTAGGTGGACTTGCCAGGGCGAGATGACTTTATCGAGATATTTTGTAGCGAACAGAGTTCGACCGGCTGGCCAGAGTGGGCCTGGGGCGTGCCCGGTACGATCACATGATTCGAACCGCTGATGGTCAGATAAGTGCTGACCGGATAGATAGCCCAACTGATGAAAACCACGGCGCCAAAAAACGTTGCGGTGCCTCCCAGGGCCCAACGGAACGGCGCGAAAGCTGAGCGCCACATACCCCAAAGCAGCAAGGCCAGGACCACGGTATATCCGACGATGATTGGCCAGTCCATAACGGCGGGCGCTTTGACCAGCGAATAATCGGCTGCCATCGCACCGCGCGCGTAAAGGCCAGATTCCGCGGCGCCGCCCGGCGGCCAGGGGAGAAAGCCCTTCGCGAGAATCTGCTGGTAGGAGTACCAGCCGGCGCCATAACCACCGACATGTAGCCCCAGGATCAACAACGTGGTGATCCAGATACCCCGCCGGAGCTTTCGAGCCTCTACGGCAACTGATCGCATTGAAGTCCTCATGTACTCACGGTTTGACACGCCAACTTCGCCGAGCAGTTTGGGGCGTACTGGAAAATCTTCCAAGCCAGTGCTGCAGCGGGCATACCGGCACGTCGCTGCCGACGGCAAGGATGGACCAGCCGGTGTAAGTCACGTCGCGGCTGTGAAGGTTTGCAGGGCCGCCGTCCCGCTGGGTTGATCGTAACGCGATTCCAGTGCGCTAACGGCACATCACGGCACGCGCGGATGAAGCAAAGGATGCTGAGTGCGAAGGCGGCGATGCAGCAAGACGCTGTGGCGGACAGTAGGGGGCGGGATGGCCGACTGAGCCCTGCGGTCCGGGCGTGGCTTGCTGTCCGCAGCCGTGAACGGGCACTCGGTCGTCCCGCTCGGGCGACCGTTGCGGGCCGGAACGGCGGCATCGGCATCTGCGCGGGCCTTGTCACGTTGGCCCAGGATCAGGGAATGAAGACGACCTCGCCCGATCGTGGACATCGATTCACGGCGGCCGTCATCAACCATGCCGTGCGCCCGCGCGAGATCGAGGAACCGCTGTTCGAGCGCGGCGTCGTGGTCAGCTGGGCAACGATTCGCCGCTGGCGCGACGGGTTCGGTGCGGCCTTTGCCTGTCGCCTCAAGGCTGCCCGGCGCAAGCCGGGCGGCACCTGGCATCTCGACGAGCAGGCGGCAGCCCGCTTCGAGGCTTGATGCTTGCTCACCGGCCTTGCCCCAAATCCGTCCGACGCCGGCTGCGCGTCGGTGCCGGCTGGCCCCCGATGATCTGGACGGCCGGTGCGCCGCCGGGCCAGGGCAGCATTCCGATGCCGGCCTCCCATGAAAGCGGCTCCGACGGCGGGACAATTATTCGGTCTTGATTCAAGTCAGTTGCGCAAGCGCGTCCGCAAGCGAGCATGGGCTCGTCCCTTCCCGACTCGACGAGGCAGCGATGTATACCGGCACGGTCAAGTGGTTCAACGACGCGAAAGGCTTTGGGTTCATCACGCCCGACGACGGAAGCGAGGACGTGTTTGTCCATTTTTCCGAAATCCAGGTGAGCGGCTTCAAATCGCTGCAGGACAGCCAACGTGTGCGATACGAGGTGCGTACCGGCCCGAAGGGCAAACAGGCGGCCGACGTGCAGCCGATTTGAGCAGGCCCGCCCCCTTGGTGAGCCCGGGTAAGGGCTTGGCGCAGCCGGCGATTGACCTGAGTCAATCGCGGAGCGCCGCCGCCTCCTAGACTGGGCCGCATGAACCGCCGTCCACGCCGCTCGGGGAGCCGTCGCAATGAGCTATCAGACCATTCTGGTCCATCTGGACAGCAGCGCCCGAGCCCATGCACGGCTGGATATCGCGCTGCGTCTGGCAAGCCAGTTCGATGCCTGGGTGGTTGCGCTCTACGCGGTATACACGCCGGACCCCGACACGTTCACCGTGATGGCGGGCTCCGCGGAGTATTACATCGAGCGCGCGCACGAACGAAAGGAACGGCGCGACGCGCTCAAGCGCCTTTTCCACGCCGAGTTGAACCGCGCCCACGTGGAGGGCGCATGGATCGACGCCACCGACTCCGCCAACCGCAGCGTGGTGAACCACGCCCATTACGCCGATCTCGTGATCGCGGGCCAGGATGACCCGCAAGATCCCGAAACCTTCGTCGACAGCCGCTTTCCGGAAACCGTGGTGATGTCCGCCGGCCGCCCGGTCCTGCTGATTCCCTTTCGTGGCGAGTTCACGACCCTCGGCAAGCGCGTGCTGGTTGCCTGGGACGGCGGCCGCGAAGCGACCCGTGCCGCGCACGACGCGCTGCCCTTTCTCGAGCGCGCGCAGCAGACCCTGCTCGTCACCGTCAACGGCCCCGCCGACGAGCCGGCCGCCTCGCTGATGCCCGGTGCCGACATCGCCTGCGCCCTGGCACGCCACGGCGCACGCGTGGAGGCGCGGGAACTCGCGTGCGAGCGCCCGGCGTCGATCGGCGACGTCTTGCTGTCGCAGGCGAGCGAGGTCGGCGCCGACCTGCTGGTGATGGGCGCCTATGGTCATGCGCGGTGGCGCGAACTCGTGCTCGGCGGCACCACGCGCACCGTTTTCGCGTCCATGACGCTGCCGGTGCTGATATCGCATTGAGCGGCGCGCGCAGGCCAGCGCCGCTTCCTTGCCCGGCTGACGGGCGGCACTCGGGAGAGCAGCATGTTTTCACGCATACTCGTCGCGCTCGACGGCAGTCGGACCGCTTGGCACGCGCTCGACGCCGCGCTCGCGATTGCGGCGGAACACGCGGCGACGCTCGATACGCTGTACGTGATCGATTTTCCAGTGGCCGCGCTCGATCTATCAGGCGCCTACCTCTCGAACTTCCTCGACGCGGCACGCGAGCAGGGGCGGCAGCTTTGCACCGATGCCGCGGGGCGGATGGCGTCCCGCGACGTGAAGGGCACGCAGCGCGTGGTCGAAGCCGGATCGATCGGCGAGGACGTCGCCGACACCATCGCGCGCGCGGCCCGCGCCTGGCCGGCCGACCTGCTGGTGATGGGCACCCACGGGCGGCGCGGCTGGCGGCACCTGATGCTCGGCAGCGTGGCGGAACGCACGCTGCGGCTCGCGACCTGCCCCGTGCTGCTGATCCCGACCCACACGAGCCTCGCCCAACCCGGCGAGGCGCCGGCCGACCCGGCTGAAGCGGCTGGCTCGTCCCACCGCGCCGCGCCGCCGGCCGCCGACCTCCCCGATACCGCAAAGGCTTCCTCATGAAATACAAGACCGTGCTGGTTCACCTCGACGACAGCGCGCCCTGCGAGGTACGTCTGGCATGCGCCGTCGAACTGGCGCAGCGCCACGACGCGCACTTGAGCGGACTGTATCTGCCGCCGCCCGGCAAACCCCTGCCCTTGTTCGAATCGTACGAAGCGCAGGAAGCGGCCGACGCCGAGCGGCGGCTGAACCACCGCCGACAGCATGCCCGCGAGGTCTTCGACAACGCCCTGGCGCGCGCCGGATGCCGAGGCGAGTGGCTCGCGCCGCTGACGCGGCCGGTCGATGCCGCGGTGCTGCATGCTCGCCACGCGGACCTGGTGGTGCTCGGCCAGCACGACCCCAACGCCCCCGAGACAGAGCCCGCGCGGCACTTCTGCACCGACCTGCTGATGCGCTGCGGCCGGCCGGTGCTGATCCTGCCGCACGCGGGCCGCCCCGGTCCCTGCGGCGAGAACGTGCTGGTTGCCTGGGACCAAAGCCGCGAGGCGGCGCGCGCGGTGAGCGACGCCCTTCCGCTGCTGAAACGCGCCCGCTTCGTGACCGTCGAGACCGTGCACCGGGCACGCCACGTCTGGCCCGCCGAGATGCCCGCCGACAACGTGTCGATCGCCGGCTTCCTCGAGCGCCACGGCATCCGCGCCGCCTTCGCCACCACGCGAGCCGATCCGGGCTGGGGCACGGGCGGCACGCTGCTCAACCGCATCAGCGACCTGCACGCCGATCTGCTCGTGATGGGCGCGTATGGGCATGCCCGGGTGACGGAGCTGCTGCTGGGAGGCGTCACGCGCAGCCTGCTCCAGACGATGACGGTGCCGGTGCTGATGTCGCACTGATCGTGACATCGGCAGCCATCCGGTGGTCCGCGGCGAGGCCGGCCCATGCTGCGCAGGGCCGTGCCGCCCGCCGCGCCTTCCGCCCGACCTCGACGCCGCCTGCGGCCGGCCCGATCGCCCCATGACCCCCTACCGGCTCTCGTCTTTCCTGTCCCGATACCCGCGCGGCTGCGACGCACGAAAACGCGCGGCCGTCTCGCTGCTGCTGCTCGCCGGCCTGGCGGTGTCGTTCGAGGCCGCCACCCAGATCCACCGGCTCGTGCTCGCGGCCCAGTCGAGCGCCTTCGAGCAACGCACCGACGCGATCCGCACCTCGCTGCGCCAGCAGATACAGGCGGCCACGGCAATGCTGCTCGGTGTGCGGCAATGGACGACGGCGCACGCCATGTTGCCGCGGCCCTGGCAATCGGAGGAGCTGGACTTCTCCGATCTCGAGCGCGCGCATTCGCCGATCCGCCAGTTGCGCTATCTCGACGCCGCCACCGTGTTTGCCCGGCTGGCGCTGCAGGCTGCCCCGGCCGCGGCCGCGCGACGCCCCGCGTGGTCCGGCCAGCGCCTGCGCGCCAGCCTGCAGCAGGCGATCGCCAGCGACCAGATCGCGCTCGCGGCGCCATGGTTCGCGGCCGACAGCGCCGCGGCAGCGAATGGCCAAGGCAACCAGCTCGAGTTGTACCTGCCCGTCTATCGCGACATGAGCCGGCCCGACGGCGCGATCGTGCCGGCCGGCCGCCCGGTCGCGGGCTTCCTGTCGGTGGCGATCGACCTGTCCCGCTTCATGGCGATGGCGAACGGCGATCTGCCCGCCGTCGCGCTGCGCGTGTCCGCCGGCCCCGCAGCGCCGGTCCGCGCGGCCGGCCGGCCCGGCGGCGGCGACTTCCCGAGGCTTCGGCGCACCCTGTCGGCGAGCGTCGCCGGTACCGCGCTGACGCTCGACTTTTCCGCGGAAGGCCGGCGCGGCGCGCGGCGCGCCGATGCCTTCGCGGCGCTCGTCCTGCTTGCCGGCTCGGGCTGCACGGCGCTCGCCGGCGTCCTGCTGTTGCGCCTGCCGAATCACGGCCCCGCGCCCGGCCCGCGGCTGCCCGAGCCGTTGGGCGAGACCCGCCTGATGGGCATCATCCGCGCCTCGTCCGAGGCGATCATCACGATCGACGAATCGCAAACCGTGCTGATCTTCAATCCGGCCGCCGAGCGGATCTTCGGTGTCCCGGCGGCCGACGCCATCGGCGGCCCGCTCGCCCGCTTCCTTCCCGAACGTTGCCGCGCGGCCCACGAACGGCACATCGCAAGGTTCGGCCTCGCCGCTGCCTCGCCGCGGCAGATGGGGCGACAGCAGCGGCTCTACGGCCTGCGCGCCAACGGCGAGGAATTCCCGCTCGAGGCCTCGATTTCGCAGCTGGGCGACGGCGCCGGCCGGATCTGCACCATCGTGCTGCGCGACGTCACCGAGCGCGTGCGCAGCGACAACGCGCTGGAACACGCGCGTGACGAACTGCGCGCATGGTCCGCGCACCTGCAGCAGGCCGGCGAAGAGGAAAAGACCCGCCTCGCCCGCGAACTGCACGACGACCTCGGCCAGCAGCTCGCCGTGCTCGAGATGGAAGCCTCGGCGGCCGCGCAGGCACTCGACCGGGTGCTCGATGGCGCCCGGGACCCCGGGCTGATCGAGACGGCCGTCAACAAGCTCCATGGCATGCGGCGGCTGACCGATTCGGCGGTGGCGTCGGTGCGCCGCGTCGCCGCGAATTTGCGGCCCCTGATGCTCGACGATCTCGGCGTGGTGCCCGCCATCGAATGGCTGGCCAGCGACTTCGCGAAGCGCCACGGCATCGAGGTGGTCCGGCATGTCGCCCTCGGCGAGCGCACGCTCACCGGCGCTGGCGCAACCGCGCTGTTCCGTATCGTGCAGGAGGCCCTGGTCAATGTCGCCAAGCACGCGCAGGCGAGCCGCGTCGATATCTGCCTGAAGGCGGTCGGGGACGCCTGCGTGCTGCGCGTCGCCGACAACGGACGCGGCGTGCCGCACGAGCGGCCGCGCGCAGGCAAGGCCTTCGGGCTGATCGGCGTGCGCGAGCGCGCCCACGCGCTCGGCGGCCGGCTGACGATCGCCGGCCCGCCGGGTCAGGGCTTTTCGATCACCGTCACGCTGCCGCTGGCCGTGGTGCAGCAGGGAGCGCCAGGCTCATGATCGAGGTGCTTCTCGCGGACGACCACGCCATGGTGCGCGACGGCTTGCGCTACATCCTGCAGAACACCAGCGGCTTCCAGGTGGCGGGCGAGGCGGCGGACGGCCCCGCCACGCTCGCGCTGGTGCGCGGCACCGGCGCGCAGCTGCTGGTGCTCGACCTCTCCATGCCGGGCGGCGGCGTCGAGCTGATCGGCAAGATCAGGCAGGAAGCGCCGGCGCTGCGCATCCTGGTGCTGACCATGCATGCCGAGCAGCAATACGCGGTGCGGGTGTTCCGCGCCGGCGCGTCGGGATACATGACCAAGGAAAGCGCCAGCACCGAACTGGTCGATGCACTGGCCAGAATCGCCGCCGGCGGCGTCTATGTGAGCCTGGCGATGGCCGAGCGCCTTGCCCAAAGCCTCAACGAACGTCTCGATACCCTGCCGGACCAGCGCCTGTCCGGTCGCGAAATCGACGTGTTCCGGCGCATCGCGGCGGGCTGCACGGTGTGCGAGATCGCACATGCGCTCGGCCTGAGCGTCAAGACCGTGAGCACCTACAAGACGCGCATCCTCGAAAAGATGAAGCTGCCACACGAGGCCGCGCTGGTGCGTTACGCCATCCGGCACAAGCTGTTCGACGATCAGCTCGACGTCTGACACGCGCGCCCCGCGCCGCCCGTGGCGCGTGGTGCCTGTGCGCCGCCCGCCGGTCCGGCCGGCTCCCTGCGGCGCCCGCCTTTGACCCTGGTCAATCGTCGCGGCGCAGCGCCACCTAGACTGGGCCGATCTCTTGCCCGAAGGCCGGCGCCGCGACCATGCCCATCCCGCGCCGGCCGAGGGCTCGCGCCCCGATGGCCGCCGAAACCGGCGCCGCGTCGGGCCGGCGCGAGCGTCCTCGCGAGCGAGGTCCCACCTCGATCAGGAGCGCATCGTGCGAATCACCCTGCATCTCGACGGCCTCGACGGTCCCGAGGCACACGCCTATGCCATCGTCTGGATCGACACCGCCACCGCGCGCTGGTCGCGTGAAGGCCACGCCGGCATTGACCTGCCGGTCTGGGGTCGGGTGGCCGTCGAGGGGCACGGCATCCGGATGACGAATCAAGACGGCTGCGACACCTGCTGCCTGCTCGAGGATTTCGATTTCGCGGCCGGCCGCGGGCCCGCCGAGGGCCAGGGCGGACCCGCCCGCTGGTGGCCGCAGCCGGGCGCGGCGCCCGTGGCCGGTACCTGGCGGGCTCAGTGCATCGACCGTTCGAGCCCCTGCGCCGAGCACGAAGTGTTCACCGGTCAGGAACGCTGACGGGCTTGTCGCCGCCATCCGGCGGCGGCGGTCCGTCGGGCCGGCCGGCCTCGGTTTCGCGCAGCCGCTGCACGGCGCCGTCGAAGGCGCACCGCAGTGCCGCCACCGGGTCCGGTCCGGCCACGTGCGGCAAGGGCAGCAGCCGGCCATCGCGGCCGATCAGATCGAGCCGCACGTCGAAGCCGGTGTGGACGGCGTGCCGGCTACATGATTCGATCGCGAGGTAGCAGCCGGACCAGCGCGCGCCGAAGCGCTCCAGCCGCCTCGACTGGATGGCTGCCTCGGCCTCCAGCCGGGCGGAGCCGGCAAAACCGAAATAGGCGATCTGCATGCGCATGCCCATCGCGCGCTCCCCCGCGTCCAGGCCCCTTGCCGGTCCGTCCCGGCGCGCGGCCCCGCTTCGCCGGCGCCGCGCGACTGCCGGCCGCGCGCGCGCCGCGATCCGCGCAGGTCGCCCCGGCATCATCGGACGGTCAGTTCATCGACCACCGCGCGCACCCCGCGCGCGGACCAGGCGGCACCGCGTGCGGCCCTGCGCTCGGCGTGGGAGCCGACCTTGCCGCTCAGCGTGACCATGCCGTCCTTCACGCTCACCTCGATATGCCGAGCCTCGCGCTGTGCGTGCCGCTCCAGCGCGCGGCGGATGTTCGTGCCGATCTCGTCCGCGCCGACATCGCCGAGAATCTCGATCCGGTCGGACACGCCCAGCACGCCGCGCATCTGCGAGATCGCGCGCAGGGCGACATGGCTCTGGTAGGCCCAATCGACCCGGCCCGTCAGCGTGACCCAACCGTGCTCGACCTGTGCGTGAATCGCATCGCCGTGGGTGCCGACGGTCCAGTGCAGGATCGAACGCACCGCCTGGGCGAGTTCGAGATCGTCGCGCCGCTCGCCGTCGGGCAGCCGCACGTCCAGCTCCGACACCAGGGCCCGCACCCCCGACACGCGCTGCACCGCCCGCTCCGCCGCCAGCTTGCTCGCATAGCTGGTGGGGTGACCCGACAGCTCCACGACCGCGTTGACCACCCTGACGCGCCAGAGGCTGCCATGAATCGCCGGATCCGCCGCCAGTTCCTCCTCGACGTCGCGCTTCAACTGTTCGTCGCTTTTCACCTCGTCTCTCCCGATAGCGCGGCATCAGCGCCGCATGAATGGTCAGCTTTCCGAAGCGGGTGGGCGAGCGCCCGCGCAGGGCCACTCTAGGAAGTCGCTGCGATTCTCGATTGACGTGAGTCAATCGCGGGCCGCGGCGCCGGTTGCGGCAGGCCGGGGGCAGCCGCCGCCTCGGGTCAGCGCCGCGGCGGACGCCAATTCAGCGCCACCACCGCCGCCGCGATGCCCGCCACGAGCAGGGCGGCGCCCGCCTGCCATTCGTCGGCACGCCCGTACAGCAGGCCGTCGAGCAGCATGCCCAGGCCCGCGAGCGCGCCGAACACCGCGAACGTCGCGCAGACGACCGGCGTCCGGCCGGCTTTGCGGTCGCGCGTATCAGGGCCGCTCGGGCGTGTCGTCATCGATTCCGTCCCGGCCTCGGGCGTCGCGCGCGACCATCACCGGCAGCGTGGCCTGCCTCACGAAGCGCTCGGCCACGCTGCCGAGCACCGCCCGCGCCAGGCCGCGCCGACCATGCGTGCCCATTACCACCAGCTCCGCGCCGAGCGCCACGGCCTCGCGCTGCAGGCATGACGGCACGTCCTCGCCGACATCGTGCGTCTCGATCGCGAGCGCCTCGCCGTCGGCGCCGGCCTCGCGCAGGGCCTCACGCGCGCGCTCGAGAATCCGGCGGCCGGCCTCGCGCAACCCCGCGAGCGTGCCGGCAGGGTCGTCGCATCCGGCGTACAGGAACACCTGCGCCTTGTCGATCACATGCACGGCGAAGACCCGCCCCTGCGTCAGCCGGGCCATGCGGATCGCCTCGTCGAGCGCGCGTGTCGAGCATTCGCTGCCGTCCACCGCCGCCATGATGGTTCGATACATGACTCACCTCGTTATCGATAAGGGCCCGGCCCGGCACCGGCGTGCCTGGCGCGGCGGTGCCGGCCACGCCGGCACGTGCGGCCGGCCGCCCGACGCCGGCCGGCTGGCGGCCGGCCGCGCCATGACGCATGCGGCGGCCAGCCCTGGCCCGCTTGCCGTGGCCGGCTAAGCGAGTCCGTGCGGCGCGCGGGCGAGCAGCACGGGGCAGGGCGCAATGCGCATCACCTGCTCGGCGACACTACCGAGCCAGTAGCGGCGCAGCCCGCTCGCCCCACGCGTTCCCATCACGATCAAGCCAGCGTCCTGCTCGGCGGCCACGCGCACGATCGTGGCCGCCACCCCGTCGCCGCAGGAATCCACCGTTTGCACGGTGCAGGGTATCTCGTAGGTCGCGCAGATCTGCCGCGCGCGCGAGAGCGCGCGCGCCACCACCTGCGGGCCCGGCCGGCCGGTATCCTGCTCGGCGAACGGCAACGCCGGATCGACCGGGCGCGAGGCGCGCTCGACGACGCAGAGTGCGCACAGGCGTGCCTTGGCCAGCGAGGCCAACGCGAAGGCCTCGTTGAACGCGAAGTCGGAACCGGGGCTGCCGTCGAGCGCGACCAGGATCAGCGAGCCCCCGAACGAGTCCCGCATGGCGCCGCCGGCCGGCGGCCGCGCGGAGCCGACGGCGGTCATCATTGCATCTGCATCCCGCCGTTGATGGCGATCTCGGCGCCGGTGATGAAGGCCGCCTCGGCCGAGCACAGGAACGCGATCAGCGCCGCCACCTCCTCGGGCTTGCCGAGCCGGCCCACCGGGATCTGCGGCAGGACGCGCGTCTCCAGTACCTCCTTGGGCATGGCCTCCACCATATGCGTGGCCAGATAGCCCGGCGACACGGTATTGACGGTGACGCCGTGCCGGGCCACCTCGCGCGCCAGCGCCATCGTGAAGCCATGCACGCCGGCCTTGGCCGCCGAATAGTTGGTCTGGCCGAAGGCGCCGCGCATGCCGTTGACCGACCCGACATTGATCACCCGCCCGAAGCCGCGCGACACCATCGATCCGATGAACGGCTTGGTGACGTTGAAGATGCCGTCCAGATCGGTGTGCATCACCTCGTCCCACTCCGGTTTCGTCATCTTCGAGAACACGGCATCGCGCGTGATGCCCGCGTTGTTGACCAGCACGTCGACGTGTCCATAGGCGTCGTTCACCTGCCGCGCGCAGCGCTGGCAGGAGTCGTAATCGCCGACGTCCAGCTCGAAGGCGCGATACACGTGCCCCGCGTCGCGCTCGGCGCACAACCAGGCCGCGACGTGATCGTTGCGCGTCGAGTACGACATCGCCACCGTGAAGCCGGCGTCGGACAGCTTCCGGCTGATCGCGCTGCCCAGCCCGCCCATGCCTCCCGTGACGAAGGCGATACGTCCATTGGCATGCATGTCGACTCCTGTCGCGTGGTGTCTGCCGAACCCGACTCTAGGCCCGGTTGGCCTACCGCCATTGATCGTGATCAAGCGCCCTTCGCGGCGCCGGGACATCGGGCGAGCCGGGCGCGCTTGACCTGGGTCAGCCGGCCGGCGGCGCCCGTTTCTAGACTGCGTGGCACGGGCGCCCGCCGCGCCGGCGCGGCGCGCAGCCGGCCAGGGCGGGGCGAACCCTCGCGGTGCCGTCAACCGATCCCTAAGGAGTCTCAAATGTATTCGGACATCCTGGTCGCCATGGACGGCGGCAAGACGGCATCCCACGCGCTCGACGCCGCGCTGGCCATCGCGCGCGAGACCCACGCCGTGCTCCATGCCGTCCACGTGATCGAGATCCCGGCCTATGCCTTCGAGATTCCCGATTTCGAACCCACACTGGCGGCGCGCGCGGCACGCCGTTCGGGCGAGCGGATTCTCGAGGGCGCCCGGGCGAGGATGGCGCAGTTCGGCATTGCCGGCGCCACCAGGCTGGTATCGACCGGATCGCTCTGCGACGATGTCGCCAAGCGCCTGCTGTCGACCGCGCAGCAACTGCGCGCCGATCTGATCGTGATCGGCACGCAGGGCCGGCACGGTCTGGCCCGCCTGATGCTGGGCAGCATCGCGGAGCGCGTGCTGCGCGGCGCGGCTTGCCCGGTGCTGGTGATGCCCGCGCATGGCGGCGCGCCGGCGCCGCTCGGCGCGAGCGGCCCTGCCTCGGCTGGCGCCTGAAGCCAGGGCATCGCGCCCGGGCTCACGCCGTTTCGGCGGTGGCTGCCGGCGGCCAGGCCGCCGGCGGACCGGCCTCGATTCCGCAGACGATAGGGCCCGGCGCACGGCGCGCCCCGCCTGCCTGTAGGAAATCGCCTACAGCACTTCTGTGGTTCCTACCCCCGCTTCAAGCGTCGCCGATTTTCGTCAGACGCAGCCTGATCGATACTTTTGAACGGCGAGGGCAATCACCGCAATCACCGGTTGCGGCCCGCCCCGGGCCTCGGCCGCGCGTGGTCGGCAGGCTTGCGCGCGGGCAGCCCGGCGCGCTGCCCATCGCTTCCCCAGGAGCCAATGATGCCCAGCCACATGGATAGGACCATCAGTGCGCCGAGCGAGCCGGGCAGCCGCCCGCCGGCCCTGTCGCGCCGCGACTGGCCGCAGCGCGGCGAGGCGCGCTGTTCCGCCTGCGCGCTGCGGCCGGCGTGCCTGCCGCTCGGGCTGACGGCAACCGAGCTGGCGCAGCTCGATTCGCTGGTTTGCACGACCCGCCTGATACACCGCGGCAAGACGCTGTATCGCGCCGGCGATCGCTTCCGCAGCATCTACGCCGTGCGCACCGGCTCGTCCAAGACCGTCGTCACGCATCGCGACGGACACGAGCAGATCACCGGCTTCCAGATCATCGGCGATACCCTCGGCCTGGACGGCATCCACGCCGGCCGGCACAACTGCGATGCCATCGCGCTCGAGGACAGCACCGTCTGCATCATCCCCTTCGAGCGACTCGATCAGATCTGCCACGAGATCAAGGCGCTGCAGCAGCACGTCTACCAGATCCTGAGCGGCGAGATCGTGCGCGAATCCTCGCTGCTGCTGCTGCTCGGCACGATGACCGCGGAGCAGCGCGTGGCCGCGTTCCTGCTGAACCTGTCGGAGCGTTACCGCGCGCGCGGCTATTCGTCAGTGGAGTTCAATCTGCGGATGAGCCGGGACGAGATCGGCAGCTACCTCGGCCTGAAGCTGGAAACGGTCAGCCGCATGTTCTCGCGGCTCCAGCGCACCGGCATCGTCGCGGCCAACGGCAAGCAGATCTACATCATCGACGCCGAGCGGCTGCGCGAGATCTGAGGCCGGGGCCGGCCGGGCGCCGCCGCTGGCCGAGCGCCGCGGCACGCCGGCCGCCGGCCGGGCTGCCCGCCCGGTAGCGGCGGTGCTCCTGCCGGGCTCGTCGCCTGCCGGTGCCGGCCGGATGTCGGATGGATCGCCGCGCCGCGGCGCTCACGGCGCTCACAGCGCTCACAGCTCTCACGGCGCCTCGGCGAGCGCGGCCGGCGAGCGGCCGGGCGTCTGCGCCAGGTACATCGCCAGGGCACAGGAGGCGATGCGAGCCGCGGCGCCGTCGGCGCGGCTGGTCAGCACGATCGGCACGCGCGCACCCAGCACGATGCCGGCGCTGGCCGCCCCGCCCAGGTATTCGAGCTGCTTGGCGAGCAGGTTGCCGGCTTCGATATCGGGCACCACCAGCACCTCGGCGCGCCCGGCCACCGGTGAAGCGATCCCCTTGTCGAGCGCGGCACGGCGCGATACTGCGTTGTCGAAGGCCAGCGGGCCGTCGACGATGGCGCCCGCGAGCTGGCCGCGCTCGGCCATCTTCGCCAGCGCGGCGGCATCGAGCGTGGCCCGCATCGCCGGATTCACCGTCTCGACCGCGCACAGCACGGCCACCCGCGGGCATCCCACGCCGAGCGTGTGGGCCAGATCGATCGCGTTCTGCGTGATGGCGGCCTTTTGCGCCAGGTCCGGGGCGATATTGACCGCCGCATCGGTCAGGATGAAAGGCCGCGCGTAGGCGGGCGATTCGACCAGGAAGCAGTGGGAGATCCGCTTGCCGGTGTGCAGGCCCGAGCCGGCCGCCACCACCGCCCCCATCAGCTCGTCGGTATGCAGGCTGCCCTTCATGATCGCGCCGACCCGGCCGGCCGCCGCCAGCTCGACGGCGCGCGCGGCCGCGGCGTGGCTGTGCGGTACCTCGTCGAGCGGCCAGCGCGAGGCGTCGATGCCGGCCTCGGCCGCCACGCGCGCCAGCCGCGCGCGCGGCGCGACGATCAGCGGCGCGAGCAGCCCGCCCAGGGGCGAATCGTGAAGCGCCGCCAAGGCGCCGAGGCTGCTCGCGTCGCAGGGATGCACCACCGCGATCGCGAGCGGCGGCAGGCGCCGGGCGCGCTCGACCAGGGGCGGCGCGGCGCGGCCGCGCGGCAGCAGGCCGGGCAGGCGGCGGCCGCGCCAGTCGGGCTGCTCGGGCCGCTGCGCGGGGTTCATGTTTCGAGCACGTAGCTGCCGGGGGCGGGGGCGAGCCGCGCGTCGGCCACGCGCGCCGCCGTCTCGCCCGAGGAATGCGCGCGCAGCCAGTCGCGCCAGCAGATCCACCACGAGCCGTCCACGCTCGGAACCTGCGCCAGGAAGTCGTGCCGGCTGCGATAGGGCGCCCCCGCCTCGCGCGTGGCGCAGCGGTAGTAACGCCCAGGGTGGCCCGGCTCGGAGACGATGCCGGCATTGTGGCCGCCCGCCGTCAGCACGAAGGTCAGTGCGTTGTGCGTGAGCAGATGGAGCCGGTAGACCGAGCGCCAGGGCGAGACGTGATCGCGCTCGGTGCCCACCACGAAGGCCGGCACCTCGAGGTCCGACAGCGCCACCGGCCGGCCCTCGACGCTGTAGCGGCCGGCCGCCAAATCATTGTCGAGAAACAGCCGCGTCAGGTATTCCGAGTGCATCCGGTACGGCATGCGCGTGGTGTCGGCGTTCCACGCCATCAGGTCGCTGGGCTTGGTGCGCTTGCCGAGCAGGTACTCGCTCATCATGCGCGACCAGATCAGGTCGCGCGCATTGAGCAGCTGGAACGCCGCGGACATCTGCGAGCCGTCCAGGTAGCCTTGCCGCCACATCAGCGCGTCCAGCGCGGACAATTCGCTGGCATCGATGAAAAGCCCCAGCTCTCCCGGCTCGCTGAAATCGGTCTGGGCCGCCAGCAAGCTGATGGAGCGCAGCATCCGGTGCTGACGCCCGTCGCGCGCCAGCGCCGCCGCGCCCATTGCCAGCAGCGTGCCGCCGAGGCAATACCCGACCGCATGGACCGCTTCGCCGCAGTGCTCGCGCACCCACTCGAGCCCGGCCAGGCATCCGTCGCGCAGATAGTCGTCGAGCCCGAGATCGCGCGACTCCGCCCCCGGGTTGCGCCATGACAGGACGAACACGGTATGGCCCGCCTCGACCAGGAAGCGGATCAGGGAATTGTGCGGCTGCAGGTCGAGGATGTAGTACTTCATGATCCACGACGGCACGATCAGGATCGGCTCGCGCGTCACGCGCGCCGTGACGGCATCGTATTGCAGCAGCTCGCACAGCGCGTTGCGCCATGCCACGCGTCCCGGCGTGAGCGCGACCTCGCGCCCCGGCAGGTAGGCTTGCGCCGCCCGGGGGCGCACGCCACCGGCGCGATCGAGCCCGGCGTCCAGATCCTCCAGCCAGTGGCGCAGGCCGGCGGCGAGATTCGCGCCGCCGCTGCTCAGCGTCGCCTCAAGCACCAGCGGGTTGGTCAGGATGAAATTGCCGGGGCAGCAGGCGTCGAGCCATTGGCGCGCCAGAAAGCCGACCAGCTCCTCGTGATGGCGTTCGACGCCGGGCACCTCGCGCGTCGCGTCGCGCCACCAGCGCTGGACCGCCAGAAAACCGTCGCGATAGGCGCGAAACGGCCAAGCCGACCATGCCGGCGACGCAAAGCGGGGGTCGGCGGCGGCCGGCCCGGCGGCGCCCGGATCGGCGCCCGGCGCCGCCGCGGCGCCTTGCCAGGGCCGCAGCGCCAGCTCGAGGCAGGTCCCCGGCGAAATCGCCAGATGCGCGCCCCAGTCGATCAGCGCGAGCGCCAGCGAGATCGGCGAGAGCCCGAGCGTGGCCGCCGCGACGTTGGCCCTTGCCACCTGGTCCCATTGTTGCGCGGCCGTGGCCGGCTCCCGCGCGGTGCCGCGCCGCGGCGAGGCGCCGCCCGCGCGCGCCGCCTCGCGACGCGCGCGGGCCTCGGCGCGCAACGGCGCGTGCGGCTGGCGGCGCGGCTCGCCAGCCGGCGCGCCGCAGGCATCGTCGCGACGCTCGCGGCCGTCCCGTTCCGGACTCGTCGACGCGTTCATCGTGGCTCCTGTCTAGATCCGCCGCCCGGCCCGCGCCTGCGCGCTCGCCTCCGGCAATGGGCCTGACTGTGGGGCTGCACCGCGCACCCGCCATTGACTTGCGTCAAGCGCGGATCGTGGGACATTCCTAGACTGGCCGGCACCGATCCAAGCATCCTCCCGGGAGCCTTGCCGATGTGGGATACCACCAGCCGGGCCGGCCGCGCCGCGCGGGCACGGCGTGCCTCTTGCCCGGCCTTCGCGGGCCGCCGCGTCCGGCGCATCGGGTTCGACACGGACCGCGCGCCGGGGCGGGCCGGATTGCTCGCACCCTGCTGAGCCGGACGATGCGCATTCTCTCGCTGCTCGCGATCAACACCGGCTCGTCGAGCATCAAGTTCGCCGTGTTCGCCCATGCACCGCACGGCGATCCCGAGCGCCGGCCGCTGCATGCGGGGCAGGCGTGCGACGAGGGCGCCGGCATGACGATCCGCTTCGACGACGAGCCGCCACGCCCGCTGCCCCCGCACGGCAGCGGCGCCCCCTATCGCGCCGCGCTCGCGCAGGTCGTGGCCTGGTTGCGCGAGCGGCTGCCGCATGTCGCGGTGGGCGCCGTCGCCCACCGCGTCGTGCACGGCGGCGCGCGCTACGGCGAGCCGGTGCTGCTCGACGCCGCGGTAATGGACACGCTGCGCTCGCTGGCGCCGCTGGCACCGCTGCACCAGCCGCACAGCCTCGACGCGATCGAGGTTCTCCGGGCAGCGTTTCCGGGCGCGGCGCACATCGCGGTATTCGACACCGCCTTTCATCGCAGCCTGCCGCGTGTCGAGCAGCTGCTGCCGTTGCCGCATGCCTGGTTCGAGCAGGGCGTGCGCCGCTACGGGTTCCATGGCCTGTCCTACGAATACCTCAGCGTCGTACTCGACGAGTCGTTCGGCTGCCGCGCGCGCGTGATCGCCGCCCACCTGGGCAGCGGCGCGAGCCTCTGCGCGATGCGCGAGGGCCGCAGCATCGCGACCACCATGGGCTTCTCCGCGCTCGACGGCCTGATGATGAACACCCGGTGCGGCAGCCTCGACCCCGGCGTGATCCTGCACCTGCTCGAGGCCGGAGCGACGAACGGCCAGGCCCTGGGCCGGATGCTCTATCACGGGTCCGGCCTGCTCGGCGTCTCCGGCATCTCGGGCGACCCGCGCGTGCTGCTCGCGCACGAGGCGTCCGGCGACGGGCGGGCGCACGACGCGCTGGCCCTCTACGTGCACCGCATCGTGCGCGAGGCCGGCGCGCTGGCCGCCCTGCTCGGCGGCCTCGACCTGCTGGTGTTCACCGCCGGCGTCGGCGAGCATTGCGCGCCTTTGCGCGAACGCATCTGCACCGCGCTGGGCTGGCTCGGCATCGAACTCGACGCATCCGCCAACGCGGCCCACGCGCATGTCGTCTCGACGCCGGCGAGCAAGGTGACGGTGGTGGTCGAGCCGGCCAACGAAGCCTGGATCGTGGCGCGCGACGCGGCGCGCCTCATGCGTGCCATCCGCCGCGATTGATCCAGGTCAGCGCGAGCGGCCCGGGCGGGCCGATGATGAACCGCGCCACGGCCACGCCGGGCAGCCGCCCGGCCGCGTCCGGCCTCGATCGACAAGGAGCCGTCATGAGCTATCGAACCCTGATCGTCCATCTCGACGACAGCCAGCGCTGCCGCACCCGCACCGCGCTGGCCCTCGCGCTGAGCGCGCGCTGGAACGCCCATCTGATCGGCCTCTACGTGGTCTGCCAGGATCTGCTGGAGCCGCTGCGCCGGCCCGGCGAGCCGCTCGCACTCGGCGAGTACGAGCGCCTGGGCGAGCAGCGCCGCACGGCGGCCGAGCAGCGCTTCCTGGCGGCTGCCGAGGCCGCCGGACGCAGCGTGCAATGGCAGGCGCCCGCGGGCGACGCGGTGCGGACCGTGATCCGGCATGCGCACCATGCCGACCTGATGCTGCTTGGACAGGAGGATCCGAACGACCGCCTGAGTCATGTCGCCGGCCATTTCGTCGAGGACGTGGTGATGGGTGCCGGGCGACCGATCCTGGTGCTGCCGCGCGCGGGCGCGGTCGCAAGCTGCGGCGAGAACGTGCTGGTGGGCTGGGACGGCAAACGCGAAGCCGCCCGCGCGCTGGCCGACGCGCTGCCGCTGCTGGCGCACGCGCATCTGGTCAACGTGGTGACGGTCGAGCACGGCGGCACCGATCCCGACGCGCCGGCCGGCGTCGACGTGGCGGCCTACCTGGAGCGCCATCGGGTGCGCGCCGCCTTCTCGACCGTGCCGCGCGAGCGCGCGGCCGGCACCGGAGCGAGCTTGCTGGACCGCGCGGCCGAGTTGCATGCCGACCTGATCGTGATGGGCCTGTACAGTCACGCCCGCAGGTACGAGCGCATCCTGGGCGGCGCCACGCGCACGGTCCTCGACAGGATGACGGTGCCCGTGCTGTTCTCGCACTGATCCGGCGCGCCGCCGGGGCCGCGCCCGCCGGCGTGCTCGGGATCTCGCCCGCCGCTCAGCGCGCCGGCAGCTCCCGCACCACCAGCACCGGCCGGCCGGCGACGCGCACCAGCGATTCGGCGATGCTGCCGAGCAGCATCCTGCGCCAGCCGCGGCGGCCGCGGGTGCCCATCACGATCAGGTCGGCGTCGCATTCGATGGCCGCGCGCGCCAGCACCGCCGAGACGTCCTCGCCACCCGCCTCGATCGCCAACGCGCTGCCGCGCACTCCACTGCGCCGCAGCGCCGCCTGCGCTGCGGCGGTCACGGTCGCGGCGCGGTCCGGCGTGGGCCGGTGCGGCTCGAGCCGGTCGACGTAGCCGCTGTCGAAATCGATCAGCCGCGGCGCGTCCGGCACCACATACCTCGCCTCGACCGTGCCCCCCGATGCCCGCGCCAGCGCGATCGCCTGCGCGAGCGCGAGCCACGCACCGCGGCTGTCGTCCAATGCGGCAAAGATACGTTCGTACATGACGGATGCCCTCGCCCGTGTCCCACCGGCCAGCCTGGATCAGCGCGACGATTTCCCATTGTCCTGCGTCAAGCCCGCGCCGGCCGGTCGGGCACACGCCGACAGGCGGCGGGGAGGCGCCCGTTGCGGGCGGGCACGGTCGCGCCCGCCCCCCGGCCAGATCGGCGCACCGCCGGGCGCGTCCGCCGAACCGCCGGTCAGCCCGGCAGGGTCAGCACGGCTGCGCCCGACACCCGCCCCTGGCGCAGATCGTCGAGCGCGCGATTCGCATCGCTCAGGCGGTAGGCCGAGGCCTGCACGCGCAGCGGTATCGCCTCGGCGGTGCGCATGAACGCGACGGCATCCGCGCGGGTCAGATTGGCGACCGAGGCGAGACGGCGCTCGCCCCACAGCAAGGCATAGGGAAACGCCGGGATCTCGCTCATGTGGATCCCGCCGCACACCACGATTCCGCCCTTGACGAGCATGCGCAGCGCGGTCGGAATCAAGGCGCCCACGGGGGCGAAGATCAGCGCGGCGTCGAGCGGCTCCGGCGGCGCCTCGTCGCTGCCGCCCGCCCACACCGCGCCGAGCGACAAGGCCAGCCGCCTGGCGGCCAGATCGCCGGGCCGGACGAGGGCGAACACCCGCCGCCCCTCGGCCCGGGCGATCTGGCAGACCAGGTGGGCCGCCGCGCCGAACCCGTAGATGCCGATGCGCCGCGCATCGCCCGCCATGCGCAGGCTGCGATAGCCGATCAGGCCGGCACAGAGCAGCGGCGCGGCCTCCAGGTCGGAATAGCGCGCCGGCAGATGGACGCAGTAGCGATGGTCGGCGACGGCGCGCTCGGCGTAGCCGCCGTCGATCGTATAGCCGGTGAAGCGCGGCGCATCGCACAGATTTTCCCGTGCCGAGCGGCAATAGGGGCACACGCCACAGGTCTGGCCGAGCCATGGCACGCCGACCCGCTCGCCGACGGCGAACCCGGTCACGCCCTCGCCCAGCGCGCTCACCGTGCCGACGATTTCATGCCCGGGAATCAGCGGCCGCTTCGGATCCGCCAGTTCGCCGTCGATGATGTGCAGATCGGTGCGGCAGACGCCGCAGGCGCGCACGTCGAGGAGCAACTGCCCCGCTGCCGGCCGCGGGTCGGGCACGCGCACCTCGCGCAGGCTCGGCCGCGTGCCGTCGAATTGCATCGCAAGCATGTCACTCCCTCCCGCGCGAACCTCGGTGCCGCGCCCAATCCGGTTCAAGCCTAGACGCTGGCAAGCCGGCACGGATGGCATCCCGTCGCGCGCTTGACATGAGTCAATGGCGATGCGAAGCCGGCTGACAGGATGTGGTGGCATCGCGCCGCCGGCCGGCGCTCTGGAGATCGCCGAATGACCTCGCCTACCTCACCCGCGGCCAGCGCGCGCCTGGACAGCCAGTTGGGCCTGCTGCTGCGTTACGCGACGCTGGCCCCGTCGAGCCACAACTCCCAGCCGTGGCACTTCGTCCTCAACGACAACACGATCGCGCTGTGCGCCGACCGCATGCGCGCGCTGGCCGTGATCGACCCCTACGACCGCGAGCTGATCATCAGTTGCGGGGCGGCGCTGCTCAACCTGCGCGTCGCGCTCAGCCGGGCCGGGCTCGCCTACACCATCAGTCCGTTTCCCTCCGAGGTCGATCCCGATCTGCTCGCGCTGGTGCGCGTGTGCAACGACGGCTACATCGACACGGCGCTCGCCGCGCTCGCCGATGCCATCCCGAAACGCGTCACGACCCGCGCCGCGTTCGAGCCCGAGGCGGTTCCGCAGGCGCTGCAGCAGGTCCTGACGTCGGCCGTCATCGCCGAAGGCGCCGGCGCCGTCACGGTCGACTCGATCGCGCAGCGCAGGCAGATCGCCGAGCTGGTCGCCGAGGCCGATCACCAGCAGTTCCGCGATCCGCGCTTCCGTCGCGAGCTGGCCAGCTGGATCGACCCGCGCCGCCATCTGGACGGCATGCCGGCGTTCGCGGCCGGGGTGCCGTCCCTGCTCGACTTCGCCGCGCCGCTGGTGACCAGCGCGGTACGGACTTTCGATCTCGGCAACGGCCTGGCGGCGCTGCATCACCAACTGGTGGACGCGTCGCCGCTGATCGTCTGCATCACCACCGCGAACGACGACCGCGAGGCCTGGCTGGCCGCCGGCCAGGCCCTGGAGCGGATGCTGCTCGCCGCCACCGACGCCGGCTATACGGCCTCCTACCTGAACCAGCCGATCGAGACGAGCGGCCCGCGGGCCGCGCTATGCCGTCTGCTCGGCCTGCACGGCACCCCGCAATTGCTGCTGCGGATCGGCCGCGGCCCGCAGCTGCCTCACTCGCCGCGCCGCCCGCTGCAGGACGTGGTGTCGTGACGGCCCGCCGATCGTTGCGGAGCCGGCCGCCGGCCCGAATGAGGCTCACCTGGCCGCCCGCCCTCGCCCTGCTGGTCATGCTGGCGACGAACAGCCCTGCCCGGCCGGTGGAGCCCGAACCGACGGAACTGGTCGATTCGCAGCACTGCATGTTCTGCCATACGCCGGACATGCCGTTTCTCGCCCCGTCCTTCCATCAGATTGCGCAACGGTACCGCGACGTGCCGCATGCCGAGGCGCAGCTGGCCATCAAGCTGCGCCTGGGCGGGCGCGCGCACTGGGGAGACACGCCGATGCCGACGGCCGGCGAGCGCGGCGGCCCGCTCTCGCCGGCGCAGGCGCGCCGCCTCGCGCGCTGGGTGCTGGGCCAGTGAGTGAGGGGCGCCCCGGCGGCCGGGGTGCCCGCGCCAGGCTCCGAGCCCGCTGCCCGGGCGGCCGGCGCTCATATCGTGAAGGCGTTCGCCTTTCTCATCTCGATCCAGGTCATGCCCACCCGCAGCCCTTCGACGGCGGCGTCGGCTTCCCGCGGATGGCAGCGGCTGTGCGTGAAGGCATGCTCGCACGGCCCCTCAGGCAAGCGCAGCATCAGCTGGATTCGGCATCGGTAACCGCCGGCTTCCTCGGCGACCGTCTCGATCGCCACGGACCAGTCCGCGTCATGCAGTTCTCCTGACAATGCCATCGCGCCTCCCTGCGGGATCTCGGAAAGCGCGCCGTCCACCGCGGCGCCTTTCCCGCACGCCTCGAGGCGGCGCGCGCCAGCCGATTGTGCGCGCAGGAAACCGGGGATTTCTGACTCAAGTCAAGCGTCAACGGGGCAGGCTGCGCCGGCCTCGATGGACTCGGGTCAAGCGACAGGAGACTGTCGGCGATGTCTCGACACCGCCGCGCGCACGCCGTCCGCAAGCGGCGGCACGCTTGGGGAGCATCTGGAGCCGGGACGGCAATTGCGGATCGATTGATTGGCGCGCTGCGGCGGCACGGCCGCTCGTCAATCGCTCGTCAATCGCCTCTGCCCGGCCGGCGCCGGCTTCGGCGGCCTGGGCAAGCGCATGCCGCCGTGACTGCGCGCCGGTGCCCGGGCGGCGTCGATCTCGGCGGGCAGTGAAAACGAGCGGTTCGAGCCGCCGCGACGGCGCTCACGCCGGATCACGCGCTCGCCGCCCCGCCCCGCTGCGCCGCGCCGCGCCGCGCTCGCGAAGCGTAGCCCTGCGCCGCGTCCCGTTCCCGCCGCTGCGGCGATTGACTTCCGTCAAGGCTCGAGCCGCGATCCGGTACATGCTGCTGGCAGGCCGCGCGGCGCGGGCGGGACGCGGGCGACTGCCGGCCCGCCCGTGGGACCGCCCTCGCCGCGAACCGCGCGCAGGCCGCGCGCCGCTCCGGGAGACCATGCATGCCGCACCCGCCCTACCTGCCGTTCGCCCTCGGCCGCGGCCCGGCCCGGCAGGCCGAGCGGCGGATCGATCGCGCGCTGCGCCGTCCGTCCACCTATCCCCATCCGGCCGGCCGGATCGAGCGAATCGAGACCCATCTTTCGGTGGTTTACCTGGCCGGCCGGTATGCCTACAAGCGCCTCAAGCCGGTGCGCCTGCCCTTCGTCGATCTGGCCCGCGCAGCACAGCGGCGTCGCTGCGCGCTGGCCGGATACCGGCTCAACCAGCGTCTGGCCGGCCCGCTGTATCTCGGCGTCTGGACGCTCCTGGCACGCGGCCGCCGCTGCGCATTCGGCCGCTCGGCCCGCCCCGGCCGGCACCGGACGGCAAGCCCAGCGGGCGAATATGTGGTGCGCATGCGCCGCTTCGATGCCGACGCCCTGCTGTCGGCGCGCTGCGCCCACCAGGCCGAGGCGCCGGCGGACGCCCAGGCCCTGGCGATCGCGCTGGCGCGGGACCATCGCCAGGCGCCGCGCTGCCGCGAGGGGGACGCCGCCCGGGCGGCCGCGCAGTGCCGGTCCCTGCTCGACGAACCGGACGCGACGGTGCCGGACGAAGCCGCGCTGCGGGCCTGGTACGCGGGCGAGCTGGATCGCATCGAGGCCGCATTGCTGCGTCGTCACGCCGAGGGTTTCGTGCGCGTCTGCCACGGCGACCTGCATCTGGACAACATCGTCCGCTGGCGGCAGCGCGTCCTGATGTTCGACTGCATCGAATTCGACGAACGCCTGCGCCGGATCGACGTCGCGAGCGACCTCGCCTTCGCGTTGATGGACTACTGCGCGCACGGGCGGGGAGACTGCGCGCATCGCCTGCTGTCGGTCTGGCTCGCTGGCACCGGGGACTACGCGGCCCTGGCCGTGCTGCCCGGCTATTTCGTCTATCGCGCGCTGGTCTGCGCGCTCACCGCCCGCCTGCGCGGCGAGCACGCCGCGCGCGCACGCTACCTGCGCATCGCCGCGAGCATGGCGCAATCGCGGCGCGCCGCCCGGCCGCGCCTGCTGCTCTGCCACGGCTTTTCGGGCTCGGGAAAATCGGCGGCCAGCAGTGTGCTGGCCGGGATGCTCGGCGCGATCCGTCTATCCAGCGACGTCGAACGCAAGCGCATGGCGGGCGTGGCGCAAGCCGTGCGGCTGCCGCCCCCGGCCTATTCGGAGACCGCGATCGACGCCGTCTATCAGCGCCTGCTCGAGCAGGCGGCCAGCGTTCTCGCCAGCGCCCAGACGGCGATCGTCGATGCGAGCTTCCTGCGCCGGCGGCACCGCGCCGCCTTCCTGGCGCTGGCCGAGCGCCTCGGCGCCGAGGCCGCGATCCTCGACTTCGACGCCAGCCGGGAAACGCTCGCCGCGCGCCTGCGTGCCAGGGCAAGGCTGGCCCGCGACCCGTCGGACGCGGACACGGCGGTGCTGGCTCGACAATGCTTGCAAGCCGAGCCGCTCGAACCCGCCGAGGCGGCACTCGCGATCCGCTTCGATACCGGCTGCGATGCCGGCGCCTACCTCTGCCGCCGCTTCTGGCAGCCGCTGTTCGCGGCGCTGCCCATCAACGGCGCGGGCGACTCGCCGATCCGGGCCGGCGCAGCGGACCCGCCCGCCGAGCATGCGCACGGCGCCGGCACGAGGCGCTGCGCGGCTTGCGGGCCGCTCGGCGTGGCTGCCGCGCAGGCCTGAGCGCCGCGACGCCGCGCCCCTGCCCGGTCCCGGAATCGCCACGATGCGCCCGCCATGCGCATCGCGCTGTTCCTCGCCAGGATCGCCTGCTCGCCGAGCAGTTCACGGGGCCGGGCTTCGTCGGCCGGTTCGCGCCCCGGCCGCCCGGCTCGCGGCCGTGCGTGGCGGCGGCAGGCCATCGTCGATCGCTTGAAACCGGGCCTCGCGACGTCCATCGCAGGCGCGAGCCCACCTCCATCCCAGGCGCCCCTGCCCTAACGGGGCGCCGCGCCGGGCGAGCCGGAGTCCGGCCAGGCGATGCGCAGATCGACGGCGCCGCGAGCCGGCACCAGGACTTCGCGAACCTGCTCGATAGCGCCGTGGCGCGCCCGGATCGTGTAGGGTCCCGGGCTGAGGTGCGCGGCCAGGAAGGCCCCGGCAGTGCGCGCCCTGAACAGCGGCCACGGGCCCGAGGCAATCTCGAAATCGATCCCGGACAGGTAGTCGCCGCGTGCCGAGATGACCGCGATCCGCAGGTTGTAGCGGCTGGCGACGGCGCGCAGCGTTTCGACCTGCGCCGCGACCACCGCGCCGGGCACGATGCGGGGCGCGTCCTGCGCGGCCACGGCGGGCGCGCCGGCGGCGGGCATGGCACGCGCGGGCGAGCAGGACAGCGCGAGCGCCAGCAGGCAGCCCGCCGTGCCGCCCGGCAGCGGCGGCCGCCCGCGTCCGGCGCGGCGCCCGGCCCGGCCTCGCGCCCGGCTCATGCTCGGCACGCGCCTCAGCCGGCCTTGATCTCGATGCGCTTGGCGGCCCGGCACGCCTCGGCAGTCTTCGGCAGCGTCACCTTCAGCACGCCCTTGTCGAAGGACGCGGCGATCTTGTCGAGGTCCACGCCTTCGGGCATCGGAAAATACCGCTCGAAGGTGCCGAAACGCCGTTCGCGCATGTAGTAGTCCTTGTTTTTCTCCTCCTTGTCCTCCTGCTTCTCGCCGCGAATCGACAGGCCGCCGCTCGCGAGCGTGACCGCGATGTCCCGCTTGTTCATGCCGGGCAACTCGGCCGTGATCTCGTAGGCCTGCTCGGTCTCGGACAGGTCCACGGCCGGGGCCGACGCGCCGTTTCCGTCGCGATGCCAGAACGGCTCGACATCGAGCAGCGAGCGGCGGATCGCCGACAGCCGCGCGGCCGGATCGAAATCGTCGAAAACGCGGTCGATTTCGCGGCGCAGGGTCTCGAGCGGATGACGCAACGAACGCGTGAGCGCGCCACGCTCGACGGGATCGGCGGGTACGCCGTTCGATGGCTTGTGGTGGGATTCGTTCATGGCTGCACTCCTGAGGGGCAATGGAGTCGACATTCTCGATCGCGCCATGCCCTGGGGATTGATTGAAGTCAACGGCGTACCGCCGCCTGCGCGGCGCCTGGTCGATACGCGCGGCGAGCGGCACGAAGCGCGGCGCCTGCCCGCGAAGCCGCCGCCGCCCTCCGCCACGAGGAGCGGCTCGCGCCCGAGAGCCGACCCGCCGAGGGTGCGCCCGGCATCGGCCGCATGCCGCCGGGCTCAGGCGACGCTCAGCTGATCAACCACCTCGCGCACGCCGGGGGCCGACCATGCCGCGTTGCGGGCGAGTTGCAGCTCGCGCAGCGAATCCACCCGCCCCGTCAGCGTCACGCGGCCGTCCTGGATCGTGACGGCGACCTTGCCGGCCACGTCCGCCGCGTGGCGGGTCATGGCCGCGGCGATCTTGGCCGCGACATCGCTCTGCGCCGGATGCCGGCGCACCCGGATCTCGTTGTTGACGTGGGTGACGCCGCTCAAGCGTTCGACGGCGCGCTCAGCGGCCTGCATCTGGTGCGCCCCGTCGACGTCGCCCGATAGCGTCACGCGGCCGCGCTCCACCGTGACGTGCACCGCCTGCTCGCCGAGCGCCGCATCCCACGCCAGCACCGCTCGCGCCGCGGCCGCGATATCCGCGTCCGTGCGCTGCGCCCTGCCCGCAGTCCGCACCGTGAGGTCAAGCACCACGCCGCGGACCTCTGCGATCCGCTCGACCGCCTTGCGCAGCGTGATCTTCCCCAGGTAGCTCGGCACCTCGCCGCTGAGCGTGACGATCCGGTCATGGACCGCGACGCCGATACGCGCCGCGTCGATCGACGGGTCCCACGCGAGTTCGCTCTCGATGTCCTTCTTCAGCTGGATGTCGGTCTTCATGGTCCTAGGCTCCTGTTCGTGCGCGGCAGGTACAACCTTAGGCATGCCGCCCGGCCCGCGATTGACTCAGGTCATTCGCGGGCATCGGCCGCGCGCCGGGCGCGGCGGGGCCGGCCGGCGCCGCGCCCGCCTCGGCGTGCCGACGCAGCGGCGCGGCCAGGGCCGCAACGCGCCCCCGTCCGCGCCGGCGGCCTGCTCACGGCGCATGCGCCTGCCATTGCCGCTCGGCAAGCCGGTCCGTGATGGTGCGGGCGAAGCGCGTCAGCTTGTCGTGAACCGCGTCGCGCCGGACGTCGCGCGAAAGGAAAGCACAGCTGCCGAGCGGCCGCTGACCGATCAGCGCCTGCATCTGCGCGAACACCGCGGCGTCGCCGCTTGCGCCCATGGTGCAGAACAGCGCGGTTGCGCGCGCGTCGCGGCCGTGCCGGGCCAGCCAGGTCGCCACCGGGGTGCAGACGCGCCCGGCCCATACCGGCGTGCCGATCACGACCAGCTGATAGGCCGCGATGGTGCTGAGCGTCGGCAGAAGATCGGCGGATCGTCCCGCCAGCACGTGCACCAGCGAGCGCAGATAGCCAACCGGGCCGGCCCGGCGCTGCTCGTCGATTTCGTGCAGGCGCTCGCAATCGGCACCGAGTTCGTCGGCAAGCTGCCGAGCCAGCCGGGCGGTGGTTTCGCTGCGTGAGTAGAACAGCACCAGCGCGCGTCGGGATGAGGTCGTCATGCTCCGCTCCTGCCATGCGGGAAGATCGGCAGGCCAGCTTAGGCCGCGATACCGCGATCTCGCTGACTCAGGTCAAGGCCGGCCCGGAGCGGGAGACGACAGTGTGCCGGTGAGCGCTCCGGCTCGTGTCGAGGATCTTTGCGATGTGGTACGACCTGATCGAACAGCAAGCCCGCTGGTGGCGCGCATGGCGCGCGGCGACGGCGTGGACCGGCGCCCTCGGCGACGCGACGGCGGCGGCCTGCTGCGCCGACCTGCTCGAACCGATGCTGGGCTGGCAGGACGGCATGCCGCCGTTCGAGATCGATACGATCGTGCTGAAGGGACGCGCCGTCGGCATCGACAGCACGGTCGCGGCATGCATGCCGTTTTGCGCGCTGCGCCGCTTCGCCCGGCGCAACGCGCGGCGCGCGATCCTGCTGTGCGTGCCGCTGGCCGGCCATGCCGCGGTGATGATGCGGGACACCGTCGAGGCGCTCCTGGAGGATGGCGACGTGTTCGTCACCGAATGGGCCAACGCGCGCGACGTGCCGCTCGATGCGGGCCGCTTCGGTCTCGACGAGTACGTCGCGATGCTGGATGGCTTCGTGGGCTGGCTGCTGACCGGCACCCGGCCGGTGCACGTGGTCGCCGTCTGCCAGGCGGCGGTCCCCGGCCTGGGCGCGATCGCGCTGCGGGCCCAGCGCGGCGCCCCGATACCGGCCAGCCTCACCCTGATCGGCGGCCCGCTCGACGCACGCATCCATCCAAGCGCGCTCGGCATCGCGGCCTGCTCGCATTCGCTGGCGTGGTGCGACAGCAACCTGATCGACGTGGTGCCGCAAGGGTTTGCCGGCCGGGGCAGAAAGGTGTTTCCGGCATATCTCCAGCGCGCGGAGATCGCCTTCGTCTACCCGCATCGCTACCTCGAGATGGCGCAGCGCTGCCGGTCGGCCGCCTCGAGCGGCGACGCCCGCGCCTACGAGGGCGCACGGCGGGCACTGAACGAATATGCGGCCTTGCTGGACATGCCAGCCGAGTATTTCCTCGATACCGTCGATTCGGTATTCCAGCGCGCCAGCCTCGCGCAGGGCGACTGGCGGGTAGGCGGCGTGCGCGTCGATCCCACGGCCCTGTGCGATCTCGACCTGCTGACCGTGGAGGGCGGCCGCGACAGCGTCACCGGCGCCGGCCAGACCCATGCCGCGCTGGCGATGTGCGGCGGTCGGCCCGGCCGGCAACGCATGCGCCTCGACGTCGAGGACTGCGATCATTACGGCTTGTTCACCGGCCCGCGCTGGCGCGGTGAGGTCCATCACGCGCTGCGGGCGAGGTTCGCGCACGCCGAACTCGCGCGGGCCGCTCGAGCGGTGCCGGATCCGCTCGACCGCCCCATTGACGCCGATTCATCGGGAATCGGCCGCTCGTGCGCGCGGTGACTCAGGCGGAAAAGTCGATCACCATGCGGCCCTGGATATCGCCCTGATGCATCTTCGAGAAGATGTCGTTGATATCCTCGAGCTTCGCGGTGCTGACCGTCGCCGCCACCTTGCCTTCTCCGGCAAAGTTGAGCGCCTCCTGAAGGTCCAGGCGCGTCCCCACAATCGAGCCGCGAACGGTCACGCCGTTGAGCACGGTATCGAAGATGGACAGGGGGAAATCGCCGGGCGGCAGACCATTCAACGACACCGTGCCGCCTCGGCCGACCATCCCCATCGCCTGGGCAAACGCGGATCGCGAGACCGCGGTGACGAGCACGCCGCGCGCGCCGCCCACGGCGGACCGCACGAACTGCACGGGGTCCTCGCGCTTGGCATTGACGGCCAGGGCGGCGCCAAGCCGTTTCGCCAGCTCGAGCTTCTCGTCGTCGATGTCGACCGCGATGACGTTCAGGCCCATCGCCCTGGCGTATTGCACCGCGAGATGCCCCAGGCCGCCGATTCCGGAGATCACCACCCAATCGTCCGGCTTGGTGTCGGTGACCTTCAATCCTTTGTAGACGGTCACGCCGGCACACAGGATCGGCGCGACGTCGACGAAGGGCAGGTTGGCCGGAAGGTGCCCGACGAAGTTCGGATCGGCGACCACGTATTCCGCGAAGCTGCCGTTCACCGAATAACCGGTGTTCTGCTGGGATTCGCACAAGGTTTCCCAGCCGCCGAGGCAGTGTACGCAGTGGCCGCAGGTGGCGTAGAGCCACGGCACGCCGACGCGGTCGCCCTCGCGCACATGCCTGACGCCCGCGCCCACGCCGACGACGTGGCCGACGCCCTCGTGGCCGGGAATGAACGGCGGCTTCGGCTTGACCGGCCAGTCGCCCTCGGCGGCGTGCAGATCGGTATGGCACACGCCGGTGGCCGCGATCCTCACCAGGATCTGGCCGGGCCCCGGCACCGGTACGGGCACTTCCTCGATCGCGAGCGGTTTGCCGAATTCACGCACCACTGCGGCCTTCATCGTCTTGGACATGAAACGCTCCTTAGCATAAATGGGCGGCCATGCTTCGTCGCGTCATGGGCACGACCGCGTTCAGTGCTGCGGCGGCCGTCCCCGGCCTGGGCCGCCGCGGGCGGAACGATTAGAAACGGGCGTCGATATCGACGATATCGATGAGCTTGTGATTGACGAACTCCTTGAGTCCGAGATCGAGCAGTTCCCGGCCGTAGCCGGAACGGCGAACCCCGCCGAAAGGCAGATCGGCCTCCACCTTGGTGGGGTGATTGACGAATACCATGCCCGTCGAGATCTGCCGCGCCACCCGCGCGCCGCGCTCGACATCCCGCGTGAAGACCGAGCCGCCGAGACCGAACGGCGAATCGTTGGCGATCTGGATGGCATGCGCTTCGTCCCTGGCCCGGAACAGCATCGACACCGGCCCGAAAAACTCCCAGTAGCGCGCCGGGTTGTCCTCGAGAATCCCGGTCAGGATGGTCGGCTGGACGAAGGCGCCCTGCGTCGGCACCGGCGCGCCCACTGTTTCCGCCTTCGCGCCGTGCGCCACCGCCTGCTGAATCTTCAGCTTGACCTCGTCGGCGGCCGCGCGCGAGGAAAGCGGAGCCAGCGTCGTCTCGGGATGGAACGGGTCGCCGCACCGGAGTTCGGCCACGCCTTGCCGGTAACGTTCGAGAAAAGCGTCGTACACGGCGTCCACCACGATCATCCGCTTCGACGACACGCAGACCTGTCCGCCGTTCCAGTGCCGGCCGAACACCGCCCACTTCACCGTTTTTTCCAGATCGGCATCGTCGAGCACGACGAACGCATCCGCACCGCCCAGCTCCATGGTCGATTTCTTGAGCGCGGTGCCGGCCATGGCGGCAACCGTCGAGCCGGCGTCCTCGGAGCCCGTCAAGGCCACCCCCTGCACGCGCGCGTCGCGGATGATGAGGCCCACCTGGCTGCGGGTGGCGTAGAGATTGATGAAGGCGCCTTCCGGAAGGCCGGCCTCGCGCATCAGCTGCTCGAACGCCGCCGCGCACTGCGGAACGTTCGAGGCATGCTTGAGCAGCATCGTGTTGCCGGCCGAAAGCTGCGGCGCAATAATGCGGGCAATCTGGTAGTAAGGAAAATTCCACGGTTCGATCGCGAGCAGCACGCCGAGCGGCTCGTAGACGATCTCCGCCCGCCCTTCCGCGGGGTCCGCCACGGCAAGCCGTCTCGGCGCGAGCAGTGCGGCGGCATGCTCGGCGTAGTAGTCGAAAATGCGGGCCGACAATTCGACCTCCGCCTTCGCTTCGCCATAGAGCTTTCCCATCTCGAGCGTCAACAGGCGCGCATAGGCATCGCGGTCCCGGCGCAGCAGCTCCGCCGCTTTGCGGAGCACCGCGGCCCGGACCGGGAACGGCGTGTCGCGCCAGCCCAGGAATGCCTCGTGCGCGCTGCCGATGGCGCGCATGACCTCGACATCGGTTGCCGAGGCAAACGTCTTCACTACTTCCCCGGTATAGGGGTTGATCGTCGCGTAAGCCATCTTTCCACCTTTGCAAAAAACCATCCCGAGTCAGACAACGACTTCCTTGAGCGCCTGGACCATCTGCGTGAGCACGGCCTGCGCATCGCCATACACCATGCTGCAATTGCCTTGATAAAAGAGCAGGTTCTCGATGCCCGCGTAGCCCTTGCCTTGGCCGCGCTTGATGACGAACACCTGATGCGCCTGATTGACGTTGAGAATCGGCATGCCATACACCGGCGACGACTTGTCGGTCAGTGCGGCCGGGTTCACGACATCGTTCGCGCCGATCACGAGCGCGACATCGGTGGAGGCGAAGGCATCGTTGATGTCCTCCATGTCGAAGATGATGTCGTAGGGCACGCCCGCCTCCGCCAGCAGCACGTTCATATGGCCCGGCATGCGTCCCGCCACCGGGTGCATCGCGAACTTCACGTCGACGTCGGCCGCCTGCAGCAATTTGACGAATTCATACAGCTTCTGCTGCGCCTGGGCGACCGCGAGGCCATACCCCGGCACGATGATGACGCTCGAGGCATAGCGCATGTTGATGGCCGCGTCGGCGGCGTCGGTCTCCTTGACGCTGCCCTGTACCGCACCGGCCTGCCCGGCCGGTGCGTCGCCGAAGTTGCTGAACAGCACGTTGGCCAGCGACCGGTTCATCGCCTTGGCCATCAGCAAGGTCAGCAGCGTGCCGGCGGAGCCCACGACCATGCCGGCAATCATCAATGCCGGGCTGGCCAGCGTATAACCCTCGAGCCCCACCGCGAGCCCCGTGAAGGCGTTGTAGAGCGAGATCACCACCGGCATGTCGGCGCCGCCGATCGGCAGCGTCATGAGCAGTCCGAACAAGAGCGCCGATGCGAAAAACGCCATGGCCAGGACCGCCGACCCGCCACCGCCCGCGACGTCGTGCGGAGCAACCGCCAGCGCGACGCCGAGCACCAGGCTGGCGACGAAGACGGCTGCATTGACGACGCGCTGTCCGGCGAAACGCCATGGCTTCTCCAGCCGGCCATCGAGCTTGGCCCAGGCGACCGCCGAGCCGGTCAGCGAAATCGAGCCGATCAGCGCGCCGGCCAGCGTGACGCCGGACACCAGCATGCCCGGCGTGCCGCCCCGCGCCACCTCGGCGGCGGCAATCGCGGCCGCGGCACCGCCGCCCATGCCGTTATAGAGCGCAACCATCTGCGGCATGCCCGTCATCTGGACCCTGCGGCCGGCCCATGCCGCCCAGCCGCCACCGAAGGCCAGCGCGAGCAGCGCCAGCGCCACGTTCACGACAAGCCGGCCCGATGCCGCGGCAGGCAGGTCGGCCATCACCAGGAAGGCGGCCGCGATCGCGACGGCCATCCCGATTCCGGCAAGCTTGATACCGGACAAGGCGGTCACCGGCGAGGACATCCGCTTGAGCCCGAAGATAAACAGCGTGACCGCAACAATCCCGCTCAACTGCTCGATATCGATGAACATGGATCAGTCCTTCTTCTTGTCCGCTGCCCGAAACATGGCCAGCATGCGGTCGGTCACCACGTAGCCGCCGGCGGTATTCGCCGCGCCGAGCACGACCGCGACAAAGCCGATGATCTGGCCCGTCACGCTGGTCGCCGTCAGCAACGCGTGCAGCGCCCCCACCACCACGATGCCGTGGATGAAGTTCGATCCCGACATCAGCGGCGTGTGCAGAATCGACGGCACCCGGCTGATGACCTCGTACCCCGTGAAAGCGGCGAGCATGAAAATGTAAAGCGCGATTATCAGTGTCACGATGATTCCCGGATCAAGCGATAACGTGATGGCAGGCCTGGCGAGGGGAAGGGGCGCTAGCGAACGGCGCCGTCATGCGTGACGGCGGTCCCGGCCACGATTTCGTCGTCGAAATCGATATGCAGCGCGCCGTCCTTGACCAGCAGTCCGACGAAATTCAACAGGTTCTTCGCATAGAGTTCGCTGGCATGCTGGCTGAGCAGGGAAGGCACGTTGCAGGGCCCGAGAATCGTGACCGGCCCGATTTCCACCGTTTCTCCCGCCACCGTGCCCTCGCAGTTGCCGCCGTTTTCGGCGCCGAGGTCGACGATGACGGCACCTGGCTTCATCCTCTCGATCTGGGCGAGCGACACGAGCCGGGGCGCGCGGCGCCCCGGCACCGATGCGGTGGTGATGATCATGTCGGCTTCGGCGATATGCTTGTCCAGCACCGCGCCGACGCGCTGCCGTTCGTCCTCGGACAACTCCCGCGCATACCCGCCCTCGCCGCGCGCGTCGACCCCGGTATCGACGAACTTGGCGCCGAGGGAGAGCGCCTGCTCGCGCGTCTCCGGCCGCACGTCGTAGCCCTCGGTCACCGCGCCGAGCCGGTGCGCGGTAGCCAGCGCCTGCAGGCCCGCCACGCCCAGCCCCAGCACCAGCACCTTCGCCGCGCGCAGCGAACCGACCGCCGTGGTCAGCATCGGCAGGATGCGCGGCAGATGCACGGCGCCGAGAAGCGGCGCGTAATAGCCCGCCAGCGCCGCCTGGCTCGACAGCGCATCCATCGCCTGTGCCCGGCTGATGCGCGGAATCCGCTCCATCGCGAAGCTGGTGACGCACCGGGCGCGCAGCGCCTCGATCAGGGCCGCCTCGTGCGGCGCCTGCAAAAACGAAATCAGCACCGCGCCCGGCTTCAGCGCATTGACGACCTCCAGCGGCGGCGGCTGCACCGCGAGCAGGATATCCGCATGGGCGGCAAGCTGAATTCGATCCGAATCGAAATCGACTTGTTCGTAATCCTCATTCAAGAATTTCGCTTTCATGCCGGCACCGGATTCCATATATATCCGTGCACCAAGCCGCTGCAAACGCGACGCAACCACCGGCACGAGCGCGACACGGCACTCTCCGGCCCGAGTTTCCTTCAAAATCGAGATATTGAAAGCCATAAAATCACCGTGGTTTTTGGTGAATTTATCAGGCGATCATTTCATTACTAATTCAAATCTTCGAGCCCGCTCGATGGGAATTGACGGCGATCAAGTAAATTTGAGATGAATTCGTCACATCAAATCGACCAGACGTGGCGTGGCTGCTAGCTGAAGCAGCGTGGCGGCGCGCATCGCCTGCAAGCCGTCGAGACGCGCGCGACCTGGCATGGCACGCCGGAGTTCGCGTCGATCCGCCCGGAATGGGCGGATGAAAAACGTGGCGCTGATCTTATTCGAACGCAGCAGCCCAGCCGCTTGGCCGCCCGCAACGGACGAACGCTTTCGGCCCGTCGCGGGCTTCGATCGCGTCATCGCGGTGCCGGATTTCTGGAGGTGTGCTTGACGAGGGAGTCCGGCTCGACGCGGGCTTCGCACGGCGGCGAGAGCGACATTCGCCCGGGCCGCGGCCAGCGCCGTGCGGCCGCGGCCGCGCCTCAGCAGGCCGGCTGCAGGTGCCGGGCCAGCCCGTTCACCGCGGCACGCAGCTGGTCGCCCCGCAGGGGTTTTTCCAGAAATGCCGACGCGCGCACGTCGTCGGCCCGCGCGCGCGAATGGGGGCCGGCCTGACCGGTGACGAAGATCGCGGGCACCTGCGCGCAGCGCTCGTTGGTACGCATCACACGACAGAACTCGAAGCCGTCGAGCGCGCCGCCCAGCACCACGTCGAGCACGACGATGTCGGGCGGCGCCTGCTTCAGCAGGGCCAGCGCGGCCTCGGCCTCCGCGCATGCCGATACCTGCGAGCCGGCGCGTTTCAGCATCGCCGAGATGACCTTGCACGATACCTCGTCGTCGTCGAGGACGAGCACCCTGACGCCTTCGAGTTCCGGCGATGTCGCGCGCCGCTCGTACTTGACGCCGGCCGAACGTCGTACCCCCGAGAGCGCCACGAGGCCCGCCTGCGTCTCCTGCAGCTTGCCCAGCTCGGGCAGCCTGAGGGCCTGCGCGCTCCTGCCGGTATCGATCACCGGCTTCAGGATGGCAGGCATGCCAAGGTAGAGGTCCAGCGCATTGTCGGCGCATAGTCCGAGGCCATGCCACTTGATCAGCGCAGCAAACTCCTTCACGAAGTTCGCCGGCCGCCTTTCTGCGAAGCTCAGCTTGAACAGCGCCCCGCCGCCCGCCGCTGCCACCAGTTCCTGCCACGTGGTGAAGCCGGCCGCACGGCAGGCCTGATCGACGAGTTCGATGGTTGGGGCGGACACCTGGGGAAACTCCCCCGGCGTCGCTTGATTCGCTTTTCTTCTCGGCATCTGGTCCCCCTGTTCAAGTTAGATCGTTTGCCCACATGGGCGGGCCTGCGCCGGCGGCGGCAAGGGCGCCGCCGACCGAGCGGTTTCCCGGTTTCCCGCACCTGCGACGCAGGCTGCAGTCGGTACGATCGGTACGGCCTCGTCGGCGGCGGCCACGGTGCGGCCTGGGGCCAATGCGGATCGCTCAGCCATCGACGCTGCCCTCGGCGAACAGCGCAGTCAGCTGGCCTTGAACCAGCTGGTACACGCTGGCGATCCGCGGCACCAGCGGCGCGTCCACCTCGCCGAACTCGGCCTGTTGCTCGATATCTGCCATGAGTGCCGAAAAGCCCAGCGCACCGACGTAGGCGCTGCTGGATTTGAGCGTGTGCGCGAGCTTCGCGGCCTCGTGCAACGCGCCGCGCTCGAGCGCATTCACGAGCGCGGTCACCTGCGAGCCGGCATTGGCGAGATAGGTCGAGACGACGTCGCGGGCAAGGTCGGGCGTGTCCTCGTCGGCCAACTCCTGCAGGACCGCGATGCACTGCTCGTCGATCGCCGCCTGCGCCCGACAATCGGCTTGCGCTGCCGCGCCGCGTGATGCCGGCGCGGGGGCTTCGCCGTCCGGCAACGATCGCGGCAGGTATTTCCGGATCGCGGCAGCGAACTCAGCGAACGTGAACGGCTTGGCGACCACCTCGTCGATGCCGGCCGAACGGCATTCGACCAGGTTGGACGAGGTGAGGTCGGCCGTGATGGCGACAATCGGAACGCGCGCTGCACGGCGTGCCTGCTCCATCGAACGAATGGCGGCCGTCGCGGCCAGCCCGTCCATGCGCGGCATGTGGCAGTCCATCAGCACCAGATCGAAATACCCGCCTTCGTATAAGCGCACGGCCTGCTCGCCGTCGCTCGCGACCCGCGCTTGCAGCCCGAGCCGGCTCAGCATCGCGAGCGCCACCGCGCGATTGGTGGGGTTGTCTTCCGCCAGCAGGATCAGGGGCGCGCCCGCCGGCTGCGCCTCGTCCGGGCGCGCGGCTGGCCGGTCCGCCTCGCCGCCCGGCACGGCCGCCGGCGCCACGGCAGGCGCGCCGTCCCCCGCGGCGAGTGCCGCGAGCGGCAGCGTGACGGTGAACAGCGAACCGCGTCCCGGCGCGCTGTCGAGCGTCAGTTCCCCATCCAGCCGCTTGACCAGCTCGCGCACCAGGAACAAGCCCACGCCGGCGCCGTCGCTGTCGCGCGTTCGCGATTCGTCGGCCTGCGCGAACGAGGCGAACACGCTTTCTCGCTTCTCCTCGGCGATGCCGCGGCCCGTGTCGCGCACGCTCACCACGAGCGAGGCCGCGGCGGCACCGTCGGTTGCGAGTGTCGCGTGCAGTTGCACCGCGCCGCGCGCGGTGAACTTCACCGCGTTCGACAGCAGGTTGGCGACGATTTGCGCCAGCCGCTGCGGATCGGTCCACACCAGGCAGTCCTCGCCCTCGCACTGGACGGCGAACGCGAGGCCCTTGTCCTGCGCGTCGCGCCGGAACGGATCGCTCACGCGCCGCACCAGCTCCAGCGGCGCGACCGGCTGGCGATGGATGGCCAACGCGTCGGCCTCGATCTGCGCGATGTCGAGGATCTGCTCGATCACGGTCCGCAGCGCCACGCCCGACTCGCGGATACCCTGCAGCAGTTCACGTTCGGCGCCCTCGCGCGGGCAGTCGAGCAACAGGCCGGCCGGCCCCAGCACGCCGTTCAGCGGGGTCCGCAATTCGTGGCTCATGCGCGCCATGAACTGGTTCTTGGCGGCATTGGCGACTTCGGCGCTGTCCTTCGCGGCCATCAGCTCGCTGGCGAGTTGCTGCTGCTCGGCAACGCGCCGGCGCAGCGCGCGATTCGCCACCGTCAGACGCTCGCGGGCGTTGCGCAGCCCTTCGCGCGCATCGTCGAGCCCGAGCGCCGCCGACGCCACCTCTTTCTGCAAGGCGTCGAAGCTCACGGCCATCTCGCCGAGCTCGTTGCGGGCACGCACCCGCACCCGGCGAATATCGATCTTCGCGTGCGCGGCGTCGAGATCGCCGCGGCCCAACGCGCTCATCGCCTTCGAGAAATCCCGCAAGGTGCCGGCCGCCAGCTGCCGCGCCGCCGCGCCGACCTCCTCGGCGGCATGCGCGATCATTCCCGGCAGCACGATCCCCACCGTGATCGTCAGCAGCGCCACCACCACGAAAATATCCTCGAGCGCCGTGCGCAGCGCGACCTGGTCGGCCGGCAGACGCGAGACGGCGAGAATGTAGCCGGCGCCGTCCAGCGCCAGCACGGCCAGCATCGCCCCCGTCAGTTGCAGGTGCAGCGTGGATGCGAAGCCGGGCAGCCCGGCCCGGCGCCGGTCCTCCCAGCAGCGCCACGCGTACACCGCGGCACCGGAATAGGCCATCGCCAGGCCGAACACGACCGTGGGCAGGCCGAACTGCTGGAATCCCAGCACGGTCGCCATCAGCCAGACGGCGGCGGCGGCCACGCCGAGGCCGATCGTATGGCGCGGCGCCCGATAGGGCCGTAGCGCCTCGGGCGCGTTGCGCCTCAACAGCCAGACCGCGATGCTCGGCGCGGCGATGCCGATCAGGTAGGTGAAGTTCGCCGCGGCGACCAGCCAGATCGGGTCGCCGATCAAGAGGAACACCAGCGCGAAGCCCGCCGTCACGAGCGTGGCATGGACCGGAACGTCGCGCCGGTTGCGCACCGCCAGCCAGCGCGGCGCGAAGCCGTCGTCCGCGATCTGCGACAGGGTACGCGCCGCGCCGGCAAGCGGCTGGATCGTGCCATGGAACATGTTGAACATCATGAACCAGAGCGCGGCCGATTTCGCGGACGCGCCGAACACCGGCGCGAAGGTCGGCCCCAGCACCTGCCCGAGATCGCCGCCCAGCGGCCGCGCGCCGAGCGTGCCGAGCCACACGAGCGGCAGGCCGATGAAATAGACCGAGGCGAGCGCCGCGCTCGCCTTCATCGCACGCGGCACGTTCCTGGCGGGCCGCTTCGTCTCGCCGACGTGGCAGGCGGCCGCCTCGAACGCCGGTGCCGCGAAGCCGATCAGGTACAGGCCTGCCATCAACGAGGTGAGACCGCCGAACCAGCCGGCGAACGGCGTCGTCAGGCTGAAGTCGGTGGCGCGATGCCAGTCGGCCGTGCCGCTCAGCACCGGCGCGAGTCCGGAGATCAGCGCGAGCACCGCCGAGCAGGTGGCGATCGGTATCGCCAGCCGCGTCACCCACCGGATGCCGAGCAGGTTGAGCGCCGTGAACGCGGCCACGAGCCCGCATGCCAGCGCCGCGACCGGCACGCCGGGCAGATACCACTCATGGATCGCCGTCGCGGACAGGATCGCCGTGAGCCCGCAGGTCGGCACCCAGCCCCACCAGTAGCAGGTGGCGACGAGCGGCGACAGGACCCGCCCATACGGCCTGAATGCCTCGGTGCAGGCGGCCGCGATGCCGCCGACGCGGGTCGGCGACATCATCACCAGTTCGATCCAGCCCGGCAGCGCGGCGTAACCGAGCAGCAGCCCGACGATCAACAGCGGCACGGCCGCGCTGCCCTGCCCCGGAATGTCGCCCTGCCCGGCGAACAGCGCGGCGATCAGGAACAGGCTCTGGTTGCTGCCGCCCACGGCTAGCGCCGTGGTGCCGAGCCAGCCGATGCGGCGCCGGTAGGGCCGCGCCGCGGCGGGCCCCGCAGCCGGATTGGTCGGGATCGTCATGCGACCCGCTCCGCGAGCGTGCAGGGCGTCGCGCAGTCACGCCGCGACAGGATCTCCGTGATCGCCTCGTCCAATGCCGCGGCGCTGGCGGGCTTGACGAGATAGCCGTTGAACAGGCGCTCGACGAGCGCGTCGTCGGGCCTCGGCTGCCCCGTCAGCGCGATCAGCGGCACCGTCGCGCCGAACTCCGACTGCGTGTGCAGCTCGCGGGCCAGCGAGACGCCGTCGAGATCGGGCATCTGCAGGTCCACGATCGCCACGTCGAACGGCCGCTCGCGCAGCGCGGCCAGTGCCGCGCGGCCGCTGGCGAACGCTTCCACGCGGTAGCCGAGGCGGCTCAGCATCGCGCTCACGATCTTCCTGCCGACCGTGTCGTCGTCCGCCACCAGCACCAGATAGTCGCCGCGCCGCATCGCGGCCCGCGCCGCCGGCGCTTGCGCGGCGGCGGCCTCGACGCGGGGGGCGATCGCGCACGGCAAGCGGAGGCGGACCCGCGTACCGGCCCCCGGCTCGCTCTCGACGCCGATGGTTCCGCCCATGCCGTGAATCAATCGCTGGCAAATGGCGAGGCCGAGCCCGGTGCCGCCATAGCTGGAGCGAATCGCCGGGGCGGCCTGGCGGAACCTGGAAAACAGCGCGCGCGCGGCGGCCGGCTCCATGCCGATCCCGGTGTCGCGAACCTCGATGGCGATTTCGGCGCCTGCGTCGCGCCCCGGATGAACGGCGGCCGTCACCTCGATCTGGCCGCGCTCGGTGAATTTCAGGGCATTCGACAACAGGTTCAGCATGATCTGCGCGACGCGCGTGCGATCGCCGAGAACCGCCGGCGGCATGGCGGGATCGACGTGCAGCCGCAACTCCACGCCCTTGGCCGCGGCTTGCGGCCTAAAGACGTCGAGCGCGCAACGCAGCTCCCGGAGCAGATCGAAGGGCTCGCGGCGGAACGTGAAGCCGTTGGCCTCGATGCGCGCCAGATCGAGCACCTCGTTGAGCAGGCGCGCCAGATGTTCGGTCGACTCCAGCAGTGCCGTCGCACTGAGCGCATTAGGCAGCTCGCCGCCGTGGCACATCAGCGAGGCGATGCCCGCCACCGCGGCAAGCGGCGTGCGCACTTCGTGCGTGACCATCGCGAGAAAATCGGCGCGCTCCTTCTGCGCCTGCAACGCGGCCGCCTCGGCTTCCCGCCGCGCGGCCAGTTCCGTCTCGAGACGGCGCGTGCGCAAGCGCAAATGCAGCTCGTCCACGGCGATCGCCGCGAAATCCTTCAACGCTTCGCGCGCCGCGCTGTCAAACGCACGCGGGCGCGTGTCCACCAGGCACAGCACCCCGATCCTCTGGTCACGCTCTATCGCGAGCGCTATGCCCGCATAGAAGCGGATGCCCGGCTCGCCGCGCACTGCCGGATGCTGAGCGAAACGCGCGCAGTGGTGCGTGTCCTCCACGGCGAACACGCCGTCCGTTTCGAGCGCGGCCTGGGAGAACGACCATTCGCGCGGCGTCGATTGAATCTCCACGCCGACTTTCGCCTTGAACCATTGAGCGTCGTGATCCATGAACGAGATCACGCAGATGGGCACCGAGAAGAATTGGCTGACGCGCCGCACGATGCGGTCGTAGGCTTCTTCCGGAAATGTATTAAGTATTTGCAGCGCGTCCAGGGCCATGAGGCGCTTCGATTCCCGCGCGCGCACGTCGGCATTCGCCGTACCAGGACTGTTGGCTTGCCCGTCGCAGACGAGCGTTGTCCGATCCCCGATCACTGATATTTCTCCTGAGACAGCGCGCCCCGTCTAATCGACGACAGTTCGCCACCGCGGCGCCGAGGCCGGGAAAACATCGCATGAAAGCCGCGATCCGCAAACCAATGGCTTCGTCGATATCCTGTTGCCACTCGCCGCTTCTGCTGTAGCGAGCGGCACGGCATGCCTGCCGGCCCCACCCTTCTCAGCCCCGTTGCATCGTTTTCAGATTAAGCGACGAACCGGCCTCACTCTACTGGGGTTTTCATCCTGGGAGATTTTTTCGACACAATAATTTGCAACCCCAATACCTCGAGCGCATTCCCAATCAAGAAAATAGGCAAATATACAATCTGATTTAAACCAATAAGCAGTTGGAAAATACTGATTCGCATTACCGGTGATCCGTCGGACTGGCAGGACCGGACTCGCGGCGGCGCCGGTCGGCGCGCTCGACAGCTGTGCAGCCGGGTTCGCGAGTCGCTCGCGCCTTGCTGCCGAGTCTCCTATGCAATTCGAGCGGCCCGGCAACTGGGTATCCAGATCGCCCGGTCGTGGTTCGCGTCTTGAATCGGGACAAACACTTAACGAACTTCAGCAAGCCACCCGGGGGTCGTAATTACAGTTGTCTTTCCGACGTCCTGCTCTTTCCTGTGGAGAATGCCATGTCCTTTCTCACTAATCTGAAGATCGGCAGCCGGCTGGCGATGGGCTTCGCCATTTCGGTCGGGCTCGTGTGCGTGATCGGCGCGATGGCGATCTGGCAGATCGGCAAGGTGTATCAGAAAACCGAGGAAATCTCCGCTGCGATCCTGCCGACCGTGCAGGCACTCAGCGATGTCCGATCGATGGCCAATACCGTTCGACGCACGACCCTGCGGGGCCTGCTCGAAGCCGACCAGCCGGGGCGCGATGCGCAGCGGGCGGCGCACGACGCGGCGCTGCGGCAGTACGACAGCCGGTTTGCCCACTATAAGTCGCTGGCGAAATCGTCCGACGATGCACGGCTCACCCAGGACATCGAAGCCGCCTGGGCGATTTTCCTGAAGAACGACCAGCGATTGCTGGAGGCCGTGGCGGCGGGCAAAACCGAGGCACGGGAGGTGCGGACGCTGGCGACCCAGGCAAGCGCCGACCAGTTCGCGAGTTTCGTGAAGGCGGTCGACGCGGCGGTGCAAGCGAACCGCGAACGCAGCGATGCAGCCGACGCGTCCGCCTCCACCTCCTACCACTCGGCGGTGCTCGGCACGGTCATGCTGGTGGCGGCGGCGGTGGCCGCCGGCATCGGCATCGCGATCCTGATCACGCGCTCCATCACCCGGCCGCTCAACCGCGCGGTCACCGTCGCGCAGACCGTCGCCCAAGGCGATCTCACCTCGGACATCGAGGTGAGCGGCAAGGACGAGACGGCCATGCTGCTCGCCGCGCTCAAGGAGATGAACGCGCGGCTCGCCAGGATGGTGGGCGACATCCAGCAGAGCGCCGACAGCATCGCGATGGCGTCCTCGGAAATCGCGTCCGGCAACGTCGACCTCAGCCAACGGACCGAGGAGCAGGCCGCGTCGCTGGAGCAAACCGCCGCGAGCATGGAGCAACTGACCGCGACGGTCAAGCAGAACGCGGACAACGCGCAGCAGGGCAGCCGCGTGGCCAAGAGCGCCTCCGAAGTGGCCGAGCATGGCGGCTCGGTCGTGAGCCGGGTCGTGGACACGATGCAGGAAATCAGCGAGCGGGCCGGCCGCATGTCGTCGATCATCGCCGCGATCGAAGGCATCGCGTTCCAGACCAACATCCTTGCGCTCAACGCGGCGGTCGAAGCCGCGCGCGCCGGCGAGCAGGGCCGCGGATTCGCGGTGGTGGCGGGCGAGGTGCGCACGCTGGCGCAACGCAGCGCCGCCGCGGCCAAGGAGATCAAGGATCTGATCACGGCGTCGGCCGACGGGGTGAGCCGAGGCGAAGCGCTGGTTGCCGAGGCCGGGGCCACGATGAAGGAAGTGGTCAGCACCGTGGCGCGGGTCACCGACCTCATGGAGGAAATCTCCGCCGCCTCGCAGGAGCAGCGCAAGGGTATCGAGCAGGTGAATCAGGCGGTCACGCAAATGGATGAGGTGACGCAGCAAAACGCGGCGCTGGTGGAAGAGGCGGCCGCGGCTGCGCAGTCGATGTCCTCGCAGTCCTCGAGCCTGAAGGACATGATCACGATGTTCCGCGTCTGCGCGAGCCGCCCCGGCGTGCCCGACCAGGGTCCGCGCGCGAGCGCAGCACGCCGCGCGCCCGCGGCACGCGGCAAGCTCGCCGCGGCACGCGGCCGGGGCACGGCGCCCGCGCTGGCGGCGGCCGGCTCGCCAGCCCACGCGTCGCAGCCGGATTGGCAGACGTTCTGAACGCCGCCAACGCCGCCCGCCTGGGCGCGGCGCGGCACGCCGACGGCGCGGGCCGGGCCCCGGGCCGCGCGACTCGTCCTGCCATTCGAATTTGCCAGGCCGAGCCGCGCGGCTCTCCAGGATTCGTCGATCAAGACAAAGCGCCATGGCGTGCAAACCAGGCTGATGCGCCTACGACGCGCGAAGCTATTCACGCTTCTGCGACGGGCCGACGAGCACGATGCCCGCGCCGTGCCGCCAGCTTCGTTTTTCGGTAATGTCATCGGGAAATATATGTGTACTTTCTTCAGCTGCCTGCCGAACATCGCGAGCAGGATTCGACTGGGGCGCGCCCATCAAAGCGCAGCAAACCGGCTGCGGCGACTTTCTCGACAGCATCCGTGCTATTACGAAAGACCGGACCCGATCATTTGGGCACAGCACTGCATGGGACTGGCGGCATCGATCATCGATCGCCCGCAGGAAAAAGACGAGCCCGATTGCCGCGATGGCCAAGCGCTTCTTTCTTACTCGATCGGCTTAGCCGCCGGTTTTTACGGCATCGCCGAGGGCAAGCACTACGCACTGCGGCGCCCCATTCCCGACCGCGAATGGAGCGAAAGCCAGCTCTACGCTCTGCAAGCCTTGGGCCTCGAGCATGGCAGCTACATCCGCCTTGTTGTCGCCGGTACGGCGTCTGGCGAGATCGGCAAGGGCCGGCCTGTCCGCGCAGGCTGGCGCCGTTGATGGGGCACGCGTCCGGGCCAGCTTCTCACCGGATTGGTTATTCGCTCGTCATGGACTGAGGTCCGTATCGCTTCGAGGCGCAACAATGACGCAACTTCCTCTTTCCGGCCAGCACTGCGTGGAATGGAAATTCGCACAGATCTCCTACATCGCTCATCTGCTGAGGCTGCATGGCATCGCGACGGCGACTCTTGACACGAGACGAGGCGAGATTGCTTCGTTACGCCGGGCAGTATGCGAGTCCATTCGCCTCTCGGGCCGCAAGCAGCCGCAGACGGCGGAGGATATCGTGTTGTTCCTGGAAGCCGTTTTTTCCTTGACGGCTCCATGTCACCTGGATAGCGCAAGGCAGTTGGCCGCCCATATACAAACCGCGTTGGAGCAGACCATCACGAGCCTGCACGACCTCCCCGAGCGCGCCGTGGCGGACGAGGCGTCGACCCGCAGCGTGGACGAGGCGATAGCCTATTTATCCACGAGCTACGAGAAAAATGCGCGGCGGATGACGGCGTTACTCGCGAGTGCGGATCAGGAAATTGCTGTTTTGCAGGAGATGCTCGTGAAATTCGCGTCGTGATTTTCGATTCGGCTTCCATACTTTTCAAGGCTGCGCCGCGCCCTACATGGTGAGCGGGAACTATTTCCGGGCGGGCTCCGCTTGCTAAGAGGCCAGTTCAAAAACCCTGCTCAGCTCGTCTGAAGATGTTCCAACAGATGATCGAGCAGCCAAGTTTGAGGAATGCTTCGTGAATGTAGGCACGTCGCTCGAAGCGAGTGCGTAGGCGACGGAAATTGTGGAGCCAGGAATGCGTACGTTCGACCACCCAACGATACTTGCCCAGACCACTGCCATGCTCGGTCCGGCGCTTGGCGATCACGGGCTTGATACCGCGTTCGCGCAACGCGCGACGATGTCGGGTGGAATCGTAGCCGCGATCGGCGTAGACGACGCCGGGCTTCTGAAGCGGTCGGCCACGAACGCCGCGAATGGGTGGAATCGCATCAACGAGCGGCAGCAACTGCGTGACGTCGTTGGTGTTCGCGCCAGTCAGGATCGCAACGAGAGGAACGCCGTTGGCGTCTACGAGGACGTGGTGCTTGGAACCGGGTCGCGCGCGATCGGTGGGGTTCGGGCCAGTTTTTCGCCCGCCCCAACGGCGCGCACGGACGACGAATCGACCGCAGCGTATGACAGATCGATTTGGCCGGCCGCACGCAACTTGTCGAGTAGCAACTCGTGCAGTTGGTCCCATACACCAGCCTTTTGCCAGTCGCTCAATCGCCGCCAGCATGTGGCGCCCGAGCCAAAGCCCAGACGAGTCGGCAAGTGGTTCCAACGAATTCCCGTTTTGAACACGAACAGGATGCCGTTGAGAGCCGCACGGTCGGACACGCGCGGGCGACCAGGATCGCTCTTCGCTCGAAGCTTCGCAGGTGGCAGCAATGGTTCGATCAGTATCCACAGTTCGTCGTCAATGATTGGCGCTTCCATCCTTGGACTTCCGTTGTTCTGATGCCCAAGGTTAACAGCTTGCCGAGGAAGTAAACAGCCCCTCTCGGGAGTTTTTGAACTGGCCTCTAAGCTTCGGGGCGCATCTTCCAGCCGTCTCCGAGCTGATTCGGGCATGGCAGTGACCCGGCCATCGTGCTTTGCCGTCCATGCTGCCGCATCGGACTCGAGCTTTGCGATGACGTGCCGATCCAACGCTGACCGGCGTCGCGCGCCTGCCTCGAACATCCGTCGTGCCGATTCCGTCGTGCCGATCGATCGCTGCGCGAACGGCTGGACCGACGCGCAACGGTACTCGCCGCTCGGCGCCCTGCAACCGCCATATCGCTCGTGCGAGCGAGCGCAGGCTTGTCGGCGATGCGTCAGCCGCCCAAGCCCCGGCAGCTTCTGCCGGGTTCGCGATCCACCGCGCCGCCGGCGTCATGAATGGCCCCGAGTCCCTGGCAATGGAATCGACGGATTGGCAATCAAGGAAAATTCGCGCGCCGGTGCGTAAAGAAGCCGGGGCGTCCAACGCGCGATATCGGCTGCGCCAGATGCTGAATCCGCTGCTTGGCGGGCTCGGGGCGCGTCGTCGAGTGGGAGCCGACAGCCGGCCGCCATCCACTCGGGCACCGGCCGTCGATTCGTCGGATTCGCTGGATTCGAGCGCAAACTCGATGCGTGGGTCCGGGATCGGCACGATCACACCGCCCAGGCGGACCCCGCCTTCGATATGAGCCGCAGCGCCGGCGATGCGCGTGGACGGCGCGTATGAGCGGATTGCCCGGACGCGCAAATGCCGATCCCAGCCTCCGCGGCGCCGAGTCACAACGCCATGCAGCCCAGCGCCCCGCTGCGGATTCTCGCCGTGCGCGTCCTCGCTTGACGGCTCGCGCACGGCACTCGTATCACGGCTTCCGGCGGTAAGTAGCCGGCGGTGGCTCAGCAAGCGTGCCGGTTATCGGCCTCGGCCCCGGCCCGGGCTCCGACTCGCCGACGAGGTGTCGGAAAAACGGCCTTGGATCAGGGACGCGGCAAAGCCGCCCGGCGCAGCCCGTCCGAATCCCTCCATGTCGGCGTGGCCGACATGGTGTCACTGACGCGGAAGAACGCGATCGCCTGCGTCAGCTGGCGTCCCTGCCCCTCGAGCGACTGCGAGGCTGCCGCCGCTTCCTCCACCAGTGCCGCATTCTGCTGCGTGACCTGATCCATCTGCGTGATAGCCAGGTTCACCTGTTCGATTCCCCGGCTCTGCTCGCCCGATGCCGCTGCAATTTCCCCCATGATGTCCGTCACGCGGGCAACGGCTTGCGTGACTTCCGACATCGTCTTGCCAGCCTCGCCGGCCAATGCGGCACCGTCCTGAATTTTCTGCACCGACGCGCCGATCAGGTCCTTGATCTCCTTGGCCGCGCTGGACGAGCGCTGCGCGAGATTGCGGACTTCGCTCGCCACCACGGCGAAGCCGCGCCCCTGTTCGCCGGCGCGCGCCGCTTCCACCGCTGCGTTCAGTGCGAGAATATTGGTCTGGAACGCGATGCTTTCGATAATGCCGGTGATATCGGCGACCTTCGTCGAACTCTGGCTGATCTCGGTCATGGTGCCGACGACCTGTCCGACCACCGCGCTGCCCTTATGCGCCACCTCCGACGCGTTGGCGGCCAGTCCGCTGGCCTGCTGCGCATTTTCAGCGTTCTGCTTCACGGTCGACGTCAGTTCCTCCATGCTCGAGGCAGTTTCCTGGAGCGACGACGCCTGCTGTTCGGTACGCGAGGAGAGATCCTGATTGCCCGACGCAATCTCGCTCGCGCCGGTGGCGATGTTGTCGGCCGAGGCTCGGATCTGGCCGACCAGCTTGACCAGGCTGCCTTGCATTTCTCCGAGCGAGGCGAGGACACTCCCCTTCGGCGCATGCGCGGCGTCCTCCACCGGCCGCAGATCGCCGTCGGCAACCCGACGTGTAATCGCGCCCAGCTGTGCGGGTTCGGCGCCCAGCGCCCGGGTCAGGCTCCTCGTGATCAACACGCCGGCGACCACGGCCGCCAAGCCGGACGCAAGACTGATCATGATGAGCAGCGTGCGTTGCAGGGAGAAATTCTCCGATGCCTGCTTGATCATTTCCTCCGCGTGCGACTGGGTGTATTCGCCGTAGGCATTGGTGGCGCTGATCAGCGCGGTAAGAAGCGGACGGCACTGCTCGTCAATCATCTTCACGGCCTCGTCACGGCGGTTTCCGGTGCCAGCCTGAACGATCGCAAGCGCAACCGGCCCGTACTTTTCTTCGACGCTCGCGATGTTCGCGACCAGTTCCTTCGCTTTCTCGCTGGAGTCCGAGGCGCCGGCCAGCATCTGTTGCAGTTGCGTCAGCTTCTCGTGAACTTCCTCGTGGGCCTTCATCGCCTTGACCTTCTCCGACTCGATTTCGGCTGGCGAGGTGACGAACAGAATGTCCCGCGCGGCGATCGCGCGGCGGTCGACGGAGGTTCGGATCTGCTCGGCCAGTTTGGCGCGAGCGTTGACACCTTTTACAAACCCCTCGAATCTGGCGTTTGCCGCGTTGAGCGAGCTAAGTGCGAAGCCCGACACCGCCAGAACGAGAATGATTAGTATACCGAAGGAGAAAGTCAGCTTGAACTTAACCTTCATATTCGAGATGTTCATACGATTTCCTTTTTGTTGGTCCTTTTCTACACCCAGTCATGTCTTGCATGCCTTAACCGTTACTACGGAAGACACGCGAGTTGCTTGAATAAAGAATCTCGCCGAGCCGTCTGCCAGAGGGTTTACGATCGACTCCCGCGACCGGCGATCGGAATCGATTCAGTCTTTACAGGGCGCCGCCGATGATGGCGGGCGCCGCTTCGCAGGCGGTTTGCGGCAGGCGGTTTGCGGCAGGCGGTTTGCGGCAGGCGGTTTGCGGCAGGCGTGGGCAGGGTTGCCTCCGCTGCGGCGCTTTAGCCGATATAGGGTGAGGCGTCGCCGCGCGCCGCGTGCGGTGGCGGCGGCCAAGCGATGAGCCGGCCAGCGGCGCTATCGTGCGATGGGATGCCGGCTGCCGTGACAGGCGCTTCGGCAAGGTGCCGGATGCCGGGTCCGGCATCGCGCGGCCGAGTGACATCGGCCCGGGCTATACGGCGCACGAGGCGCGCCAGTCGGCAGCGCTGCCCGGCCCGAAGCCTTTGCTGCGGCGGCCAACGAGGAAGGCATGAGCTGCGGGTGGTCAGGCCGCCCCGGCGAGGAGGGCAGCGCGCGTTCGCCGCGACGCGCCTGGCCGAACGCGGCTTCGGCTGGCTCGGCCGCTTTCGCAGGCTCGCGCGTGACTACGAGCGCCGGCCGAAACCACCGGCCGGCTCGCACTGCGCCGTCCTGGTCTGCGTGAAGCTCATGCGCGCCGTCCGGTATTTTTGAAAGTGCATAACATGCTCTGGAAAAACCTGAGCGCAACGGTAGCGCGCAAGCGCTGCCGCCCAGCAAGCCGACGCTGCCCGACGATGGTGCGTCCCGATGGTCCGGCCGGGCCTCGGGGCGCGGCAGGACGATGCGTGCGCCGTGCGTTGCGCCGCGCGGGGCTCCTGGGGTCGTTGAAGCCGCTAGCAGCGTCGCACGCCGCTCCCCCGGGTCACACGCGCCTGGCGGCCTAGCGCATCTCGCGGCGCATCCTCAGGCTCGCCGAAGGCGATTCGCCAAAGGCGCGCTTGTATTCCATCGCGAAACGCCCGAGATGGGCGAAACCCCATTTCAGCGCGATATCCGTCACCGACGGGCGCCCCGTGCCGTGCATGGCATCCGCGCCGATCAGGTCGCGACGCACGCGCTCGAGCCGCAACTGGCGCACGAAAGCCATCGGCGTCACGCCGTGATAATGCTTGAAGGCCGCAAACAAGGTGCTCGCACTGACGTTGCCGAATTCGGCAAGCTGCTCGATGGTCAGCGGCTCCTGCAAATGGGTGCGGATATATTCCTCGACACGCCGCACGCAAGTCGGCGCCAGCGGCCGGCGCTCTCGCGCCTTGTCGTTGCGCGCGCTGTTCGGTTGGCCGTAGATCAGCGCATTGAGCAGTGTCGATTCGAACTGCTCGAAGGCGAGCGCGTGGCGCAGCGGATGCGCCTCCGTGCTCATGATTTCCGCCAGTACCGGAAGCAGTTGCATGAGGCACTGCCCCTGCGGCGACGTGAGGTCGAATTCCGGTGCGAACTCGATCGGCCCGCGCGCCGCTTCACCGAAGTGGCGCTGGGCGTGGCGCTCCATGGCCGAGCGCTCGATGCGCAGAATGGCCTGAGGGCACGCTTCGCCCCAGCGCATGCGCAGCGCCAGCGACGGCGAGACCAGCGAAGCGGTGGAAGGCGACGAGACGAACCGCTGGCCGCCGCATTCGATTTCCGCCTGCCCCTGCAACGGCACTTGAAGCAGGAAGAAATCCTCGAGCCGATCGGGTTCGATGATGACTTCGCTGCCGTAGTCGAGCAGATTCAGCGAAAGGTTGCCCCATCGCGTGTGATGCAAACGGCCATGCAGCGCGCTCGCGCCGCCGGCGACGGTCAGCCGATGCGGCTTGAGCACGTCGGCCACCGACGCCCGCACCTCGTCGAGGTCCGTCGATTGCATCAACAGATTGCCGCAGTTGAACCATGGGGCGTCGGCAAGGCGGTTCCCAGCTAAACAATGCGCCATCGAGGTTCTCCCATCACGCTGATCTGCACTTCATGAGGGCATCTATCACCGTCTTGGTGATCCGCACGGCCGGATTCCCGGAGGATTCGGATAGCGACGCGAGCATCCGGACAATCGGGCGGTCCACCCGGTTTACGGCAAAAAAAGGCAAAAAGCGGGCCTGTGCGCATCGTAGAAGAGCGCCTCGCGCGCCTACATCCGCATAAACCCGCGGGGTCGAGCGCTGCGCCGCGGGCACCGCGATTTTCTGGAGTCACCGGATAAGGTTTCAATGAAACGGATAGAGGGCGCCGTTTCGGCCACCAATACTAGGCCAACACCAATTCCATGGAGGAGCGCATGAAAGGGCAAACGATCGAGATCGCGCTGCCGGGCGGCGAATGCTTCAAGGCCTACCTGAGCACGCCGGCGAGCGGCAAGGGGCCGGGGATCGTGTTGTGTCACGAAATATTCGGCGCCAACCGCCACATGCGCGAGGTGGCCGATTATTACGCAGAAGAAGGCTACACGGTGCTGTTGCCCGATCTGTTCTGGCGCCGCGAGCCGGGCATCGAACTGGGCGAATCGCCCGACGACGTCGCTCGCGCGATGGCACTTTACGAAACGTATGATGAAAATCTCGGGGTCGGCGATATCGCCGCCGCGCTGAACGTGCTGGCGCAGCGCCCGGAATGCAGCGGCGGCACGGGCGTCCTCGGCTTCTGCCTGGGCGGCAAGCTTGCCTGGCTGGCTGCCTGCCGCCTGCCGCAGGTGGCTTGCGCGGTCAGCTATTACGGCGTGGGCATCGAGCAGGCGCTGGCGGAGGCCGCGTCGCTGACCGGCCGCGTGGTGCTGCACATGGCCGGTGAGGACCGCTTCTGTCCTCCGCAGGCGCGCGAGCAGATCGGCCGCACGCTGGCGGGGCATCCCGACGTCGAACTCTACACCTACCCCGGTGCCGACCACGCGTTCGCCCGCACCGGCAGTGCGCATTGGGACAAGGCATCGGCCTTGATGGCGCATCAGCGCTCGGTGACGGCGTTTCGGGAAACGATCGGCCCGCGCTACGATCTTTCCGCGCTCTGGGAAACCCATCTCGCGCACGAGTTCGATACGCGCAACGTCGAGGCGACGATGGCCACCATGGTCGCCGAACCGTACGTCAACCACATTCCCACGCTGACCGGCGGCGTCGGCCACGACGAACTCGCGCATTTCTATCGCCATCATTTCGTGCACGCCAATCCGCCCGACACCACCATCACGCCGGTGTCGCGCACCGTCGGCGCCACGCAGATCGTCGACGAACTGCTGTTCTGCTTCACGCATACGACGGCAATCGACTGGATGCTGCCGGGCGTCGCGCCGACCGGCAAGCGTGTCGAGATTCCGCTCGTGGCGATCGTGAAGTTTCGCGGCGACAAGCTCTATCACGAGCATATCTATTGGGATCAGGCCAGCGTACTGGTGCAGATCGGACTGCTCGATCCCGCCGGCCTGCCGGTCGCGGGCGTGGAAACGGCCCGCAAGCTCCTCGACGAGACCGTGCCCTCGAACCGGCTGATGCCGAACTGGCGGCGCGAGGCCGCCGCTCACGACACCCCCTGATCCGCTTCAAGGAGAACACTGATGATCGATCTGAATGACAAGGTGGCGATCGTCACCGGCGGCGCGACCCTGATCGGCGCGGCCGTGGCACGTGATCTCGTCGCCGCGGGCGCCCGCGTGGCGATTTTCGACATCGATCGCGACAACGGAGCGCGCGTCGCGGAATCGATCGGCGAACACGCGGTTTTCATGGCCGTCGACATCACCGACGACCACGCGATTCAACACGCCGTTGCCGGGGTCGCGGACCGCTTCGGCAGCGTGGACATCCTCGTCAACCTGGCGTGCAGCTATGTCGACAACGGCATGCAGGCGAGCCGCAACGACTGGCTGGGCGCGATGGACGTGAACGTGGTCTCCGCCGTCATGCTGAGCCTGGCCGCGCACCCCTACATGGTGAAGCGCGGCGGCGGCGCCGTGGTGAATTTCAGCTCGATTTCCGCCAGTTGCGCCCAGACCGGGCGCTGGCTCTATCCGACCTCCAAAGCCGCGATCCGGCAGCTCACGCGCAGCATGGCAATGGATTTCGCGCGGGACCACATCCGCGTCAACTCGGTGTCGCCGGGCTGGACCTGGTCCCGGCTGATGGACGATCTCACCCATGGCGACCGTGCCAAGACCGACCGCGTGGCGGCGCCCTATCATTTGCTCGGCCGAGTGGGCGATCCCGAGGAAGTCGCACGCGTGGTCACCTTCCTCTGCAGCGATGCGGCGAGTTTCGTGACTGGCGCGGACTATGCCGTGGATGGCGGCTACTCCGCCATGGGCCCCGAGCAGGCTCAGCCCGCGATTCCCCGGCTCACCGAATAACGGACGAGGCTCACGCGCCCCATTCACTCTTTCCATCAATAAGGAATCCAAATGAGACGAATCGCCATTGTCGGTGCTGGCCAGTCCGGCCTGCAGCTTGCATTCGCCCTGCTCGACCAGGGATATCACGTCACGCTCGCCACCAACCGCGATGCGGAATCGATCCGCTCGGGCCGCGTGATGTCGAGCCAGTGCATGTTCCACTCGGCGCTGCAGATCGAGCGCGATCTGGGCCTCAACCACTGGGAGGAGAGCTGTCCCTCGGTGGAAGGGATCAGCCTGACGCTCGTGTCGCCCGACGGCCGGGGTGCCAAGGCATTCGAATGGTCGTCGCGGCTGACCCGGTACGCGCAGTCGGTCGATCAACGCCTGAAAATGTCGGCGTGGCTGCTCGAAGTCGAACGCCGCGGCGCACAGGTTCAGCTCGGCGACGTGGGCATTCCCGAGCTGGAGGCGCTCGCGCAAAGCCACGACCTGGTCCTGCTGGCGGCCGGCAAGGGCGACATCGTCAATCTGTTCGGGCGCGACGCGTCGCGTTCGGCGTTCGACCGTCCGCAGCGCGCGCTGGCGCTGACCTACGTGACCGGCATGACGCCCAGTACGCCGTATTCGCGCGTGCGCTTCAATCTTCTGCCCGGCATCGGCGAGTACTTCGTTTTCCCCGCGCTCACGCTGTCGGGCCCCTGCGAGATCATGGTATTCGAGGGCATCCCGGGCGGCCCGCTCGACTGCTGGGGCGACGTGCAGAGCCCCGAGCAGCATCTGGAGCGCAGCCTGTCGATCGTCCGCCAGTACCTGCCCTGGGAGGCCGAACGCTGTCGCAACGTCGAATTGAGCGATGCGAACGGCACCCTGTCCGGACGCTTCACGCCGTGCGTGCGCAATCCGTCGTTCCGTCTGCCGTCGGGCCGCGCGGTATTCGGCATGGCCGATGCCGTGGTGGTCAACGATCCGATCACGGGCCAGGGGTCGAACAGCGCGGCCAAATGCGCCAGCGTCTACCTGGACGCCATTCTCGCGCACGAATCGGCACCGTTCGGCGAGGACTGGATGCAGGCCACCTTCGAGCGCTATTGGTCGTACGCGCAGCACGTCGTGCGCTGGACCAACTCGCTGCTGACGCCGCCGCCGCCGCATCTGGTCGACCTGCTCGGCGCGGCCAGCACCTCGCCGTCGCTGGCCGCGCGCATCGTCAACGCCTTCGACGATCCGCGCGAATTCTCGCCGTGGTGGTTCGACCCGCAGGCGTGCTCGGCCGAGATTCGGGAGCACCTCGCCTGCGCCGCATGAACGTCACCGGAACCGTCGCCATGAACGCTTCACTCGACTTTGAATGCGCCGCTGCGCCGGCGCTCGATCCCGCGCAGCTGCGCTCGGTGTTCGGTCAGTTCGCCACCGGCGTGACCGTGGTCACCACTCGCACGGCGAGCGGCCGGCGCATCGGCCTGACCGCGAATTCGTTTTCTTCGCTGTCGCTCGACCCACCCTTGATCCTGTGGAGTCTGCGCAAGGCTGCACCGAGCTGTGCCGACTTTCAGCAAGCCGAGCATTTCGCGGTCAACATTCTCGCGCATGACCAGATCCCGCTGTCGAGCCACTTCGCACGCCCCGCGGAAGACAAGTTTGAAGGGGTGCCGCACACGGCCTCGGCCTCGACGCGCGTGCCATGCCTGGAAGGCACGAGCGCGCGGCTCATCTGCCGCAACGTCGGCCAGTACGAAGGCGGCGATCACCTGATCTTCATCGGCCAGGTCGAGCATTTCGATGTGTTCGGCAAGGCGCCGCTGGTGTTCCACGGCGGCCGGTATCAAGCGCTCGCCGAGCACCCGGCTGTAGCGAAGGCATAGCCATTCGTCGTCCATCATCGTCCCACAGGCGCCCCATGACACATCGTATTCGAAAGCTCGCCGCGGTGGCGCTGGCCACGGCCGCCTGCGGCACGGCCAGCGCGGCCGACCTGCCTTCGCTGAATCTCGGCTTCACGAGCTTTCTCGACGGCCTGCCGCCCGCCGGTTCCGGCTGGTATGCCACGCAGTACCTGGAGTACTACAGCGCGTCGCGCATCAACGACAATGCCGGCAATCGCGTGGCCCTGCCCTGGCAGTCGGTCGATGTCTTCGCGGGCCTGAGCCAGCTCGTGTATCAGGCACCCGTGAAAGTCGGCGGCTTCCATCCCGGGCTCGACGTCATTGTGCCGTGGGTGGCCGCCGCCCATACCGACGACGGCTTGAACAACATGGCGCTCAACGGGCGGGCGGGCTTCGGCGATCTCGTGATCGGGCCGTTCCTGCAGTCGGATCCGCTCATGGGCGCGTCCGGGCCGCGCTTCGCCCAGCGCGTCGAACTGCAGTTCATCGTGCCGACCGGCGCCTACGATCCGTCGCGGGCGATCAATCCGGGCAGTCATTTCTGGTCGTTCGATCCGTATTGGGCCGCAACCGTCTGGCTGACGCCGAAGTGGACGTTCTCCTGGCGCCTTCACTATCTGTGGAATTCGAGCAACCACGAGCCCGCCACCGCGCTCGGCCCGGACGTGACCTCCACCCAGGCGGGCCAGGCCGTGCATGCCAACTTCGCGACCGAGTACGAGCTGCGCCCGGGGTTGCGAATCGGGCTGAACGGCTACTGGCTGCGCCAGATCACCGACATGAAGGCCAATGGCCAGGATGTGTCCGGCACGCGCGAAGGCGTATGGGCAATCGGTCCCGGCGCGATGGTCAGCTTTTCGCCGCAGGATCATCTGATGTTCAACGCGTATTTCGAGCGGGACGCACGGAATCGACCGCAAGGTACGCGCGCGATACTGCGCTACGTGCATCATTTCGACTGAACGCGCCGGTCGCTGCGATCTCCAGCTCCGATCGCATCGAACCCCCTCGACCGCGGGCGAGCGCCCGCGTTGCCATTCGGACAGAGCGGCGCCCACTATCATGGCCAAATCCACGCTTACCGTTTCCGCGCGTCTCGCGCTTGCCTTCGGCTCGCTGACGCTGGCGTTCGCCACCTGCGGCGGCTTCGCGCTCTGGCAGCTCGCACGCGCCAATGCGCGGCTCGAGCAGGTGGTCGACGACGGCAACGTCAAACTGGCGCTGGCCACGGATCTGTCGCGACAGGTGTTCATCGGTACCGATGCGGTGAAGACCATGCTGCTGGTCGCGGACCCGGCGACGCAGGCCGCCCTGGCCAAGCGCGGCTACGCCGCGAAGCAGCGCTTTCTGGAGGAGCGCGAAGCCTTGCGCCGCGCGAATCGCGACGCCGCCGGGGCCGCTGCGCTCGTCGATGCCATCTACGAGGCCAACGATCGACGCGCCGCGCCCGATTTCGACCAGTTCGTCACGCTGACCCAGCAAGGCCGTCGCGCCGAAGCCGGCACCTGGCTGGAGACCCGCACCGGCCCGTCCATGCAGGCGCTGCAGGACAGCATCACGCGCTATGCCGACTTCGAGACGGAGCGCAACCGGGCGCTCAAGGAACGTAATCTGCGGGATTATCGTACCGCCCGGCTGGTGCTCGGGATCGCGCTGATCGGCTGCACGGCGCTGGTGATGGCCGTCGGCATCGGCATCGCCCGCAGTCTGAGGCGCGAGCTGGGCGCGGAGCCGGCCGTCGCGCGCCATTTCGTGCACCTCGTCGCGCAGGGGGATCTGTCTCGGGCGCCGCCCGTCGCCGCGGTCCGCGCGGGCAGCCTCGTCGTGGCGCTGGACGAGATGCTGCACGGGTTGAGGACGCTGGTCGAAAGCGTGCGGCGACATGCCGATGACGTCACTCTGGCCACGCGCGAGATCGCCGATGGCACGCGCGAGCTGTCCACGCGGACCGAACAACAGGCCGCCTCGCTCGAACATACCGTCGCCAACATGGCCCAGCTCACGGGCAGCGTGAAGCGCAATGCCGACGATGCGCGTGAGGCCAGCGCGCTGTCGCACGGCGCGACCGAGGTGGCCGGCGCCGGCAATGCCGCCGTGCAGGACGTGATGCGAACCATGGCCGAGATCGGTGGCAGCTCGCGCAAAATTGCCGATATCACCGGCCTGATCGAAGGCATCGCGTTTCAGACCAATATCCTTGCCTTGAACGCGGCGGTCGAGTCCGCGCGCGCCGGCGAGCACGGGCGCGGCTTCGCGGTGGTCGCCGGCGAGGTACGCAATCTCGCGCAGCGCTCGGCCGCGGCCGCCAAGGAGATCGGCGCGCTAGTCGAGTCATCCACCGCCATCGTCCATCGCGGCGAGACCCAGATCGCCGCCCTCGGCAAAACGATCGGCTCGCTGCAGCGGGCGGTAGACGACGTCTCCAGGCTGCTTGGCGATATTGCCGCCGCCTCGCAGGTGCAAAGCCGCGGCATCGAGCAGGTCGATCACGTGCTGTCTCAAATGGACGAGGTGACGCAGCAAAACGCGGCCTTGGTCGAGCAGGCGGCGGGCGCGGCGCAATCGCTGGACGAACTGGCGCAAGGCTTGAAGCAGGCCGTCTCGACGTTCAGGCTTCCCTCGCTTGCCTGAGCGGGACGCTCCTGAGCGGCGGCATGGCGCGCCCGCCTGCTTGCCCGGTACCGATGAGGCTCGCGGTATCGACGCGCTGCGTCCCGACCTCGAAGGCGCGCGGGACCGGATGGCGTCGATTTGGGATACGCCGAGTACGGCATCGACTTCACCGTTTCGGTGGACAGGGCGGCGCCGCTCACCGGCTGCCGGGCGCTGTCCACCCAGGCGCGGCGGCTGTCGGACCAGGACCGCGGCGTCGTGCCGCCGCCGCGAGCGGCAGGATCTGGCCGTCGCGGGCAGCTGCCGCAAGCGCATCGCGGCCATTCCCGGCCAGGCGCTGCGCCAGCTCCTCGAATCGGCTGGTGTAGGCTTTCAAAATAGGTGTCTTTATCACCCTGGAAAAATCAAGGACGTGGACATCTTTTTTGAGACACCGCATGCCTGTCGTCTCAGAAAAGATGTCCGTGGCCCCGAAAATTCTCAGAAAAGTCGTCCCCGAGAATGTCACGACCTCGCCTAGTTGTCTCGACAGAGCTTAGAGACCAGCAGCGCAATGGATGGGCGTTCCAGCGGCCAGCGCAGTCGGCACGCCTGGCGGACAATCCCGTGTATCATTCTCAAAGCTAATGCGCCAGCGTCGATCGATGAGCCGAGCGATCATTAGATCGTCCGGCCAAGTGGGTTGACATGCAGGCAGCTCGAGATCCGTCCTGTCAAGTGACATACAACATGAGGCCGGGGCCGCTTGAAATAACAAGGAAATATCATTTTTTACTTAAAATATTGCCAAGTTCGACACGGAAAATAAGACATTTCAAAAATAGCCAAAAAATAAGTGATATTATTTCAATAAATACTATATTTTGCGACACATTACAAAAAGCCTCGCGCGAATACAATTCTTGATTCAGCATCATCTCTACCAAAAGCAACGACACTGTGCGCCGGATCATTGCCGATCATTCTTACCGCATGCGCAAGGCAATTCTCCCCCTATCTTTGTAAATTATCTTGATTCGATCGAAAAGTGAGATTGACATTGGATTGACATTTTTTTCCATCCCATTTTTCAATTGTCTGTATATCAATTATTTTCCTGCAAAGCATTCCTACCGCATCCCAAGCGTTCATTTCAAAGCATAGCCTGGCTTGCCTATAAAGATCGCAAGGTTGAGTCACAAGCATTCCGGATGAGTAATGCGGCGGAATAAGCGGCGGACGATCAATAAGCATTTGAATCCCCCCTTCAATCAAATCTCCTTGGCCATTTGCAAACACCTTGAGATTAGTATTTTTATTTTTCTCCCTCATCAACAAGCGCCGCAATGTTTGCACCAATAAAATGCAGGCAATTTGGAAATTTTGAAGAAATAGAAAATAAAAATATTCAAACTCTGCCCATCTATCTCGATAGAAATCTTCAGCAATTCGGGATTGATTTCCGGGGCTGCAATCCTCAACTAGGAAAGTGGCATTTTTCCCGCACTTAGGGCATACACCTCTAAACTTTAAATTTGCGATAATTACTTTAGACCCTCGATCTGTGATGCCCAACGAATAGCGGAGATTATATTACGGAAAATTCTATGAGAAAATTCTCTTAGGCTGATGACAGCGATCACACCAATAGTCTACACACTACCGCATAGCGAAGGAATTTTCGCTCTCACTTAGAAAGTTAAATAAGGCGCTATTTACTTGCAATCATCAAAAGTTCTTTTTCCAAAGTCTCAACGACTGTAGAAAAATTGGCTCTCACACTACTTCGGGCCGCTTCTCTGGTAGCAATCGCATCTTCCGAGAAATATTTTCTGACAGCAGAGGCACCATTCTCGTCATCAGTTGCGATCAACTTGAACGCATCACCATCAAAAAATGGCATTGGATTAAATTCGCCAACCTTAAAGGCACATGCCTTAAGTGAATAGAGATCCATAATCTCAATAAATCCACGATCAAAAGTCAATAGCGCAGGAAAGAAATACCTTGCCTGCTTAACTGGATTAAATGTAATGGACTGCTCCATTTGTCGAACATGCCACATATCCCAAGCCATGTTGCGCAGCAGCTCCAGAATATCCTTCTTTGATTTTTTCTGAATTCTCCCAAAGAACTTGAGGTCTTGGCCTCGTGTGAAATATGCGCGGGCAACTGCGACCTCTCGCACGCTGATTGCCGCAAGCCCAGAATGACAAAACTCCATGAAGGCAGACATTTTCTCGCAGATGCCTGCGCCCGGGGATTTCAATTGAATCGCCGCCATCTTGATTAAGCATGCGTACATGTATTGATGCCGAAACTTAATTCTCTTCATTCCGGAATCATCGCTGATATCCATGTACATCTTCGACAACAGATGCTGGGCTGACGTTGTCAACTCTTGTTCAGTCAGCGTTGATTGAACTTCGCCTTTCGATTTGAGCCATTTTGCATCAATCGTGCGTAAAATTTCGTAGGCTTTGAGATTTTCGAAAATCTCATCAGCCGATTTTCCATCGGCAAGATTAGGTAGATTTTCGGTGAAATAGGGGATTGGATCAACATTAACCTCGGGACTTGCAATGAACTCAAAAACCTCTAAAAAGTCTGCCGGAATCCCTCCGCCACGCTTGCCCGCCATATGAGGAACAAGGTAGCTCATTGCATTGGTATCGAGGGAAATTGAGTAATCAATCGGATAGGTTGATTGTCCCGACTCCATTTCCAAGGCCGTATCCGGGTCTAGCACAAGAACGCGATCGGTTTTGAATAGACTACGGACGGCGGCACCTGCGGCAAACGTTCGATTTACCGCAAAACCAGGTTTTCCACCCTTATCCGACGCAAATACAAATTTGTAATTCTTGAGAAATGGGGCTGCAAGATGATACAGTCTAAATGCTTCACCGGTGTTGTCCGAGTTGCAGATACGCGCAACAATTTGCTCAATATTGATATCTCGAAAATCCATCTCCCCTCCGTGAATAGTGCCGAAAATATTTGAGCCTTGCAATTACCTACGTAGGCAATTGGTCTTTGACCAAAAGTCAGTGGTAATGCCCCGTTTTCCACGGCAAGCAGAAGTAGAAACTAAGCGGCCATGGCCAGCCGCTGCTTTGGCGTAAAATCACTCATCGCCATACCGGGCGCTCATGATTGTAAGTCCACATCCAGTCGACCACTGCTAAATTAACTCCGGGCTCCAAATCCGAGTGCTACTGAAAGCGAGAGAACGTCGCCCGCACACCATGCTCAAAGCTCAGAATACGCAAGCATTCACACCCAGCAGGTGTTGATGCGCAGCGATACACTCCGAGCAAATGCGCTCGTTGGCGCCAACAAGGATTGCATTGGGTTCGACTCAGTGGCCACCCAAGCTGATCTGCGTGTGCTTCGTCCCGCTACCATGTCTAGACACTCGGCTAGCCTGGGGAGGTCAGAAACGGGCATAATTTCGGCATCGCGGGAGAAAGTTATGACACGAAAGCTTTACGGCATCGAGTTGAAGCCCCGGGGAGAGCCCGTCCGCCCTGTTCCCATTGATTTATCGGGACCAGAAGGAGAGCGTATTGTTCGAAGCGCTGTCAAGCGAGTGCTTGAGACGCACAAGGACGTCATCAAGGCACTTGCCAAACGATGAGTTCATGTCTTCCGATATCTGCTAAGACGGTACAGATATTCTCACAACGAGATCCTTCGGACTGGACCTGACTTGTCGGATGACTTGGGTAAAGCGTCGCGCTACTCAAGGGCGTAGGGACGTTGCGACGACCTTCATTCCGACGACATCGACGGTTTTGTGAGTTGCGACGACTGACGGAAGAGCCGCTCTCACGCGGCCCTTCTCTTCTGGGCTCGACGTGCGCATGCTGCAGCACCAGCCTTGAAGGTTGACAGCTTGCATAGAGGCAAGCACGGGTGCATTATATATTGCTCGCCGCGCTGCGTTATGGTCCATCCGATCAGCCGCCGATTAAACATCGAAATGGTCGAGATACAAGCGCTCAAGCGGCCCATGCTGTGTTCTGGAGCCGAAATCTATAGGGCGTTCTTGCATCCATCCCTGCATCTTGCCCGGAAGTGATTCTAAATAAGCGTCGAAATTATCTGGGTTCGCAAGCAGTTCTTCTATAGCTCTCTCACGCCACGTTAGATGCACATTCAGTAAGTAGGGAAATCCGGTATCGCCTTCACGACTTTTCGCTCCGATTCGAACCCAGGACGGGTGCCCGCTCTCATGCCGCACGACGTCGGCAGTGACTTGCTGGGCATGATAGAGGCTACTGATTTTTTCCGCGATTCGTATTGCAAATTCGTCTTCAAATCTGTGCCAGTCGTTCGCATTCATCTAAACCCCCAAGGCTCGTCTGAGGGATAAGTATCGCACGAGGCCCAGTTACGGCACATAGCACAAAGTCTTTACGTGTGTTCCAACAGAAGGCCAACTTGCATCCTACCGCCCGATTGTCGATGACTCACGGACTGCGGTCGAACGTCTGGTTCTGGCCGCTTGACGACACATACATTACCGGCGGCCCCCGGGGTCGTTTTATCTGTCTGGCGCTGGCCCCCTTGGCTGTCGCTGTAGTTGCTGATACGCCAGAGATCCATCAGGCGAAGATGCCCTCGTCGATCTGTACGAGGGCATCTTCGACGAGTCGCGCGCCGTGCTCGGTTGCTGCCAGTTCGAGCGCCGTTTTACCGGCGAATCGGGTTTGCTGGCCACGCAGCCAGATCATCGCCTTTTCCTGATTACCGAAAATGGCTTGCGACTGCGCCAAGATCTTCACGAGGCGGATCGCCTTGTCAGACTCGGTTTTGGACAGGCGCTCGCCGTGCTGCCGGCGATATGAAAGAGTGCTGCGAGGAATGATGAAGATGAGTTCTTTGTCTTTCAGACCGTACGCGTCAAGGCGGTCAAGCACATCGATGCCTACCCGCTGTTCTGCAAGCACGGCGAGATCCCTGCTCGAGCGAACAGGTGCCTGGAGCAGGTCGCAAACCAAGGAAAATTCGGCCGCGCGTGGATGAGCTTTTCCGCTAGGATGGAACTCAACGATCGACATGACTGCATCCTCATTAACCGTAGAAGTCGCGATCCGATCTGACAGTTACCCGTTCCGACGGTGCATGACCGTCAGATCAGATTCAGATGGCTCACTTTTCACGCCAAACCTCCTTGCCCGCGATGAGCGTCTGCAGAGGCGTGCGACCGCAGCACATCTTACCCTGATGGGTTCGCTCGCCGTTGTAATACGCAAGCCAAGTATCGAGATCGGCCTGTAGTCGCCCGTGCTGCCGGCGGCCTCGGAGGGACGCGAGATCGTGACGAACTACCGCGCGATAGGTTTCACGCTCGGACGGCACCCGCTCGGGCTGCTGCACGATCGCCTGCGAGCTGACTAGCTGCTGCCGGCGCGCGAGCTCGCGCAGTTGCGCAACGGGCAGTTCGCGCGGGCCTGCGGGATCGTGACGGTATGCCAGCGCCCAGGCACGGCCAAAGGCGTGCTGTTTATCACGCTCGAGTAGCTACTTGGATTTCTCGGGACCATGACACTCTTGCCTAGTTGTAATCAACCGGTCCCCTACCAGCACCCCAGTCGACACAAAATCTCGATCAAGATGCACAGTCGGCCGGTTGCCAACCGCAGGGCAGCCGCCATCAGCGGTGTACTCCATAGCAAATAGCGTCTGGTTAAGGATTATTCCCGTAGCCTGTGCGTCTGATATCGATTCTGGCGCCGCGACGATCACCGTAGCGATACCGAGTAATGCTGCCGGGGTAAACAGTTCAATAACGTCTCGCAAGTAGCGCCCTTGAAGCACCGGGTCACCACGGCGACCGAAGCGCACTCGTCGCCACCAAATGAATATCCTGTCCGTCTTCTCCTCCGGAATGAATTTTAACCACTCTCGCACGGATCTCAACAAGAGCGACGGCAGGTTGATCAAAATAAGTATTGCGCCACACACGGCCAGAAAAATTGCAGCGCATCGGACAAAATTCAGGACTACATACCAGGATGACAGAAGACCAACAAAACTCGGGAAGTACTTCGCATCTGCATGTGTCAAAAGTCGCGTCGTACGTATTGCTTGCGATGTTCCGATCGCCAAACATACCGCAGTCGACATCGCATATAACGTTTTGCCGAGCACCTTTCCCCATGACCACTTCGCGATCCGGGAAAGTATCAGATGTGCATGCCGAAGAGCAGCAATCGATGTCACCACACCGACGCAGAATATCTCGTATGTGGAACCGATCCAGGGCATCCAGTGCAGGGTAGTAAGTATCAGACGAGCAATCATGTACATCATGACAGCTCCGTACAAGACCGGGACGTCGGGAGGAAGCTTGCGCAGCGGCCGTAGCGCTTTCATGATACGCATTACCCGCCTCAACATCATCCTGCGAAAAGGTGGCAGGAATCGCCGCCACTCCAAAAATAGCCCCCACAACATGAAACCGAAAAAGGAGGCTCCTATAAGCTTAGCTCCCCAACCATAGCTGACCACCCTTGTCGCCAACGTCAACCCCAAAAGCACAACTACAAGCCGCACCCCCGGATGTCGGAATACCCCGCCTACTGCATTAATCCAATATTTCATATACCCCTCTATTATTGCGATATTTATGCAGACATCCAATGTATCGCGACATTCAAAGCGCAATCGCCTTATCGCGTCGATCTATACTCAAGAAAGGCGAACTTGGAGAGAGTCCACTTGGAGAGCACGGTAATCAACATAACCAGAACAATGCCAAACGAGGGCAACTGCACGCGGACAAGTCAGTTGATACCTCTGCCAAGCAGGCGAAACTTCGAAGCTGCAATCGTTGCGAGCACTTAAGCCTGCGCCGAGAGGTCTGTATTCACGTCCTCCGCGGTCATTGACACGAGGTAAGTTGTGTAGCCATCGCGGCCACCGGCATGCGAGGCGACATCGCAAAAAAATAGCAGAGGGTTTCTCGTATGGCGCGCGGGCGGCTGGCGTTTGCAGCTTGAGCGCGCGGCGGGGTACGCGTACTGGCCTGCGACCAATGTCGAGAGCACCGAAAGCAGCGAGACTGCGAGCAAGCCCCACCAGGCCCAGTCGTGCTCGCGCTTATCGGAAAGGTCGACGGGCTTGAAGCCGAGGCCACCGATGTAGGCCGTGCAACACGACAGTACGACCGCGATTTTCGAGTTCGTCGCGTTGATGTACCCGTCAAAGCGTTTGATGATTTGTAGAAGTCGCGACCCGATCTGACAGTTACCCGTTCCGACGGTGCGTGACTGTCAGATCAGATTCAGGTGGCTCACTTTCTCCTTCCACACCTCCTTGCCCGCGATGAGCGTTTGCAAAGGCGTGCGACCACAACACATCTTACCTTGATGCGTTCGCTCGCCGTTGTAGTACATCAGCCAAGTATCGAGATCGACCTGCAGTTCCGCCAGCGTCAGATAGAGCTTGTGGCGGAACGCGACCTGATAAAACTCCTGCAGGATGGTTTTATGGAACCGCTCGCAGATGCCATTGGTCTGCGGATGTCGCGCCTTGGTTTTGGTGTGCTCGATGTCGTTCAGCGCCAGGTACAGCTGATAATCGTGCGATTCCGGCTTGCCGCAATACTCCGTGCCTCGATCGGTCAGCATGCGGATCACACCCATGCCGTGCTCCTCGAAGAACGGCAACACCCGGTCATTGAGCAGATCGGCCGCCGTGATCGGTGTCTTGGTCGTGTACAGCTTGGCCATCGCCACTTTGCTGTAGGTGTCGACGAAGGTCTGCTGGTAAATCCGGCCTACGCCCTTGATCGTGCCCACGTAGAACGTGTCCTGCGAGCCCAGATAGCCGGGATGAGCGGTTTCGATTTCGCCATGAGCCACATCGTCGTCCTGCTTTCTTTCCAGCGCGGCCACCTGGTCCTCGCTCAGCACGATGCCTTTTTCAGCGACCTGCTTCTCCAGCGCCACGAGCCTCAGCTTGAAGGACGACAACGCGTGACGCAGCCAGATCGAACGAACGCCGGATGCAGACACGAAAATGCCGCGCCGGCGTAATTCGTTGCTGACCCGAACCTGCCCGTGGGCGGGCTGCTCGATGGCATAGGCCAGCACGGCGATTTCCGTCGCTTCATCGACTCGATTCTTGGGATTCGGCTTGCGCCGATTGCTGTCGAACAGGGCATCGACGCCGCCCTCGGCCACGGCGTTCTGATAGCGGTAGAACGTATCGCGCGACAGCCCCATCACCTTGCAGGCTTTCGACACGTTGCCCAGCTCGGCGGCCAGATTCAGCAGACCGATCTTGTGGCGGATGACATTTTGGTTGAGACTACTCACGGGGTTACTCCTTGGCGCTTGCGCGCTGTTTTGATGAAGATTCGCACCTCTATCAAAACGGGTAACCCCGCCTCTTGGCAAGGCCTTACTGTCAGATCAAGTCTGAACTTCTACAGATGATTTCGAGCAGCAGCTTCTGTTGCTCCTCGTGTGTTCGCGTCCCTGCCATCATTCCCTCGACAATCTGCCAAATCTTGCTCGAGCAGCGCGGCACGAACGGCCGCGACGCGCTGCCACCCCTACTGCTTGTTTCCGTTACGCCGGGTCTGCCGTGGGGCTCCCAGCACTGCGCCCAGGGCATCAAACCAGTTGCGGTCGTGAATCAGGCGCCCTTGATGCGCAGACACAGACAGGATTTGCGCCTTCGTCAACTGCGAGACGATTTCCCAGTTCGCGTGGGCGAGAATGTAGGTGGCGTTGTTCGTGAACCGGCTTTCCAGGATGCACAGGCCCTTGCTCGGGAAACCGAACACGACGTAATCGTCAAAGCCACCCAGACCGATGGCGACGAATTCCGGCGCGTACTTGCCCACTTCCTTGAAGCGCGATGCAACGACCTCGCGGCTCTTGCCACGGCTCTTGTCGATGACAGTTTCGAGCGACGACCATGCGGATTTCCACGGGTTCTTGCCAGGCGGCAGAAGCTTCCAGTTGAGGCGGCGCACTGGCACCTTGACCGACGGGCTCATCGACGTGTCGAGCACCTCGAACGAGCCGAACTGCTCGAACAACATATTGGCTGTGTTCGTCGCAACAACGGTCTGTTCATCCGTGTGTTTGAACGGACCGGCGACGATGCAATGCGCACCGTCAGGGTCGGCCGAGATAACAACCTCGATGGAGTACGGCGGAACGTTCGTACGCGGATAACGGTAGTACGGAACATCCTTGACCTCGGTCACCTCGACCTCACGGTCGCCGTGGCGCTGCGTATAAGTCCAGCTGATTTGACGATACGCAACCTCTTTGTCCTGGTCGCGATGAACGATGTCGAAGCCGTTAGAGGCCAGTTCAAAAGTAAGCGCTCTTTGAAGGACGCCATTGCACGACGAGGCTGATTCACCGAGGCTACGTGTCCATGTTCAATGAGCGTGGACAGGTGTGCATGAACGAGCAACACGGAGGTTTGCAGAGCCGGTTGGTGGCCGATCGCAAGCGAGACGGACGGCGCAAGTACGACGAGGATGCGAAGCGCGAGTTGATACAGGCGTGTCTGAAGCCAGGGGTGTCGATCGCGCGGACGGCCATGGAGCACGACATCAATCCGAACCTCGTTCGGACGTGGATTTCCAAGTATCAGCGCGAACAAGCCGCGGGCGAGATAGCCAGCTCCGCGGCGGAGCCGTCACGAGAGGCTCGCGTCGAGTTGTCGACGGCTTCCGTGCCTGAGGAATCAGCCTTCATGCAGGTCGTCACCTCTGCGGCTGCCCCCACTCCGGCTAAGAGCCGCTAACATAACCTAGACATGACGTAGCAGAAGTCGTATCGTCTGCGATATGGCAAGACGCAAAATCAGCAACGAGTTGTGGGTGGAGCTGGAACCGCTGATTCCGGAATTCACCCCATCGCCCAAGGGCGGACGGCGGCGCACGGTCGATGACCGAGCTGCGCTCAACGGCATCCTATATGTGCTGCAAACCGGTATCCCGTGGGAAGACCTCCCGCAAGAACTGGGCTTCGGCAGTGGCATGACGTGTTGGCGACGTCTGCGAGACTGGCAAGCGGCCGGTGTATGGCGCCGGCTGCATCTGGCGATGCTGCGTCGGCTGCGTGAGCACGACCAGATCGATTGGGAACGCGCCAGCCTCGATGGAGCCAGCGTCTCCAGCCCCCGGGGGGCCAGGAAACCGGCCCCAACCCGACCGACCGCGGCAAGCTCGGATCGAAGCGACACATCGTCGTAGATGCACGCGGCATTCCTCTGGCCGTCACGATCACGGGAGCCAACCGCCACGATTCGATGGCATTCGAGTCCACGCTCGATGCCATTCCTGCGGTACCCGGGCTGAACGGTCCGCCACGCAAGCGCCCGAGCAAACTGCACGCTGACAAAGGGTATGACTTCGGGCGTTGTCGACGTTATCTGAGACAGCGCGGCATCAAGGCTCGTATTGCACGCCGCGGTATCGAAAGCAGCGAACGGCTGGGCAGGCATCGTTGGGTCGTCGAGCGTACGCATGCCTGGTTCGCCGGATTCGGCAAGCTTCGAATTCGCTTCGAACGACGCCTCGATATTCATACCGCTCTGCTTGTCCTGGCTGCCGCCGTCATCTGCTCCAGATTCGTGGATGACTTGTGTTAGCGACTCTAAATCGGCTGCGGTGTCCTCGCTGAAGGTGCACTTACCAAACGGCGTTTCCTTGGAGCTGAGCCAGGCGAACTTCGATGAACTGACGATGCTCGTCCAGATGCTCGGGAGGCTGCCGTGTTCCGGTTCGACGAAGGGCTGAAGGTCTACCTGCATCGCGATCCGGTCGACTTCCGCATGGGCATCAACGGGCTGTCGATCCTGGTCGAACAGGCGATGCGCCTGAACTCAATGACCTCGGCGCTGTTCGTCTTCGGCAACCGCCGTCGTGATCGAGTCAAGATCCTCGGCTGGGGCGGCAACGGTTTCTGGTTACTGCTCAAGCGACTCGAAGCCGACCGCTTCGTCTGGCCGAACGGTGGCGACACGATCACGATCAGCACCGAGCAGTTGCACTGGCTGCTCGACGGCATCGACCTGGCCGTGATCCAGAAGCATCCCCAGCGATATTACGCGCGGATGAGCTGAACACCACGCAGGTGGCGTGGTCTAATTGGCCATGCCGAACAGCCCCGTCATGCCGAGTGTTGAGCAATACCAGGCACTGCTCGCCGAACGCGATGCGCTGCGCGGTGAGCTTCGGCTCGTGACGGCTCAGCGCGATCTGGCCGAAGAGAAACTGCGGGCCTACAAGCACGAACTGTTCGGCGCCTCGAGCGAGGCGCGCCATGCCGACCAGCTCGGCCTGTTCAACGAAGCCGAGGCGCTGGCGACGACTGCCGACGCGCCCGCGCGCGAGGATATGCCCGGTACATCGGTCGCGGCCCACACGCGAGGCAAGCGCGGGCGCAAACCACTCGATCCGAATCTGCCGCGCGAGGTCGTGCGGCACGAGCTGCCCGAGTCCGAACGGTTCTGCGCCCATGACGGCCAGGCCCTCGTCGAGATCGGCGTGGAAACGAGCGAACAGCTCGACGTGATTCCCGAGCAAGTGCGCGTCGTTCAGCACCAGCGGGTCAAGTACGCGTGCCCATGCTGCGATCTCGGCATCAAGGTCACGCTGGCGCCGACGCGCATCATTCCGCGCGGGCTGCTCACGGAATCCGCGCTGGCGTGGATCATCACCGGCAAGTATCAGTACGGCATGCCGCTGTATCGTCAGGCCACACTGCTGCGTCGCTTCGGCGGTGACATCTCGTCGAATACGCTGGCCGCCAGCGTGGTGCGGGTAGGTCTGGCCACGCAGCCGGTGATCAACCTGATGCGCGACGCGCTGCTCGAATCGAACTTGATCTACGGCGACGAAACCACGTTCCAGGTGCTGAAGGAACCA